>NZ_JBIPNG010000476.1:0-5134 GCF_044373815.1 Prosthecobacter sp. | reverse complement strand
CAATGAGGCACTGCTGAGGGCTCAAGCGTTTGCCTTGTTCCAGAATGGCAAGAAGGTCATTCATCATCTCATGGATGTTGAACGGCCACAACGTCAACGGAACGAACATCCAGCCGTAAAGCACCCGTAATCGTGCAGCAGCCTCCTCCTGCAATTTTGGAATCGTGGCGTGGTAACAGCGCAGAGTGTCCTCGGCCCATTCTGCAGCATGATAAGCACGGGATTCGAGCTTCTTCAGGTCCAGCTCCAGTGCCTCTGTCATGGGTTTGAGACTATTGTTCATGGTGGAGCTGCTTTAGCTACTGCCTATTGATCACGCAGCACAGCCTCAATCCGAGGACGGAACGTATTGACGAAACGATTCATCAGATCGCCCAGCCATGCCTGCACCTCGGCCCGCTGTTGCGTCAGCATCTGATCACCAAAATCACGCCAAACCTGAACAGAATGCCACTTGTCGCTGGACGCCCACTGAACCGGCTGGCCAATTGCCGCGTTGATCGCGGTTTGGTCCGCCATCAAGGCGGCGTAGATCCGGTCACTGACAGGTTCCCTTCGAAACGAGATATAGACCCCCGCCTTCCCGCTTTGTTCCGCTGCAACGGCAGATAATCGGCCCTTTGATTCCTTAGTCAGGTCAAAGAACTGATTGGTGCCCTTGGAGGGTGGTTTCACCGGCTGGCTCTGATCGTCGAGAGGATATTTCTCCAACCACTCAGTCCAGAAATCGCTGAACTTGAGCCGCTGCTGCTCCAGGTCGGGTCTCGGCATCGCTTCCCGGTCCACTTCGGGTGAATCTGCATCTGGCTCGGCGAGTTCTCCTCCGCGCACTTCAACGACTATCCGGCGGATGATCTCTGAATGGGCAAGGACTCGCGGCTGCACCAGCTGCATGCCGTTCGGCATCTGGTAGATCGCCATCTCGATCAGGCCAAAAGTGAAGTGCAGTGTTCCGTGGTCCTCAATGAACTGGGTGATTGCTCCGACGTTCTCACGAATACCATCGCCTGCGATCAAAAGCAGCAGTTCACCGCGCCTAAGGTTGCGTGAGACTGCGTCGATAAACTGGGCTTCGTCGAGTCCCCCGTGCTGCTCACGAACCACTTCGAACAAGGACCTTGCGGTTCCCTGGTCACGACGGCCTGCCGCACGAATGGCTGCATCGAGCGTCTCGTAACTCCAATGGCTCAGCTCCTTGGCATAATCGAGGATCTGACCAATCACCTTCCGTCGTGCTTCGGGATTCCGCCACAGCTTGGCTTCAAGCACCACCAGACGGCCTTCGCGTGTGGCATAGAGGACATCCAGAGGTCCTGCAGGTGTCAGCAGCTCGCGGCAGATCGGAACCAAGCCGGCGAACAAAGGGTTAATTTCGGCAATGGGCAGCGATTGCGGGTGTTTGTAGAGTAGGTCTTGAAGCCAGTCTTCGTTGTAGGCACTCGTTCCGGAAGCGCCGGTCAGAGGAATGCGTTCAAGCAAGATTTCGGTTCCTTGATCAGAGATGAGAATCGGTAGTGGGTGAGTGCCTGCCATGACGGTGATCGCTTTCAAGAGAGTCGAAGATTGTCGCGAGACTTAACTGCTGGTGCGTGCCGTTCCATGCAAGGGAATCTCATCCATCACCCGCCCTTTGTCATTTTAGTGAGTTCCTCCCGCACCCGCTGCTTGAGCTCCAGCGGTCCCAGCACCTTCGCTTTGCTGCCCCAGCTCAGCACCCAGCGGGTGATTTCCTCCAGGCCGGACAGGTCCGCCTGAAACTCGATCACGCTGCCGTCCGGTTTCAGCTTCCGAATCGCCTGGGTCGAGTGCCACAGGCGCTCCCCCACCACGCGGGCAGCGTAGCCTTCAAAGCGAATGTGCACCTCGTGTGTGCGCTTCTCCTCTCCTGCATAGCTCCATACGCCAAAGCCACCGCCCAGATGATCCCGTGCATTGAAGCGCGGATCACGCACAAACTTCGTCTTCAGCAGGCTCAGGTTCGTGATGCGTTGCAGGGCAAAGGTGCGCACCGCTTTCCGTGCCGGATCGTAGGCCAGTAAATACCAGCCATGCTCAATCTGCCCCACATGATAAGGATGAACCAAGCGCTGCTCGGGCTTGCTGCTGGTGAGCTTGTGATAATCAAAGCTCACCTCCCGGCAGGCCCGCACCGCATCAAGCAGATCGCCAAACAGCGTCACATCCGCCGGTAGCACACCAGAAGCCTTCACTGAAAAAGCTTCATCCAGCTCATGCCACTCGATGGAAATCTCACCAGGGCAGGCTTCGGCGATCTTGCTGAAGCTCTCGCTCAGCATGCGCTCCAGCCGCGTTCCCCGCAGCGGCTCCAGCGCATGCCGCGCCAAGAACAAGGCCACCAGGTCATTACGGGAAAGATGCAGCATGGGGAATTCATGCACCGGCTGCGTGTAGTGGTACCCATGCTTGAGAGGATCATATTCCAGAGGCAATCCCAGTTGGTCCCGCATGAAGCTCATGTCCCGCTGGATGGTCTTGGGTGTCACTTCGATCTCTGTTGCCAAGGTGGAGCAGTTCGGATGTCTGCCGGTGAGGACGATCTTGTGGATCTCCAGCACACGCCAAAGGGCAACTCGACTGGTTCCTGCTCGAATGACCGAGGTGGGAGCCTTGGCTCGTGATCTTCGGGGGGAGGATGCTTTGGACATGTTAGCGAAGAAATACCTCATAAACTTTATCTGTCGCCCCGCAAATGTCCCACCCCCTGTGAGAGAATGCGCATGTCTAGACAAACCTCCCATGGCCATTCTTCGATCAGGCATTCATTTTTGCATCAACAGCAAGCCGCTCGATGACCTGCTTCGCAAGGCAGGCGGCGGCAGCGGTCTGCTCATTCCGGACGTGCGCATGATTCATTGCACGGACGACCTGCGCCGCCACATGCGCCTGATGTGGCTGCTGCCACTGGGAGCGGACTGCGTGACTGATCCCGAGCTGAATGCTCTCTCGTTGCCAGTGCCTGCAGGTTTAACGCTTACAGACAGCGGTTACACCTTCCTCCGCCTGCCAGAGCATCTCGACGAGCGTGACCGCAAAGCATTGACGCTGTTTTGGCAAAGTCCGCGTTGTCAGGCCTACTTGCAGCAGCAGATGGAGAAGGTGCAACCAGTGCGAAGACTCTTGCTCGATTTTCTCGAACCGGAGGACTTCTTCCTCAACGAGTGGTTACCGGTACCACCGCCGCTGCCAGCATCTGGCCTGCCACTGACGGAGGCGGAAAAGGCAGCAAAACTTAGCGCTTCCAGGGCCGAGCTTATCGCCGCTGTGGAGGAGGAAATGGCCGAGTAGGCCGCAATCTCACACCACATCCCCTAACCCAATTTGTCTGTCATTTTCCAGCCTACAACACCCCTATGAACCCCCACCTCACCGAAATCGCCTACATTCTCGACCGCTCCGGCTCCATGCAATCCATGCAGGAGCCTGCTGTCGCTGCTTTCAATCTCTTCATCAAATCCCAGCTAGATGTCCCAGGCGATGCCCACCTCACGCTCGTCCAGTTTGATGATGCTTACGAAGTGCCGTTCGCAGCAATGCCAATTCAGGAGGTGCCGCAGCTCACCGCCGCCACCTACGTCCCACGCGGCAGCACCGCATTGCTCGACGCCATCGGTCGCACCATCAAAGAAACCGATACTCGCCTGCAAAAACTCCCTGCCGCCAACCAGCCTGGCAAGGTCATCATCACCGTCTTCACCGACGGCATGGAGAACGCTTCCAGCGATTACACCGTGAAGCACATCAGTGATCTGATCCGCCTCTATCGCGATGAAAAAAGCTGGGAATTCCTCTTCTTGGCCGCCAATCAGGATGCCATCGCCAGTGCTACGGCCATGCACATGGACGCCCGATCCAGCGGCAACGTCACCTACAGTGCCAAAGGCGTGACCTCCACAGGTAGCGCCATGTCCCGCAAAGTGCGGGCCATGCGCATGAAAAGCAGCGGCACCATGGATGCCCAGGCCATGGAAGACGATGCCAAGCCCATGGACCAGATCGTCAGAGAGGAAGAACAGAAGCCAGATTGAACCACATGACCTTCATCACCGACACCATCGCCATTGGCAATTTTGTGGATGCTGAGAACCGTGCAGCAAGGGATGCCGCAGGAATACGCTCGATTCTTTGCCTCAACGGACACTTCTATGACTGTAAGCCAGCGGACTGCGGGGTGGAGGCTTTGACCTGTTTCAATTTTCGGGATGGTCCGGGCAACGACCCTTGGTTATTTGAGCGTGTCGTAAAGATTGTCGGGGAATACGCATCGAAGCATCCCAATCTTCTGGTCCACTGCCATGCTGGCAGAAGCCGTTCCGTCATGGTGGTGGCAAGTCATCTGGTGCGTCAAAACTCCTGGGATCTGCGTCAGGCGCTCGCCTTCATCCACGCGAAGCGGTCCGAGATCGTGCTCTCGGATGAGCTGATGTCCACCTGGGATGTGAACAATGAAGGGAGGATCGCATGACCAACCGCCGCCGCCCGAGGCACGAACGTCTCTTCCGCAGAGTGACACGCAGTGCCCCATTCATGTCAATCATGACGCCATCTCCATTGAGCCTCATGTCCGCCATCACTTTCCTCGGCAGCCTCATCGCGCTACTTTCAGGATGCATGGAGGTCTCGCTGGTGCTTGCCGCCTCCAGCACTGGCAGCTTGACCTGCCAGTTCCGTAACCATCATGACCTGCCAACTTGAACCCCATGAAACACCAAACCTCCGTTCAAGACCTCCTGTACACTGCCAATATCGCCGCCCGATCTCCTGAAAGCACTCATTTTTAGAAGACTCGGGACACAATCGAGAAACGATCAGGCCACTGGCTCAAGGAGAGGGCGCGGCAGATCAAGAATGAAGGGTTCGATGTGAATGAGTGGATTAAGGCATAGGAACCTGATGTTACGGGTCGCCAGATTCCTGGGAAGAACTGAGCACCATTCCTTGCCCTTGGGGTCATCCCCCGCTTAGATGCCATCCTGTCATAAGAGTTTCACTGAATGCCCACCACCAAACCACATGAATACAACCTCAGTTTCACCGCCGCATCATTGCGCCCTGAATTGGCGAGGATCGTTGCGGAATACTATTTGGAGACAGGCAATTGGGATCTCGCGAAAGA
>NZ_JBIPNG010000475.1:0-5138 GCF_044373815.1 Prosthecobacter sp. | reverse complement strand
TTCGTTGCATCAATTTGCTGCACCGGCACACCGGCATGAATGGACTGCGCAGCAGCCACACCGGCGGACTCCCCTAGTACGCAAAACACCGGCTCCATACGCGCAGAAGCATAGGCGATGTAGCTGGCCGAGAAGCACACCGGCACCAGCAGATTGCTGCAAGCATCTGCCTTCGGCGTGATCGCCCGATATGGAATGGGATAAGGATGCCCCGTGCCTTGGGAGCCGCCGACGAACATATTGCCCTCCGTTGCCACGCCCATCTTCCCGGTGCCGGGATCTGCCACGGCGTAACGACGCACCGGATAGATATCCACACCGTAAAGCGCCAGCCCAATGCTGTCCTCCACCTGTGTCTTGTTCCACACATCCGCCAGCGTCAGCACATAGGGCCCCTGCATGCGTCGCGAGATTCTGACATAAAGCTGATTAGGCCAGCCCTCGGTGTCGGCGTGCATCGTTTTGTCCAGTCCGAGCGCCACCGTCTCGGCGCGAAACTTTTCCGGCACCCGTGTGTCTGTGCTCAGAAAGTGATGCAGTCCACTGAGGTAGTCCTTGTGCTGCCTCCAGATGCGCGACTTCGCCTCCCATTTCCCATCCTGATAGTAACGGCTCACGCCCAGCGGCGCGATCGTCACCAATGAATCACGCTTGTAGTTGTACTCACCGCTGTTGAGCCAGCCTGGGAAAATGTCCCGCAACCGCTTGAGCAATTTATCTTCACCTTCCGTACAGCGAACGAGGTGCTCCACGTAGCGCCCGACAACTTCAAAATCCTTCGCCTCATAACCCGCCGGCTTTTCAAACGCGATGCGCTTTGCCTCATCACGCGTCACATAAAAGCGATAGTTGTAAGCCTGCGTGTAATCATCCGCTGAGCCCTTCGGCAAACCATGATCAGCATCCACGAGCGGCAGCATTCCGCTCTTTGCATCCCCTTGCACCACGTAGGGATCAATGGGCGTCCAGTTCGTCGTCGGCCCCACACCTGCCAGTTCTTCATTGAATACCTCCTTCGCCTCACGTCCCACGGCATAAGGCACCGCAGCCGCCGCCATGACATCGCCCTCATAGCTCGCGTCGATGAACACCTTCGCTTCGACCACGGCCGCATCCGATTGCGCAGCCTTGGGTGCAGGCACGCCGTTTTTGTCCGGCGGTGCCAGTTCCAGCACCAGTTTCGTGATCGCCTTGCCCGTCTTTTCCACCTTTTGCACACGATGCTCAAAGAGCACCGGAATCTTCTCCTCCTCCAGCCACGCCGCGAAGGCCTGACGGATGGCAGGTGGCTGTTTGCCCAGCTTGAAAACACGGCTCGTCGTCAGCCCGCCCACTGCCTCTGGTGCCGCGCAGTCCTGCATCGGCTTGATGCCTGCACCAAGAATCCCACCCAACCAGCGGCTGGGTTCCACGATGAGAACTGAGCAGCCTTCCTGCCTTGCCGTCACGGCAGCCACGATGCCTGCGGGCGTTGCGCCGTAGATACACACATCCACTTTCTGCGGAGTGACTTCAGCATGCGCAGCATGCAGGGCCAATAGGGGTACCAGGAAGGAAACAGGACGCAACATGCTCCTATCTGGCCACAACTTGAAAGTCTGTCATGCGGCATTCTCTTGCCCCATCATCTCATCTCCAAGGTCTTCCAGCGATGATTCCAGGCCTTGGTTAGTTCTTCGACAAGGCGTTCGAGTTGATCGAGTTCCTGCACGGGCAGACGCAGCAGCGGCACGCCGGTGGAAGCGAATAGCATGTTCACGAACATATCGCGTTTCCTGGCTTCGGCGCGCTCGTGGCTGGGGTCATCCAGCTCGATGCCGAGCATGGGCATCCAGTCGTCATTGCGGCAGATGAGAAAATCGACGTGCTTCTGGCTGATCATCTGGAAAGCGCCGTTCGTTTTCTCATGCTCAAACACATCGGCCAGCCGGGGCTTGATCTGAATGCGGCAGCGCTCCCCGGTGATCTGCAGGAGGCAGCTGTGAAACTTGGCCTCCGTGGGAGTCAGCAGGGGCTTGGCCGTGTATTCATACGGCATTGCAACACGCATGTCGGGATCGGGAGCAATGAGCTTCATAGGGATGGCTATTATGGAATTTATAGCCATATCTCTTCACCTCACAAGCATACTCGCATAATTCCTCCGACAGGCAGCCTAGCACACTCATCCACCAAACGTGGCAGCAGGAACGCCCTGCGCACCGGGTCGGCAGACGAAAAGACGGCCTGCAAGAGGCTCCTCCAGATCGGGCTTCTTGCCTGTGGTGATGTAGAGATCGCGCAAATCGGGGCCACCAAAGGCACAGGCGGTCGTTTCGACGCAGGGGAAGTCGATCTGCATCTCTTCCTTCTGGGTGGCGGGATTGAAGCAGACCACCTTGGCACCGTGGCAGAAGGCGATCCAGAGACGGTCTTCGGTGTCGATGGTCATGCCATCTGGGGAGGAGGGATCGGCGCTGGTGTCCCAGATGACGCGCTCATTGGTGATGGCGCTGGTGGCGTTGTCGAAGTCGAAGGCGCGCACTTTTTTGCTTGGCGTGTCGATGTAGTACATCGTGTTTGCAGCACGGTTCCAAATGATGCCATTGGAGTTGGTGACGGGACCGAATTTCTTTTCGACGCGCAGATCGGTATGAAGGCAGTAAAGTGATGCATCAGGGCGCTTCTGGAGGCAAATGGTGCCGGCCCAGAAGCGGCCGGCGGGATCGCACTTGCCGTCGTTGAAGCGGTTGTCAGGGAGGTTGGGCTCGGGATCGGCGATGGGGGTGCTGATGCCGGTGGCTTCATCGAGGAAAAAGAAGCCGTTGTCGCCTGCCCAGACGAGGCCGCCGCTGGCGCGTGGAACGACGGTGCCGACGCGCTGGCCGACGTCCCAGATCTTTTCTTCACCTGTCGATGGGGTGAGGGAGATGATCTTATGGGTTTCAATATCAACGTACAACAGGCGGTCTCCGTGCCAGATTGGGCCTTCGCCCCATTCAGAAACGTGGTTGGAGATGAGTTCGGGAGTCATGGGGTGGGGCGCTTGGGAAGGGTGATGAAAGCTTCGGCGAGGTAGTGGGGGATGAGGGGCTGGGCGATGAGGGCGGCGAGTTCGTCAGCGGGCAAGGATTGGACGATTTTGGCGAGCTTGGCGGCGTCTGGTTTGGCGAAACGGAGGGACAGGCCGAGCGGACATTTGGCGTCGAACGTGTACACTATTTCGCAATCGGCGGTGCGTTGGCGGGCGACTTCGGCGGAAACGATTTCGAGATCGGGCAGCAGACGGCCGTTTTCGACGCGGGCGAGATAAAAGCTCTGGCGGCGGGCATCGCCGATGATGTTGTAACTGGCGGGAGCATCCAAATCTGGCGCGGCAAGGGAGGACCAGCCGACGCACCAGACATTGCGCGAAAGTGCGATGCCCTGAGCGGCGGCGATGGCGATGCGGACGCCGGTGTAGGAGCCGGGGCCGTTGCCGATGACGATGCCGGTGAGTTGATCGCCAGCAGCGGCGAGGGCTTCTCGGAGCGGGGCAAAGACTTGGGCGTTGTGGGAGCGCTCGGACTGGAAGGTCGAGCGGAAGAGCACGTCATCGCCCCGCACGACGGCGATGCTGCCGTGGGCGGTGGAGAGGTCTAGGGCGAGGAGCATGAAGGGATTGGCCGAAAGAGAGGAAAGAAAAAGTCAGAAGGTTTAACCACGGAAAACACGGAATACACGGAAAGAATCCGTCAGAGCGCTGACTTCTTTGGATCGGAAGCAGTACTGCTTTCTCGAACATGCCGCGAGCCGTCTGGCTGGGGTTCGATTTGGAACCAGCGGGTGTGGGGTGGGAGGAGGTCGGGGAACATGTCGGCCCATTCGACGATGATGACGCCGGGCTCGGTGAGGAACTCGTCCCAGCCGATGCCGATGACTTCTGCGGCGGAGTCCATGCGGTAGAAGTCGAAGTGGAAAATGGGGAGGCGGCCATCGAGGTACTCATGCACCAGAGTGAAGGTGGGGCTGGTGACGGCGGCCTGTGAATTCATGCCGGCGACGATGCCGCAGGTGATCTGGGTTTTGCCGGCTCCGAGGGTGCCGCAGAGAGCGATGACATCGCCTGCGACGAGTGTCGGCGCGAGTTGGGTGCCCCAAGCGAGGGCGTCGTCGGCGGTCTGCAGGGTGATCATGCGTCAGCACTCAGGGCGAAGTGGTCCCAGCCTGTGCTTTCGAAGTCGGGGGGGCGGCCTTCGCCGGGGAGGACGAGTTTGCCGATGATGGTGAGGGGGAGCTTGGGAAAGGCGAGGCGCCATTTTTGCAGCAGGGACTTCACGCTGCGGGGATTGACGGCGAGTAGGAGTTCGTAGTCTTCGCCATCACCCCACGCTTGATCGAAGGTGCAGCCGGGATTGCAGGGGAGTGAGGCTACGTTGACTTGATAGTGCGTGCCGCTGGCGAGGGCGAGACGCGGGAGGTCCTTGGCCAGGCCATCGCTGATGTCCATCATGGCGTGCGGATGGGCATTTTCGGAGAGCCAGCGGCCTTCTTCGAGGCGGGGCTGGAACTTGAGATGCTTGCCGGTGATGGAGCCGCCGAGGCGGCCGGTGACGAGGATGACATCGCCGGCCTTGCCTTCGCTGCGGGAGAGCCAGCGCTTGGAGGGGACGGTGCCGCTCATGGAGATGGAGAGCATGAGCACGAGACCGCGCGAGGTTTCACCACCGACGATGTTGATGCCGTACTCCTTGGCGATGGCGCGCATGCCGCGATAGATCTCGGAGAGGAACTCGACCTGCATGCTGGGCGGAGCCACGAGAGTGATCATGGCATGACGCGGTGTGCCACCCATGGCGGCGAAGTCGCTGACGACGCGGGCGATGGCTTTGCGGCCGATGAGCTTGGGCGGAGTTTCGAGGGTGAAATGGACGTCCTGCACAAGGGCGTCCGTTTTGAGCAGCGTGTGCTCGTCCTTGGTGCTGCGCACCACGGCGCAGTCATCCCCCGCCCCGGCGATGACATCGCTGTCGAGCTTCACTCCGCGCATGAGTTTGCGGATGAGATTGTCTTCTCCGATGTCGGCTAGGGTGGGCATCAGCGGAGAATGACGAATGACGAAATAATGACGAAGGCCGAATGAGGAAGGCAGACGGAATGCCTTGGGCTGGTCGACGTGG
>NZ_JBIPNG010000093.1:0-17246 GCF_044373815.1 Prosthecobacter sp. | reverse complement strand
CGTTTTTTTGCGAGGTGGTGTATTTCTTTGGCATCGCAGGCACCCTTCAGGGGCTGCTGACGCCCGCGCTGATCTATGAGTTTCCAGACCCGCGTTTCTTTTTGTTTTTCATCATGCACGCCGGCGTGCCGATCACGGCGGTCTACGTCGTCACCGCCATGAAGGTTCGCCCGCGCCCCGGAGCCGTGCTCCGCATCATGACCTTCTCCGTGGCCTGGTATGCCGTCATCGCCGTGGTGAACTACGCCATCGGTGCAAACTACGCTTTTCAATGCTCCAAACCCGTGCAGGCCAGCCTGTTTGACCAGCTCGGACCGTGGCCATGGTACAACCTCAGCACCATCGGTCTGGGCCTCATTTTTTACTCCCTGCTTTACCTCCCCTTTGCCTTCCGCAGGGCCAGAGACTGACGCCCCGGCCGCTCCCGGGCGTTTTGGCCGCCCGGAACCTCTCCGAGATGTCGCTTTGCATTTCCAAATTTGCCCCCATAATCGCGGCCCTTGAAAGCCCCTCCAACCCAGCCAACGAAAATGAAAAACCCCACATGGACCACCGACGACAGCGCCGAGCTTTATGGCATCCGCGAATGGGGGCATGAGTATTTCGACATCGCGAGGACCGGCGAGGTCGTTGTGAAGCTGAAGGATGGCAAAAAAACGAAGGACGTCTCGCTCGCTTCTATCGTGAAAGGTTTGCGCGAACGCGGCACCCAGCTGCCACTGCTGATCCGCTTCGGCGATCTGCTGCGCTGGCGCATCGACGAACTGAACGAAGGCTTCGCCTCCGCGATCAAGGAAGGCAAATACCAGGGCGTCTATCGCGGCGTTTATCCCATCAAGGTGAACCAGCAGCAAGAAGTCATCGAAGAGATCACCCGCTACGGCCGCAAGTATCACTACGGCCTCGAAGCCGGCAGCAAGCCGGAGCTCATCGCCGCTCTGAGCTACATGCACGATCCTGAAGCCTACATCGTCTGCAACGGCTACAAGGACGAGGAGTTCATCGATCTCGCTTTGTACGCCCAAAAGATGGGCCTCCAGGTCATCCTGGTGCTGGAAATGCCCACGGAGCTGGACTTGATCCTGGAACGTTGTGAGAAAATGGGCGTGCGCCCGACTCTCGGGGTGCGCTTCCGCCTCAGCGCCGAAAGTGCCGGCCACTGGAGTGGCTCCGGCGGGGATGCCAGCATGTTTGGCCTGAACATCTCCCAGCTCATGCACGTCGTGGACAGCCTGCGCGAGAAAGGCATGCTCGACTGCCTGCGCATGCTGCACTACCACCAGGGCTCGCAGATTCCAAACATCCGCGCCATCCGCCAGGCGGTCACCGAAGCGGCGCGTGTTTACGTGGGCCTAGTGCAAGAAGGTGCGCGCATGGGCATTCTCGATCTCGGCGGCGGTCTCGCCATCAGCTATGACGGCCTCAAAGGCGCCAGCGAAGCCAGCAGCAACTACGGCACCAAGGAATACTGCGCCGACATCATCGAGGCGATCACCGAAGTCACCGCCGAGGCTGGTGTGCCGCACCCTGACCTCATCACCGAGTCCGGTCGCGCCATCGTGGCCTACTACTCCGTGTTGATCATCAACATCCTCGACATCAACCGCTTTGAGCCTCGCAAGGGCGTCGCCGATGTCGAACTTGCCAAGGATGCCCCGCCCCTGCTGCGCAATCTTTACGAACTGCGCCTGGATGCCGAAAAGCATGCCTCCAAGACCTCCCGCGACCGCCTGCAGGAGATCTACAACGACGCCATCTACTACCGCGATAAGCTGCGCAGTGAGTTCAATTACGGCAAGGTCAACCTACGCGAACGTGCGCATGGCGAGGAGCTCTACTGGGACATCCTCACCTGGGTGGCCAGCATGAAGGAAAGCTGCGACCACGATGGCAGCCAGATGGATCGTCTCGACACGATCATGACCGATTTCTACTACGGCAACTTCAGTGTCTTCCAGAGCCTGCCTGACCTTTGGGCCATTGACCAGATCTTCCCGGTCATGCCGATCCACCGACTCAAGGAGAAGCCCACGCGCAATGCCGTGCTCTCCGACATCACCTGCGACAGCGACGGCAAGATCGACAAATTTGCCCACTCCCACGGCATTAACTCCACCCTCCCGCTGCACGATCCGCAGATCGAGAAGGGCCACGAGTACATGCTCGGCATCTTCCTCGTCGGCGCGTATCAGGAAACCCTCGGCGACCTTCACAATCTCCTCGGCGACACCAACGTCGTCAGCGTCCGCGTGGAAAACGGCAAGGTGAAATACAGCCGCGAACTCGAAGGCGACAGCGTCGCGGAAGTGCTCACCTACGTTGAGTACGATCCCAAAGACATGCTCACCCGTTTCCGCAATTTGGCGGAAAGCGCCGTTGTTTCCAAGCGCATCACCGCCACCGAGCGCCGCGAGATCATGGAAAGTTTCGAGGCCGGCCTGCGCGGCTACACATATTTCGAGAGCTGATTCAGCTCACATAAACGTCGCCTTGCGCGAGATCGCTCGCTGCAGCAGTTCCAAATACTGCGCGCAAGGGATTTCGTGCCCGCCAAACATCGCGAGATGTGGCGTGGTCCACTGCGTGTCGTGCAGCAGGAATCCGCGCTCATGCAGCCGCCATTGCAGGTGCGTCAGCGCCACCTTGGAGGCCTGCGGCTCGCGGCTGAACATCGATTCCCCGAAAAACGCCCCGCCGATGCTCACGCCATAGACGCCGCCACGCAGCTTGCCGTCCCGCCAGACCTCCACGCAATGAGCAAAACCAATGCGGTGAAGCTCCTCGTAGGTGTCCATGATGGCATCCGTGATCCAAGTGCTTTCACGGTCGGCGCAGCCCCGGATCACATCTCCAAAGGAGGTATTCCAGCGCACTTCAAACGGGTGCTGCTTCAGGTAGCGCTCAAACCGGCGCGGCACATGAAACTCCGCCACCGGCAGGATGCCGCGCATCTTGGGCCGGTACCATGAGATGGAGCCATCGTCCTCCCCCATGGGGAAGGCTCCCTCACAGTAGGCATTCAAAAGATCCACTGGCTCGATTTGCGACATGTCATACTCTAAAGCGATCAAACTTCATGATTCAACTCTTGAACCGTGAACCGTGAAACGCGAACGTAGCAGCGTGAACCTCGCCAATCAGATCACCATCTTCCGCATCCTGCTGATTCCCGTCTTCATCGGGCTGGTGATCTATTATGGCGACAGCGCCCGTGGCGACCACCCCAATGAAGCCTTGCGCCAATGGGCCGCTGCGGTCTTTGCCATCGCCTCGATCAGTGACGCGATCGACGGCTGGATCGCCCGCCGGTTCAATCAGCGAACCCGATTCGGGGCCATCATGGACCCCCTCGCGGACAAGTTGCTCATGCTCGCCGCCATCATCCTGCTGAGTTTCACCTCCTGGCGGCAGCATTTCCCTCTGTGGTTCCCGATCTTGGTCATCGGCCGCGACCTGCTTTCCATTGGCGGGGCCTTCCTGATCGACCACTTTGCCGGTAAATTCCAAATCCACACCCACTGGACCGGCAAAACAGCCACTTTTGCCCAGATGGCGGCCATTTTGTGGATCCTGCTCGATCTCAAGCCCGAGTGGCTCATCTGGCCCACGATCTTTGCCGCCACTTTCACCGCCTTGTCGGGTTTTCTCAATCTGGCCGACGGTGTCAAGCAGTTGCAGGCCGCTGGACATGATTGACTCGGGGGGCTCACCGTGCTCTCTGAACAATGCTCAAAACCGTTGCCATCGTCGGACGCCCCAATGTGGGCAAGTCCGCACTCTTTAACCGCCTTGCCGGGAAAACCATCTCCATCGTCCACGATCAGGCCGGTGTGACGCGGGACCGCATCACGGCGCAGTGCCGCCGGGGTCCGGCATGGTTTGAGATCATGGACACGGGTGGCATTGGTGCCAGCACCGAAGACGTGCTGACCGACCAGGTGCAGATCGAGGCCTCCATCGCTCTGGATGTGGCAGATCTGCTGCTGTTCGTTGTCGATGTCGTTGATGGTATCACCACGATCGATCAAAGCCTCGCCCGCGAACTGCGCCGCACCAACAAGCCCGTCATTCTCGTCTGCAACAAAGCCGATTCCCCGAAGCGCAAGCTGAACGCCAGCGAATTCTCCAAATTCGGCTTTCCCGACACCCTTGAAGTCAGCGCCGCCCATGGCCTGGGCATCGACGAACTCGTCGCACTTGTCTCCGAGCGCCTGGACCTGAAGGAATCCAGCGAAACGGAAGATGCCATCTCGCATCAAAACACGCGCCCGCTGAAGCTCGCCATCGTGGGCCGCCCGAACGCAGGCAAATCCTCTCTCGTGAATGCCATTCTGGGTTCGGAGCGTGCCATCGTCAGCGACGTGCCCGGCACCACGCGTGATGCCCTCGACATCCAGGCCTCTTGGAACGGCAAACATTATCAGCTCATCGACACCGCCGGCATCCGCCGCCGTGCGAATCTGGATACGGTCGTCGAAATCTCCAGCGTGGATCGCAGCCTGCAGAGCATCAAGCGTGCTGACCTTTGCCTGCTCGTCATCGACTGCGCCGCCGGGGCGAAGATGCAGGACCGCAAGATCGCCCAGTTTATTTTGGAGGAGCGCAAGCCCTGCATCCTCGTCATGAACAAGTGGGACCTCTTTCATCCAGATGGCAATCAGAAGGACCGCATCGAACATCTGGACGAACTGATGCGCCGCGAGTTCTTCTTCCTGAACTACGCCCCGCTCGTCGCCATCTCGGCGAAGAACAAAGATCATATCGGCAAGCTCTTCGTGCAGATCGAAAAAGTGCGCAGCGGCTCACAGAACCGCATTGGCACCGGTGCGCTGAACCGCCTGCTCTCCACCGCCATCGAGAACACCCCCGGCGCTCTGGGCCGCAGCACGCACAGCTTCAAGCTGCTCTATGCCACCCAGGTCAATGAGGCCGAAGGTTTCGCCATTCCCGTGCCGCACTTCGTGCTCTTCGCCAATCGTGCCTCAAAACTCACGGACAGCTACATGCGCTATCTGGAGAAAGTCATTCGCGACGAATGGGCCGCGCCCGGCGTGCCCTTTAAAATGAGCGTGCGCGGCAAAGGTCCGAAGTCCGCGAGGTAAGCTTGTTGGATGCCTGCCTGCCTTTGGATTTTGGCACTCACGCCTTCCAAGGCTGGTGGATGCTGACTAGTCTGCCGCATGCCCACCATCCAGACCACCACCGTCGGCTCCTATCCTGTCCCCGAATGGCTCAGCGCGCTTCCCAGCGAAGCCGCCGTCATTGATGCCACGCGTGTGGTGTTCGACACACAGCGCCAGGCGGGCATCGACCTGCCGACGGATGGCGAGCTGTATCGCTTCGATGTCAATCATCCCGACACCAACGGCATGATCGAGTACTTCGTCCACAAACTCGGCGGCATCGACAGCCGTATTGCTCGAGCAGACACCGCAGCGTTTCGTGCCAAGCATGAGATGGCCTTCCGCAGCAAGCCGGCCGCCGTCGTGCGCGGTCCCATCACCGAAGGCGTGCTCAATCTCGCCGAGGACTGCGCGCGTGCGGGCAAAGTGGCGGGTGGCCCGTTCAAGTTCACACTGACCAGCCCCTACATGCTGGCCCGCACGCTGCTGGACACGCACTACAACGACTTCGCGGCGCTCAACATGGCCATCGCCGACGCCTTGGCTGCGCAGGCCGCCGATTTGCAATGCGACTGCGTGCAGGTCGATGAGGCGAACATCCCCGGCAACCCCGCAGATGCTCCCATCGCCGCCGCAGGCATCAATCGAGTACTGGATGCGGTGAAAGGCACCAAGGCTGTACACTTTTGCTTCGGCAACTACGGCGGTCAGACGATTCAAAAAGGCGAGTGGGCCGCGCTCATCAACTTCTTAAACTCACTGCGCGCCGACCACCTCGTGCTGGAACTCGCGCATCGTCCCGCCGCTGATCTCGACGCGCTCAAGGAGCTCGATCCCAAAATCGGCGTCGGCCTAGGTGTCGTGGACATCAAGGTGAACCACATCGAAACCGCCGACGAAATCGCCCGTCGCATCGAAGCTGCGGAGAAAAAACTTGGCTCCGGCAGGGTGAAGTTCATCCATCCCGACTGCGGTTTCTGGATGCTCAAACGCAGCATCGCCGACCGCAAGATCGAGGCGCTGGCGAAAGGACGCGACAGATTCGAAGGACGGTGATTCACTCACCTAACCCATGAAAACAATCTTCGTCTTCGCCGCACTGTTCTCCCTGGCCTCATGTGCCAGCACCATGAACAGCCACCGCATGAAAGCGGCCCAGCGCAAGATGCAGGAAACGCGCAGGCTGCAGCAGGCCGGTGAATGGGATGCCGCGCTGGCCATGGCAGAGCGCATGCATTCGAGCGTTGCCAAATCGATCACCAGCGCACCTCGGCAGAAGTCTTCCAGTGGAACCATGGTCGATCTGCTGCCTCTGCTCGCAGGCTGGGAAAACGGACCTTTCTCCGATCTCAAAACCACACTCCAAAAGCACGACTCAAAGCGCTCCCCGGAAGTCTTTGCTTCGCTGCGCCAGCAGTGTGTGAACTGCCACACAGTGCTCGGCAACACCAAGGTGCAAGTGAGTGAGATTCCGTAACCTCACACCAGCCCAAACATTTTTTTCAACACTGCTTCATCCGCCGTGGTGGCGAGGAGGAAGGTTTGGCTGCCATCGCTCCAACTGGCCATGTTCCAGTTCTTGCTGGTTTTGAACTCTGGCTGAAGCTGAGGCGGCAGCTCGGAGAGGCCGGTGTTGCCCATCACGACAAGATGCGCCTCTTTGCCGGGCTCAATTTCAAAGCAGATGATGGATGCCACACGACCCGCAACCTGGATTCGCTTGCAGGCCAGCACAGGCATGGTCCCCACCGTGCCTGGCAGGCGAGCCGGTGTCGGAGATCGATCCGCGACGAGCATCTTTTTGATGGCTTCGAAATCACGTGACATGTGATCGACCTTGGACATGCCGTACTCGACTTTCATCACGGCAGCGAGCGAATCAGCCTGCCAGTCCGGCATGCCGCTGTTCACAGGCCAAAGCATGGTCCAGCCCAAAACCACCGCTGCAGCAGCTGCAGCCAGTGTGGGCAGAACCCAGCGGATGGAACGTTTGGCGGGGCGTCTGGAATTTTGCAGAATGCTTGCCCGCAGCCCAGCTGGAATGGTAGCAGCAAAGGCCCCGGCGACTTGTTCGTCAAACTCAGTGCGCTTTTTCAGCCATGCGCCCAGTTCGGGATCGCTCTGAGCCATCGCACGCGCCTCGGGCGATGCATCCTGAGGGCGGAGCGTCGTGGCATCGAGTTCGAGTCTGGCTTCTTCGCGGTTCACGAGGCGGATAGGGGAATGATGTTGGAGGGGGCGGAGTCTTCGAGGCGGCGCAAAATGGTGCGCAGGCTGTCTTTGGCGCGGGAAAGGCGTGACATCACGGTGCCGATGGGAACCCCCAGCGTCTCGGCAATGTCTCGGTAAGATAGCACCTTGAGGTAAAAAAGCACCAGTGGTGCTCGGTAATTGGGTTCCAGTTCTTCGAGCGCCGTTTGCAGCGTGGCGCTGTCCACGCGTGGATTTTCGCCGTCATCATGGTGCTGCATGGCACTGTGCTGCTCAGGTTCGAATTCGACCTCTTCATATTTTTTCTCACGACGGGCGATGCCGAGCCATTCACGGTAGATTGTGGTGAACAGCCAGGTCTTCACCTTCGAGGCATCCCGCAGCGTGTGCCCCTTCTTTGCCCATTGCAGAAAGGTCTGCTGCACAAGATCCTGCGCCGTAGCCTCACGCCGGCACATGCTCATGGCGAAGCGGTAAAGCCCCTGATAGTGGGAGTCCACGATCTGCTCAAAGCTGGGCACGGTGTCGGTCACGCGTCGAGGTATCGTGCGGGTTGCAGGCAGTTCAATGCCGAATTGGAAGGCAGATTCCATGAGTTCATGGGTCGGATATGCAGGTAGGAGACGTGACAGCAGCGTTTATTCACACGATTCACGCTTTTTTTCGCCGACGCAGCAGTTCATCGACCGACAACCTGCCAGGACCAAAAATGAAGACGGTCACGCTGGCCAGCAGAAAGAGAAACGGCGGGGCGCTGACAAAGGAGTCGGCATCTGACCAGATCGTTTTGACCACATCCAGATGCGCCGTGCCGTAGGCGACGAGCATGGTGAAGATCAGCGGCACGCAGGTGACTCGGGAGAAGAGGCCCGCCAGAAGCAGCAAGCCACCAAAGCACTCCGTGCAGCCCGCCAGATAGGCATTCAGCTCTGGAAAGGGAATGCCGAGTTCGGTAAAAAAAGCTGTGGGCATGCTGATGTCGCTGAGCTTGCCTTTTCCGGTCTGAAAAAACTGCCAGCCCCAATAGAGGCGGATGCCGAGCAAAAAGGGATCTGCAAGGTAGCTGGCGGTGCGGTCGAGGAGGGAGTTGGCGAAGGTCCAAGGTTTCATGATTTGCGGGGAAAATGTGTGAACCAGCCGAGCTGGGAGAATTCGGTGAACCAGTCACGAATCTGCGCGGGCCAGTCAGTGTCCGGACTGGCCTGGGATAGCGCGAATTCGATGGCATCCGCCAGCGTGAGGCCATCCCTCAATGCCATGAGCATGGCGAAGGACTCCGGGGCAAGGCGCTTGAAGTACAACTGGTTGTCATGGCGGTGAACGGCCAGATGCACACACTCGCGTTTTAATTTCGGTGCCTTGGCGACTTTGGCACGTGTGGGTGCCTCGGACATGGCCTGGCTGGCAGAACCGCGCACATCCGCGTCGGCTTTTTTCATCGCGGTGATGAAGTGATCGACTGCGTGGTCGATCCGCAGAAGCACGACACAGGGCTGAAGCCCCAGACGAAGCATGGAGGGATCAGCACCAAGGAGATCATCAATCCTCAACGGCTTTTTCAATACCTCGTCAAAGGCAAGCGTCTGCGCCCATTCAACGCGGGCAACATCACGCGCCTTGAGATCCGTAGTAAAAGCGGGAAGTGCGGAGCCTAGATTACGCAGAGTCCAGGAAGTGCTGGGATGCTGCGCGAGGTAATCGCGGCAGAGCTGCTGAAAGCGGCGCTCACCCAGGAAAACGCGCAGTGCGGGATAGTCGTCGTAGAGGCAGTCCAGCAGGCGAAACCAGTACTGGCGGGCGTAGATTTCAAGGCGCGCGAAGCCGCTCATGCGGTCGTTCGGCGTGATGAAATCGACCTGCGTGCTGGTGGGCATGCCATCCTGGCGCGTGAGCGGCTGCCTCAGCGCCGCAGCCATGGTGCGTTGCAATTGGCGCAGGTCGGCGTTGGTGCGGAGACTGCTAGGCGTGGGCATGCTCATGAAGGTAGCGGTTGGCTTTGAGCGCTTCGGCATGCACATCTTCGAAACTGGGGATTTTGTCGTCCCATTCGAGGAGCGTGGCAGTGCTGCCGGAATACTTAATGGCAGCGGCGTAAAGATCCCAGACAGGATCGGGGACCGGATGATCGTGGGTGTCGAGGATGACGTGATCCAGCCGGGTGTGCCCGGCGATGTGAATCTGGCCAACACGTTGATGCGGCACTGCACGGAGGTATTCGAAGGGATCGAAGCCGTGGTTCTGCGAAGAGACGTAAATGTTGTTTACATCCAGGAGGATGCCGCAATCGGCGTGCTCAACGACTTCGCTGAGAAATTCCCACTCGGTCATCTCGTTCTGCGTGAATTCGGCGTAGCTGCTCACATTTTCCACGCAGATGGGCACTTCGAGGAAATCGCGGGCCTGCCGGATCTTCTCAGCGGTGTGCCTGGCCACACTCAGGGTGTAGGGCATGGGCAGGAGGTCGTGGGAGCAGCGGCCATCCACGCTGCCCCAGCAGAGGTGATCGGAGAGCCAGGGCGTGTTGGTGCGCTTCACCAGACGCTTGAGTTTTTTGAGGTGATCGCGGTTCAGGGGATCGGCATTGCCGAAGTACATCGACACCCCGTGCTGCACGACGCGGTACTGCTCCAAAATGCTGTCCAGCACCTCCAGCGGGCGACCGCCATCGACCATGAAGTTTTCGGAGATGATCTCAAACCAGTCACAGACCGGCTTCTTCTCCAGAATGTGCCGGTAGTGCGGCACTCGGAGGCCGAGACCGATGCCGAGATCGGTATGACCATTGTGAGGGTTGGCGGGCATTGTCTGGAGTTCCAAGTGGAATGTTTAAAGATTGGCCGCAGCCACACGCGGGGGTGTCGTATGGCTGCGGAATCGATTCGGCTTACTTCTTCGGCATGGTGTTGCAGCCGCCTTTGCCCTTGCAGGAGTTCTTGCCTTTGCAGCCGTTGTCGCCGGACTTGCAGCCACCCTGTCCTTTGCAGGCATTGTGTCCCTTGCAGGCATGCTGACCTTTGTCCGCCATCTTTTCAATGGAGACGCCGAGGCTGGCGGCCTTCTGGGTGCTCGTGGTCTGCGCGGCGTAGGCGCCGGAAAGGAGACCGGTGAAGGCGGCGGCGGCAATGATGTGCTTGGTGCTCATGGTAGGTGTGATGTACTTTGGTTTGTTTGTGAGTTATGGCTGGCTGCGGGGATTCGAGCCATCGCAACGTTGGAGCCTCCGCCCCTGCGATTATTCCCGCTGAACTGAACTTTCTTTTAGCAGGGGGCAAAAAGTCCTGCTTTAGTTCACGCCTGCGCCTGGATTTGAACCGTGCGCGTCTTTTCCATGGCATCTCCCAAACACATTCATTTCATCGGCATCTGCGGCACAGCAATGGGCTCCACCGCTGTCGCCCTGCGCGCCCTCGGTCACACCATCAGCGGCTCCGACAATCAAGTCTATCCGCCCATGAGCGATGTGCTGCGTGATGCCGGCATCACCGTGACCGAAGGCTACAATCCGGAGAACCTGCCACTGAATGCGGATTCCTATGTGGTTGGCAACGCGATCTCACGCGGTAATCCTGAACTCGAAGCACTTCTGGAGAAAAAGCTGCCCTACGTCTCCATGGCGGAGATGCTGAAGCGCGAAGTCATTCAGGGCAAACGCAGCTTTGTGGTGAGCGGCACGCATGGCAAGACAACGACGACCACGATGCTGGCGTGGATCTACGAGCACGCTGGCAAAAACCCCGGCTTCATGATCGGAGGCGTGCCGGAGAATTTCGAATCCGGCGCACGCTTCACGCACTCAGATCTGTTTGTGATCGAAGGTGACGAATACGACACCGCCTACTTCGACAAGCGCAGCAAATTCCTGCACTACCTGCCCGAGTGCGCGATCGTGAACAACATCGAGTTCGATCACGCGGACATCTTCCGTGACCTCGACGAGATCCTGCTCTCGTTTCAGCGCTTCTTGAACACGGTGCCTCGCAACGGCCTCGTCCTGATCAACGGTGACGACGCCAACTGCCTCACCCTGCGCGCCAAGTGCCCTGCACCGCTCAAGACGGTGGGACTGGGACCTGACTGCGATTTCCGCATCAAGATCACCGGCGTAACGCCCGAGGCCACGCAGTTTGAAATCAACGGCGCTGCGTTCGAGGTGCCCATGGTAGGCGAATTCAATGCACGCAATGCGGCCATGTGTGTCTGCGCCGCCCGCTTTGCCGGATTGAGTGATGATGAAATCCGCGCCGGCCTGAGCAGTTTCCGCGGCATCCGCCGTCGTCAGCAGGAGCGTGGCACCGTCCACGGCATCACGATCATTGATGACTTCGGTCATCACCCGACCGCCATTCGCGAGACACTGCGCGGCCTGCGCCAGCGCTATGACGGCCGCCGCCTCTGGGCGCTGTTCGAACCACGCTCAAACACCAGCCGCCGCAACGTGCTGCAAAATGAACTGATCGAAGCGCTGACTGAAGCCGACGGCTCCGTCATCGCTGCCGTGGCCAATCCCGAAAAGGTCGCGGCAGATCAACGCCTCGACACCGCCAAGGTGGCGCAATCCGTCACCGCACGTGGCAAACCCTGCTGGTTTGAATCAGACACCGATGCCATCGTGAATCGTCTGAAACAGGAAACTCGCACGGGCGATGTGATCGTGGTGTTCAGCAACGGCGGCTTTGACGGCATCCACGACAAACTGCTGAAAACGCTGTAAAAGCGCAATCTGGTAACGGTTGCTTTCCAAACGACGCGTTGGCTTTGAGCCTTCTGAGAAACCACCGTCAACAACCGTAAACGGCTCCCTCAGTAAACTATCTCCACCTCGTCCCCCACGCGCACCTGGCCGAAGAACTGCTTCGCCTTATCGTAGGGAAGACGGATGCAGCCATGTGACGCAGGCTGACCCGTGACATACCCGCTGTGCAGGCCGATCGCCCCGCAGTTCAAGCGCATGAACCAGGGCATGGCCACATGGTAGAGCGTGGAGACATGAGAGGTGTGCTTGTCGGTGATGACATAGCGCCCTGCCGGTGTGCCATAGCCTTCACGCCCGGTGGAAACCATGGTGTGGTTGATGATGCGCCCCTGCTTGGTCACCCAGGCACGCTGACTTGAAAGATCGACGGTCACGAGCGTGTCCGGTTCCGACTCCGGATCACGGCCCAGCAATACGCGCATCAGAAACAGATACCCCTGCGTGGCGGCAAAGTTGATCGGGTAGCGGTGATAGCGTGTGGTGCCCATTCCAGGCTTGCCTCCCGCACGCATCAGAGTGACCGCGCCTTCCACATCGCCGCGTGCAGCACAGCAGATCATGGGGGTGACCCCACGGTCGCTTTCCATGGCGTTTCGAAGATCCTTGATCGTGCAGCGATCAATGACCTGTTTCTGAATCGGTGTGTTGAAACGTGTGTTGGGATCGACGCCAAAATCCAGCAGCGCCTGCAACACGGGAACATTCCTGCGCAGGGAAGCTATCGCAATCGGCGGCTGCTTTTCATGCGCGGTCTGGTTCAGGTTCACTCCCGAGAGCGCCAGCACATACACACAATCCGCACGTCCCATGCGCACGGCGGCACACAGTGGCGTATCTCCTCCCAAGGTCATTTCGTTGGGGGAAATGCCCATGGCGATGATCTTGGCAAGGTGGGCAGCGTCATCGTTGATCACGGCCTGATATGCCTGAGGCAGCGCCTCCGTGCGCGGCATCAGACGAGTCCAGTGATCTTCGATCGGATCAAGGATCGGACGCCAGACAGGCATTTTGAAGGCGATAGCAGGAGCGGGCTTGCCAGACTTCCTGGCAGTGGCCACCCCGGAGTCGCCGTTGGACGGCTTCGTTGGAACGACCGGTTTCATCTTGGCGTCCTCAGCCGCACGTCTGAGGGCGGCTTTCTCCGCATTCGGCGGCACTGGCAGCGGGCGCACCGGATCAAATGCCGCATCCAAAGGCAGCGCGGCACGGATCTCAGCACTTTTCTCGCTTAGCTTGCCTTGGCGCACTTTGCTGACCGTGGCCATGGGAGGGGTGACCGCATCCACACGAAACATTTCATGGTTCTTCAAAAGCTGGATGATACCCCAGCAAATTCCCACGCCTACAATCGGTGGGAGAATGCAGGCACCTAGCATGTTGATGAATGAACCTTTTTTCATTTTTGCGTCACAGACCTGCCATCCATAACAAAAATGATCAGTGTGTCGAGCAGGTTTTCACCCACCGAAGATCATGTCACTTACAAATCAGGTTTTGAGGCTGCATGCGGGGACAAAATTAAGGCTATTCAGCAGAGTTTTATGGTAATTCAGAAACATGGTGAGACATTACTTGATGTTCTTGGCCTCCAAAACATCAGCCTCCATGTGTTCGCGCATCATGTGCGCCATGGTTGCCTTGTTATGCTTGGGCCTCACACCGTGTCGCGCGATCGTGTTTGAAGCCACCGCCGATCCCAATCACAACATCACGGCCCCCACCGGCATCTTTGCCAATTCAGGCTGGCAGTACGAAGGCACTTACGGCGCCTACCTCGGCACCATGATTGCACCACAGTACTTCATCACCGCGCAGCATTTCGGCACTCAGGGCACCACCTTCACACAAAACGGCATATTCAGCGGCGGCACAGATGTGACCTACAACATCGACACCGCAGCCAACAGCGGCATCGGCTATTGGGACATCGCTGGCACTGACCTGCGCATCTTCAAAATCCAGGAAACCTTTGGCTACTATGCCCCCCTTTACACGGGATCCTCTGAGACAGGTCTGACTATGGAGATCAACGGCAGAGGCGGTCCGCGCGGGGCGGATATACTCGTCGGCGGGATACTGCATGGCTGGCAGGATAGCAGCCCAGATGGTACTGCGCGCTGGGGCACGAACACAGTCAGCGGCATTTATTCGAGCGCGATCGGCGATCTGCTCACCGCCTCATTCAGTGCCAGTGGCACCGCTGAGGAAGCCACCCTTTCCAACGGTGATTCCGGCGGCGGCGTTTTCGTCAATGACGGCGGCATCTGGAAACTGGCTGGCGTGAACTACAGCATTGATGGCATGTTCGACACCAACAACATCACTGGAGATGGCAGCGATTTCAATGCAGCGCTGTTTGATCGCGGCGGTCTCTATCAGGGATCCGATTCCTTTGGCTGGACATTCATTCCCGATCTCCCGCTGGACAATCCCTCCAGCATGTACGCCTCACGCATCTCCACCAGCGCGGCCTCCATCATGTCCATCACCATGGTTCCAGAGCCGCAGTCGGCTTTGCTGGTGATGCTGGCCATCTCAGCGGGCCTGCTGCAGCGCAGGCGCGTCACGCAGCCGGTTTGATCTCAGCAAAGATCAGCCTTCCTGCACTGGTCGGCAGGGTGCCCGAAACCACCACATCCACTGTCTGCCCGATCTGCGCAGCGGCGTTGTTCACGACGATCATGGCACCGTCTGGCAGATAACCCACCGCCTGGTTCTTGTCCTTGCCAGGTTTTGTCAGCGGCAGCCGCAGTTCATCGCCCACGCTGAGTTCTGGATTCAAGGCTGCCACCAGCTCGCGCAGGCTGAGCACCGTGATGCCGCGCAGACGGGCCACCTTCGCGAGATTGTCATCACTGGTCAGCAGGCGGGCGTTCAGCTCACGCGCCAGCGTCACCAGCCGCACTTCCACCGAGGCATCTGAAGGGCCGTCTTCATGAATGGAAACCTTCATCTCAGGCCTTGCTCGCAGTTTTTCCATCATCTCCAGACCTCGCTTTCCCCGCAGAGATTGCGCCACCTCGGGGGAGTCTGCCAGATGCTGGAGCCCGTCTAAAACGCAACGCGGCACCACGACGGCGCCACTGAGAAATCCGGTGGCAAACACCCCCGGCAGCCGGGCATCCATGACGACGTTTGTGTCCAGCAGCAGCGGTTCACCTTCAGAGCCGTCTCGGCGGAACCGGATGTATGGGATCAGAAAGGCAAACTGGTCCCGGTCACTGCGCAGCGCAAACGTGACCCCGAAAAACGCCAGAGTCCCATAGATGCAGATCTCCGCGACGTTCTGCAGCGCCACCCCTTCCTCGTGATTTTGAAAATAGGCGAGCTGGAACACGCCGATGCGCGTGATCAGCCACGCGCAGAAGAGCCCCACCGCAAGCCCCAGCGTGGCGTGTGAAAAATCCCGCAGGGTGAAGTGGGCCAGCAGCACATCCAGCACCACCAGCATGCCCATGAACACTGCGCCACTGAGCGCCCCGACCCATGCGTCCTGGTCCAAGCCCAGGGCGATCGCGATGCCAATGAAAACGGAGAACGCAAAGAACAGCGCACGCACAAGGCGGATGGGCCAGGAAGTTTTCATGGAGATGCCCACGGATTAAAGGCAAAAACCAGACGGGGCAAAAGGATTCTCCCCCGGAATTCGTCACGGCCTCATGGCCAGACCACCACGCCGCGTAAACTGCAGCTCCACCCCGGCGTCCGCAAACACCCGTCCCATCTCACGTTCCAGTTCCGCCACACTGCGCCCCGCCAGGATAAACTCCCGCACAGCGCTCTCCTCAGTCATGCCCTGCTCCATGGCTCGCAGCAGTGCTTTCACTCCCTCTCCGTCTCCCGCACGATCAAGATAGGTCAGGTAGAACGTCAGCAGCATCGCCGAGGCGCGGTTCTCACTTGCGACGGGCGTATTCAGGCTCGCTGTCCACGTTCTGGAATCCATGGCCATCAGCTCGGAAAGGTTCAGCATCCCAAAACGCACCGACTGCCCCATCTGCCGGGCACCCGACTCACGCAGGCTTTGCCGCAGCTGGTCGATCGTCTGCGCAGCAGACAACCCGGCATTCTTAGCATCAGCAAATTCGGGAATGTCCGCCAGCAGCCATACCGGGGGCGTTTGTTTCACGACTGGCTCTTGGAGCTGAAGTGGAGCCTGCACCACTGCGGGAGCGGGTGTCGGCACGGGAGTTTTCTTCAGCCCATAGGCCGCCAGCCCGGAGGACTGCACTGTCTCCAATGGCGACTTCAAACTCCGCGCCTGGACGAACGGCGATTCACGGACAGCAATAGCCGCACTGGGGTGCGGCGTCTCCTTTTTTAACCACAGCACAAACGCCGTGACACCCAAGGCGGCCACAGACACAACAGCCAAGCGCAGCATCGTGATCATGCTCGGCTTCCCACGCCGACGCCGTTTACGAACGATTTCGGTTTGGTCCACCAGCACTATGGGAGCGCAACTGGGAGCAAGAGGATGCATGACACTGAGTACAGACCGGGTAAAAGCCTCAATCGTCAAGCCTCCTTAACTAAACCTTGCCTTAAACAAGGTTAATCAACCCGAATCACTGCATCATCGCCTGCGCCTTTTCCGCCACCACCGGCTCATCACGGAACACCGCCAGAGCCGGACGCAAAAGCTGTGGATCTTCGTCCAGTGTCCGCTCGGCAAGCTGCCGTGCCAGACGCACCAGCCGTGTGTCTGCCAGCAGTTCACCAAACAGCAGCGGTGCCTGCCCGCTCTGCGCATGGCCCAGCACATCCCCAGGCCCACGCCGCCTCAGGTCTTCCTCGGCGATCTGGAAGCCGTCGCTCGTCTCCTCCATGATCGCCAGCCGCTGCCGGTTTTCCTCGTCCTTGTCATCCACAAACAACACGCAGTAGCTCGTATGCGCCCCTCGGCCGATGCGGCCACGAAGCTGATGCAGCTGTGCCAGCCCAAAGCGGCCCGCGTCATGGATGAACATCACCGTCGCGTTTGGAACATCGATGCCCACTTCGATCACTGTCGTCGAGACCAGTGCATCCAGCTTGCCCGCACGAAATCGCTTCATCACCTCTTCCTTCTCCTCCGCGCTCATCCGGCCATGCAGCAGGCCCACCTCGCATGGGGCCAGCAGCTTGGACCATTCCTCGTGTCCCTTCGTCGCTGCGCC
>NZ_JBIPNG010000474.1:0-5153 GCF_044373815.1 Prosthecobacter sp. | reverse complement strand
CTCACGTCTTGTCATGCAATCCCCGTCCCCGTCCAAACCCGAGATCCCGGAAACGGACATTGAATCCTTAATTCCCAAAAAAGGCGGCAACCTTTCTTGGTTTGCCATCCTGGGCTGGGTGATGATTGGCGTGGTTTTGCTGGGAATCACTGTAGTGGCCTTAAAAAAGTTCGACGTCGTTAGGATGCTCCAATCCAGCCACTACATCACCAAGGCAAGGCAGGCCTTGGAAGCTGGAAATCTGCCAGAAGCACTGAGTGCGATTCAGCAAGTGCAGGGCCCCACCCGCGACACACCAGACTTCCTTCGGCTTATTGCTCAATACCTGCAAAAAACCTCTGCTGAACCAGCACTGCTGGCGGACACCCTTGAAAAGCTGGCACAGGCGGGGAATGTGCAGCCAGACGATGCATTGTGGCTCAGTCAGGCACGCTTTCTTGCCGGAGATATTCGGCGGGCGAGAGCAGCTTGGGACCGCCTCTCATCCTCCCAGCGTTCCGGCTTGATGGCGATGAAGCTCAACATCGATCTTCTCCGCAAGGAAGGTTATTTCCACGAAGTGGCAGAGCTTGAGCTTCAGCTCTTCCAGCTATTTCCGGACGAGCCGGAGGTAGCGTTCCGCAAGGCAGTAAAAGACCTGGATGGCAACTTCCCTGAGATCAAGGATGCGGCATGGAATGTTATCTTCAAACTGGCCTCAAAGGGAGGCCGGACTGGACTCGATGCAGTGAGGGCTCTGAGCCGACGAACCGAACTGACGTTGGCCGAGGCGGAACAGTTGCTGAAACTGGCGGCAGCGCATCCCGACATCTCGCCTGATGACCGGTTGATGCTCGTTTCCACCATCATGCGCCGGGATCCGGCGCAGCGCGCGCAAAGGCTCAAGCAGGAAATCGAGCGCTACAGAACCGCCGCTCCCACCACTCTCGCTCAGGTGGCTGGGTGGCTGGCCCGTGAGAAGGAATACGCCAAGATTCGAGAACTTGTGCCGGAGGACCTCCTGCTCCATTCGCCCGACCTCTTTCCTCTGGTCGCCCAGGGTCTGACGGAACAACAAAAGTGGCAGGAATTGATGGATCTGCTCAAAAAGGGAAAAAAACTCCCGGTTTCGAATGCACGCGCCGCCACTTGGCGGGCACTGGCGGCACGAAACCTGCATCCTTCGGACATCAAACAAGCCCGTGCTCATCTCGAAGAAGCCATCCTGCAGGGTCTTTCGGAAAGAAATGCCCTGGCTCTTTTGGGAGCCGCCACTCTCGCCGAGTCATGGCATTTGACGGATCTGGCGCTCCATGCCTACCAGGCGCTCGCACAGCCCGGATCCCCTGGCGAGGTGCAGATGCTCGAGAAATGCTGGGAAATGGCCTCCATTCAGAACGATTCCGCGTTGCTCGCCCCCCTCGCCAGCAGGCTCCTCAAGTTAAGGCCCGACGACCTTAAGTATGTCCGAAGACACGACTACCTCTGCCTCCTCCGTGGAGTGGAACTCGAGACCACATTGTTGGATGGCTCAACAACCGCCAAAAGTGCTTCCGACCATCTGCTGGAAGCTCTCAAAGCCTACCGGCTGCATGACTTGGCATACGCTTCCGTCGTCCTTCACAAGGTGGTGGACACAAGAGACTTTTCCATGGGTGAAAAAGCCGTTTATGCGGGTCTGCTCGCCACGACATGTAATGAAGTCTCTCAAGCCTACCAAATCGCGGAGAGAATTCGTTCCGAAGGGGTGTTGCCCGAGGAAAGGGTGTTTTTGCAATTGGCCCAGTGAGCCTTGGCTCCCGAACCGTATCCGATGTCCATGCCCCCGTTGCATTGCGCTTGGTTTTTGCCGGTCAACTACATCGGCAGAACGACTGATTGAGCCAGTGCTTGGCGCAGGGCCGCCTGCTCTGCGCCCAGACTTTGGGTGTGCGCCGATGAACGGTTCGCTTCGTCTCGTTAGCAGGCATTTGAAGAAGCCCGTCAGATACGCCTCGGCATTGATGCCCTGCCGGTGGCAGTTGTCGATGAGCGTGTAGAACGTGGCGGCGTGGTCAATGAACCGACTGACGCCCCCCCCCGGGAAAAGAAACGATGGCCAAAAAAAGCCTGCATTGCTGCAGTCCCTGATTGAGAAAATGAAGACCGAGATTACCGGCGGCGGCGAAGGGTGATCAGACCAAGGCCTAGAACCGCCAAAATTGCGCGGCTGGGTTCTGGGACGGCACTTGCTCCTACAGTGAAGCTTGCAGAGCGAATCGGGTCGGCACCAGCAAAAACACTGCTGTAATTAACCACACTAGCAGATGATTGCAAGGTAAACGCTGCATTGGTGTAGAAACCATAGTTGTCATTGGTTGCTGCGGTGGAGGTTGGCAACCACAGAAGGCCAAATTTATCACCCGCATCAACTCCCGAGACGCCATCGCCTGTGGTTGGAACACCGAAAGCAGTGGTAATTCCGCCATTTCCTGCTTCATTTCCGGTGAAGAATGGACTCGTCAAAGCTTGAGTTGATAATCCTGTTGCGAAATAATAATCGGTGGTTGCAACTCCACCGCTATTGAGGAAGCCTGAAACACTGGGGTTAAACGTATCGTAGCTACCGCTTGAAAAACTAGCGCTGGTGGCGATCACGACTCCCCACAACATTCCATTGGTGGCGGTGCCAGAGGCGTTCGCAAAGTTAGTCGCACCATCGGGGCTCACAGAAAATTGCAGTGTTGTCGCGGCTTGCACTGACGAAATAAAGGCTATTGCGAGTGTCAGCGATAACAGTTTGTTCTTCATAATTGAGGGTCTGCAGGCGGATGGATGTGGCAACCTGTTTCACTTTTGGTCTTATTGCAAATAACCTTGCAGATTTTGCCAGATAAAGTTTTGGGGGCTGGAAGTGCCTTTTGCACGATAGATCATGGCGTTGCCTGGCTGTAAAACGGTTGATGCGGTCACTTCAGCAAAGGTGACGGAATTGTACCACAGACCACCAAAATAAACCAGCAGCGTGGCAGGAGATTTGTTTTTACCGGGAGCCGAATTGTCAAAAAGATACAACTCATCATTGTCCTGAGCCCCCAAGTTCACGGCGCTAAGCGTAGCAGGAACAGGGCTCATGTAGCTAATGATTTGGTCTTGTGTTGTGTTCGCTGCAAGGGTGCGCAAAACAAGACGGCTACTGCTCATTGGCACAGAACCTATGATGGGGACCGAAACGGCGCTGGCCGAGTTATTTCTTAGGATGAAGCCGGCACCAAACAGCATTGGCCTATTGGATTGGTCCGTAAACCCAACCGTTTCATACCAACCGAAACCCGCGAAAAACTGAAGCAATGCGGTTGGAGAAACATTTTGTCCTGCAGTATTGTTGTCAAAGGCATACAATTCTGTACCATTGGGAACAGCACTGATCAGAGCGGATGGCGTCCAGTACGGCATGATGTCTATGTGATCTCCCAGTCCTACGCCATCGACTGCTTCCGTTTTAACAGCGGCAAGGCTATCACCGGACCCGAGTTGAACAGTCAGAGTATTGGCACCGTTGGCCGTAATTTTTGCGGTCATCCCTTCATTAGTGCCCGTTGCAATTAAGACAGCATAGGTGTCAGTTTGCGATGGAATGGATTGGACGAACGAATTGGAGGTCCAGCCTGGGGAAGTGCCAGCAATAGTCAGTACACTGCCAGAAATGGACTGGATGACACCTTTGAAAACTGAGGTCCGGTTGAGTGGTGCAGCAACAATAGCATCTGAATTAGCAGGTACTGTCACGTTTACAAACCCCACTGCATCAGTCGTGACCTGCGCCTGGGCGGCAGCTCCCAGTAGGGCGCATACGATTAGGGAAAATGTCAGCTTTTTCATGACTAGAGTGTTTGTGTATACATCAAATTGTTGGCTGAGGGGAAGCAAAATATCGAGTTTTTGACAATATTACTCAGGACTGGGGCCCGGAAATGGGTGTGCAATGATTTATACCCCAACATGCGGATTTGGTTACATGAACAATGTGATAAAATGTTGAAAAGCTTGAAAAGGGCCGAGAACACCTCTCAAATATGATAAATTACGAAGCGGGGCTTGCAAGGTGGCGCTGCGAATGCCTGACCGCGACACAGAGCATCTCGCTTGCATCCCAGACAACTTCACGATTGCACATTCCGATCGTTTCCGATATACGTAATTCCCCGTCCGGGTTTGCGGCCTGAGCGAGTCCTGTCAGTTTTCTTCATTCGAGAGCAATTCGCATTGTGAGAATAATCCGTCGCTTGCACAGCTGGCTCCATAGGATGCCCCATCGTTGCTCTCCACAACTCTTGAAACCGCAGGCTCAAAAAAACAGAGAATGATGTCCGTGCCTGCACTCGCCACGATCTGACCATATGCTCTCCATCCTCCAATCAAGCGCCCAAGCCGCCGGTGTGATGGACTCCGACATCCAGGCCGCTCTCAACACCGCCGCAGGCGGCGGCATCTCCCCCGTCCTCGCCCTCATCGAGAGCGGAGCCGTTGACGAGCGCCTCTTCTCCCGTCACCTCGCCGACTCCCTCGGCTGGCCCTGGCTCGAAACCCCACGACCCGAACCCGCCGACGCCGCCGAACTCAAGCGCCTCATCCCCGCACGCTTCGCCGTCCGCCATCAGGTCTTCCCCGTCGGCTTCGGCCACGGTCGTGTGACAACCACGTCACACCAGCCCATGGTAGACTCACCCACACCCCAAAAGCGCACCCTCAAGCTCGCCTGCCACGACCCCTGCGACCTCCTCGCCCGTCAGGCCGTCGCACGTCAGTCCGAACTCCCCGTCGAGTGGTGCCTCACACCCCGCACCGAACTCCTCAGCGCCGTCCAGCAGCTCTACGGCGTCGGTGCCGAAACCTTTGACGCCCTCATCGCCGCAGGCGGCGGCAGCACCGACGACCAGCACCTGCGCGATGAAGCCAACGTCATCGACGACGAAGACGAAGACGCCTCCGTCGTCAAATTCGTCAACCAGATCATCCGCGAAGCCCTCGCCCAAAAAGCCACCGACATCCACGTCGAGCCCCAGCCCGACTCCCTCCGCATCCGCTACCGCATCGACGGCTTCCTCCACGAGATCCCCGTCCCCGAAAACATCAAATCCCTCCAGGCCTCCGTCATCGCCCGCATCAAGGTGATGAGCAAACTCGACATCGCC
>NZ_JBIPNG010000092.1:0-17274 GCF_044373815.1 Prosthecobacter sp. | reverse complement strand
GCAAGGAAGGCCCTTTCCCTGTCCTCCACGTAATGGAGATAACCTGCAGGATCGATGAAGGGATTCGCATTACCCGTGCCCATCCGCGCATGCTTCGCCTCCATGCCATAGTAGCCGCCATGGGCTCCTAGAAACAGGTCCACCGGCAGCGCCTTCAGCACACGAAAAGTCTTCTCATAATCCGTCGCGATAGCCGGGTAATTCTTGTTGCCCACCAGCACGTAGCCGGGATTCACATTAGGACTGCCAATGATCACCGCATTCTGCGGCTTGCCCTTGTCCATCACCTGCATCGTCCACGTCGTGCAGCCGGGCGTATGCCCGGGCGTGAGATGTCCCACCAGCACCGCATCTCCGAGTTTGACCTCTTCGCCGTCCTTCAATCGACGGTCCACCTTCGCAGGCGGGAACTGCGTGTAGTCTCCCTTCCCGATCCGAGGCTTCTTCGCACCACCGTTTTCCACCGCGTCGGCGTCCTGCTCCATCACCCAATACTTCGCCCCCGTTTGCTTCAAGATCTCCGCGCTGCCCGCACAATGATCCGAATGCGCATGGCTGATGAGCAGGATGCGAATGTCAGTAAATTTAAATCCCAGCTTCTCCACGCTCGCACGGATCAGTGGCACGGATTCCTCCAGACTGCTGTTGATGAGCACCTGCCCCTGCGGAGTCGTGATCAGATAGGAGGCCAGATCACGCGACCCGACATAATACAGATTCCCCGCGATCCGGTGCGGCGGAAACGGCTCCGTCCAGCTCGACGTATTTTGTGCGGAAGCCAGGCTGCAGCCAAGAAGCAGCAGGATGGAGAAAAGGAGGTAAGAGCGGAGTTGGTTAATCATGGTTGGCCGTGGTTCCGAGAATCTTCATGCGCTGTTCGTTGTTCAGCTTTCGCATCGAGGCAACTTCCTGATGAAACGCCTCCAGATCGCCTCCTTTTTCCTTCAGCAGCCGTTCAAATCCCGGCACCATGTTATAATAAGTGGCGACAGTATTGAGGCGCGCATTGTTCCAGAACTTCGGCGCATGAATGATGTTGATCCGCGCAAGGGGGCTCCCGGTCGCCGCTTCCTTCAGCATGTCGTCAAAGACCCGCTGTTTGGCCAGCCTCTCTGTCTCGACGCTGCGATACGTGCGTGCATACACAGCCTTCAGCTTCTCGCGCGTGCTCAGCATCAGGTGGACGGATTCACGGCTCTTCTTCAGGTGTGCCTCATACTCGCGCAGCCCGCTGAGATTATTTTTCGAGCGCATCCAGCGCCTCACCCCCTCCTGCCCGTTAGCGGTGGCAAAGGCTTCGTTGAAATCGGTGTCACCGGGAATGAATACCTTGGCATGCGTCAGCTCATGAAAGATGAGCTCGGCCAGTTCACCATCGCTGCGATGCAGAAAGGTGTTCAGCACCGGGTCCGCCAGATAGCCCAGCGTCGAATAGGCCTCCACGCCGCCTACAAAAACATCATACCCCTTCTTTTTGAGCCGTGCCGCTTCCACAGCCGCATCTTTTTCGTTGAAAAAGCCGCGATACTTCAGGCTGCCCACCAGCGGGTACCACCACTTCTTGCTTTCAATGGAAAACTCCGGCGCGGCATACACCACCCACACCACAAAGGGTCTCTTGAGGTCGCAGTACTTGCCGAAACTCTTTGTCGGCAGATGCAGATCACTGGCGGCAAAGGCCCGCAGTTCCTCGATCAATTGCAGACGCTGCTTGACCTTTTCTGCCACGCTAGGATCCGCCAGCGCCACGGCATTGGGCCGCGATTTACGCCAGATTTCAGTCTGTCCGCTGATCGCCTGGGTGTAAAACTGCACCGTACTGCATGCGCACAAGCAGAGGAGGGGCAGCAATGCGAACCAGTTGCGTGTTTTCGTCATCCTGCCAGTGTAGGCAGATCACCACCAACCGACAAACAGCAATGTCCTTCATCCACGACGATTTTCTGCTCAGCACCAAGGCCGCCAGCCACCTGTACCACACCTTTGCCAAGGACGAGCCGATCCTGGACTACCACAATCACCTGCCGCCGAAGGACATCGCGGAAAACCGCCAGTTTAAAAATATCTTCGAAATCTGGCTCGAAGGCGACCACTACAAGTGGCGCGCAATGCGCTGCAACGGCGTCCCGGAAGAGTTCATCACCGGCAAGGCCAGCCCCCGCGACAAATTCCTCGCCTGGGCCAAGACCGTCCCCCACACGCTGCGCAACCCTCTCTATCACTGGACGCACCTCGAACTTAAGCGCTACTTCGGTATCGACACCCTGCTCGATGAAAAGTCCGCCCCCGCCATTTGGGAGCAGACCGCGGCCGCTCTGGCAAAGCCTGAAATGAGCGCCCGAGGCATCCTGCGCACGCAAAAAGTGAAGGCACTCTGCACCACGGACGATCCCATTGACGACCTTGCCCATCATCAAAAGTGCGCTGCCGACGGCTTTGAAGTCGGCGTCTATCCCACCTTCCGCCCGGACAAGTCCCTCGCAGTGCATCTCCCCGAAGCTTGGAATGCCTGGTGTGACAAACTCAGCGCCGCCAGCGGCATCGAAGTGAAGAGCTACGCCTCCCTTCTCGATGCCCTCAAACAACGCCATGACTTCTTCCACAGCGTAGGCGGTCGCTTGAGCGACCACGGCCTGAACTACTGCCACGCCAATTTCGTCAGCGACGCCGAAGCCGAGCGCATCTTCCAGAAAGCCCGCAGTGGCACTGCAGCCAGCGCGCAGGAGCAGGACCAGTTCGCCAGCAACATCATGCTCCACGTCGGGCGTCTCAATGCCTCACGCGGCTGGACCATGCAACTCCACCTCGGCCCCGTGCGCAACAACAACAGCCGCCTCGCCCGTGAGATCGGCGCAGACGTCGGCTGCGACAGCATCGGCGACTGGCCGCAGGCAGAAACCCTCTCCCGTTTCCTCGACCGCCTCGACACCGAGAACGCGCTGCCCAAGACCGTCCTCTACAACGTCAACCCCAACGCCAACTACGTCTTCGGCACCATGGCCGGCAATTTCGCCGACGGCACCACCCCCGGCAAAGTCCAGTTCGGCTCCGCCTGGTGGTTCGTCGATCAGAAGGAAGGCATGGAATGGCAGATCAATGCCCTCAGCAATCTCGGCCTCCTCAGCCGCTTCATCGGCATGCTCACAGACAGCCGCAGTTTCATGAGCTTCCCCCGCCACGAATACTTCCGCCGCACCCTCTGCAATCTTCTGGGCGCAGACGTCGAAGCCGGCCTCATCCCCAACGACGACGCCCTCGTCGGCACCATGGTCAAAAACATCTGCTACCCCAATGCCAAGGCGTATCTGGGACTCAAGGTGTCTTGATCAAGCTCATCGCTGCTTGTATCGGCCGCGTGCTTCTCGGTGATCCTCTAAAAGCGCCTGCTTCAACATCTGGGAATAGTTCCAGTGTTGAAGTGAGTCGAACGCCACGAACTGGTGGATGCAGATGATCATCCAAAACATGAACTGATAGCTCTGCTTGGAGCACTTATGTCGCAGCCGGCGCTGAGCCACCCACGCTCCAGGCCAGCCGCCGGCAAGCTCCAGCAGATGGAGATACGCCTCAGGAGTGCGCCACGCATTCGCACGCGCCTTGCGCTTGTCGCTTTGATACGCGGCATAGGTGATCCAAGATAAAACGCAGACATAGGCCGCCAGTTTCCACATCTCCCAGCCCATCTGCAGCCAGGCATAGGCGGGCAGCACCAGCAACGCACCCAGCAAGCACAGCCCCAGCAGGCTCACATTGGTGACTTCACGCACTTGAACGGCATTTTGGGCGCACGGACGACAATTCTTATCCAGCCCCCAGTTAAAGCGAATCTCCTCACCCACCTTCGGCTGGTGGTGAAACCTGGAAAAATCACGGCGATGCAGAAACAACCGTTTGTCACCGAATTGCAGCCAGCCAAACCCCTTGTCGGCATGCCATTCGATGACTCGGGCAGTGTATTCAGGCTTGCGCGTTTGGGCTGAAATCATGGAAAGGTGGCAGCTATCTGCCCCTGCATTTACCAAAGGGCAAGCCTCTCCGTTTGCAGACTGCCTACTCATTCCACCGCATCAGCAGCAGGGTCAGCACCGCACCACTGGTCCACAGCAGCCAGCTTTCAGTAACAAGGTAGGAGCATCCAAGCATCGCCGCACCCAGGCTCATTTTGACCACGGAGCCCACCGATTTGCCGTAGAGCAAGGCCGCCAGGCCGATAGCTCCGAAGATCAGGGAACCGAAGAAATCAGAGGCAGAAGGCATGTCCATCGGAACGCAGATTCATTCACCGGCCTTGCGCCTCTTTCCGCCTGCCAGCCAGCCCTTAGCAGGACTTGGCATGGAAGGAGAACACATGCAGGAAGGTCCGGGCGATGATCTCCAGATCAAGGTAGAACGACCAGTTCTGGCAGTATTCAATGTCCGAAGTCACGCGGTGCTTGATCTCGCTCGCATCATCCACCGGACCACGATGACCACGCACCTGGGCCAGCCCCGTCACGCCGGGCTTCACCGTGTGGCGCATCGCATACTGGCTGCATTCCATGGCAAACAGCACGTCATGCTCCGCCATGTGCGGCCGTGGCCCCACCACGGACATATCCCCCAGCAGCACATTCAGGAATTGCGGCATTTCATCAATGCTGAGCTTCCTCATCAGACCACCGCCAGTGAAGATACGCGAGTCATTGGCACGAGCTTGGACGCTTTCCTTGCCGTGATTCACCGTCATCGTGCGGAATTTGAAAATCTTGAACAACTGGCCATCCGCCCCCGAACGCGACTGCTTGAAGAAAAGCGGACCGGGCGAGAAAAACCTATGCACCAGCCACACTCCAGCGCACAGGAACGGGAGCACCAGTACCACCACCGGCAGGCTGATGGAAATATCCAGCACCCGCTTCAGGAAACGATGCGCAGGGCTGACCAGCGGATGCTTGTGCAGGCTGACGAGCTTCATATGGGAATATTCTGTGAGCTGCACGGAGCCCATGTCTCCCACGATCGGTTGCAGATCCACGGCCAGATGCGTCCCGTGCGATTCAGCAATCGCCCGGATTCGTTCCGTGCGCGCAGCGTCCGTCGGCAGGCGCCAGATCAGCAGGTTTGGGCGGCCACGTGTCAGGGCTTCCTCAAGTCGATGCTCCAGGAATGACTCCTGGCTGGCGTCTGTCTCGATGGCCAGCACATCGCAAAGATGAATACCCAGCATCGTTTTGTTGGAAAACCACTGCCGCGTCGCAGGCTCACCCGCCTCATCACACACCGCCAGGATGCGCAGCCGTGGTTGAATCTTGGCACCCAATACCTGGAGAAGCTTCATAAAGGCGATCTTTCCGATCATCAGACATGGCCCCAGCGTTAGCACAAACATCAGCAACAGCTTGCGTGACACATCGTAGTTCCGCCACATGCCCATGTAGATGAACAGCGTGAGCGCCAGGAACAAAACCTGCGCAGCGCAGATGCGCAGCTTACGGCCATTCAGCAGTTGAAACATGTAATGACCATCGCGTGACCAGATGAGGGTGTGCAGCAGCAGTCCGATGATGCCCAGCGCCAGCAGCACCCCTTCCTTCGCCGGGGGCGTCCAGTGCAGGCTGAGCGTGTCTGGCGGCATCAACTGGGATAAGACGAACGCTGCGATGTAGGCGCTGGCTACGGAAATTCCATCAACCAACACGAAAAAAGGTGTCCATCCTCGAACTCTTTGGCTTAGGGCGTCTTGCATGTGGAAAAATTCCACCGCGCAAACCATAAATTCCAGAATGTGGTGACTTACATTCCAATCAGTAATGCTTTAGGTCACCCTCAGACAAGTGGAAGTCAGCTCCCTCACTCCCGTGCCCGTGTGCGTTGCTCTTTTATATCGCGCCTCGATGTATTGGCGGATGTACTCGTCATCGCAAAAACGCTGCCCACCATGGCTGCAAAGAGGGGACGGATGGCATCGATCTGCAGTGGGAAATCCACCATGGCATGCAGCAGTACAGAAATAATCGCAGTGGAGAAGCAGATCAGTCCTGCCCGGCGCTCAAAAGACATCCGATAACGGCTGTCCTTTAAAAAAGCCTGTCGCAAAGCGTTGAACAAGCGTCTGCCCGGCCACGCCAGAAAAAGAACAAAGAAGCAAGCCCCCGGCCATCCCCATTCTGCAAAAAATTCAGCATAATCATTATGCGCATGCCGCCACCGCCCCTCCTGCAACATCGGGTCAAGTGGCGTATAGTGTGCTGCCACCCACTCAAAGGTCCCTGGCCCCGTCCCTGTCCAGCCATAATCGGCTCCGATCTGCAGCGCCATCAGCGCAGCATGCCGTCTGGCGGGATCATCAAAATGACGTTGCGAAAAATTGTCCCACCGCCCGAGCATGGCTCCGGCACCGCTCAGCCACGCACCAAGGACCAGCAGCCCCACGCCAATGAGGGCGAACAAGGCTAGTCTCTTCTTGCTAAACGGCAAAGTTTCAAAATGCGGTCTCCAAACCACAAAGCCCGCCACCAGCAAGAGCATCACCTCGAAAATCAATAAAAAATGCCCCACCTTTGAGATAACCACAAAAACTGCAATGATTTGGACCATCACAGCCACCACCAGAAAGGCCAGTGCCATCTGCTGACGAAAGGTCCGCAGTCCATGATGCAGCAGCAGCAGGCAAAGCCACAAGCCCACCGGCCAAGATAGATTTAAATACGCCGCTGTGTTGCCATGATACCAAAACAACCCAAAAACGAATTTAGGTATGTGCTTTACCTGCCATAACGCCGCAAGATCTGCAGACGTCTGAAGCCAGAGCCCCGCCACGGCCGTGACAAACCCTCCAAACGTCACCGCCATGGCCAAAACATACCGGCCCGTTCGCTCAAACGCAAAATCCAGCGCCACCACCAGCAGCATCAGCGCTGATGTTACAAAAACCATTGTCTGCACAGATATTTCTTGATCCAGCGTCCCAAAAGCAAGCCATGGGCTTTTGTCCAGATCGAGAATCGCACCGCTGCCCCGGTCCACCATCGCACTAGGGAAGCAGGTGACCACCCAGCCATAGGCGGTGATCAGAAAAGTCATCCACCACACAGCAGTCTCGTGCGGGCGGGGGGAATTCCATTCCAGAATCCTCGCCAGCAACCAGCAAACAAAAGCCATGAATGCCAGCCACGGAATTAAATCGTGCGTTGCCCCCGGCAGTTTCACATTGGCCCAGGGCAGAATGCAGATGCACAGCGCCACGACGGCGAGAGCAAGACTGCGAAGAATGATTGGAAGCGTAGCGATCCACCAGTGTGCCTCCATTCAGGCCTCCAGGTCAAGATTCAGAGAGCTTAACTAAACTAAGACATGTCTTACCGACATCTGAACCGTGAGTGAGTGGAGTTCTTCTAATACCAGCGGATTCTTATGGAAGTTCAGAAACAAGCTGGGGGGAGCAAAGACTCAACCAATGGCGGCAGCTTGTTTACATTTACTCACTGTTCATTACAGCATGCCCGCGTTGATTATGAAGCTGTCTTTTGACTCTGGTATCTCAAGGGCTGATCATACGCACTCCCTCCGAACCGCCGCCAAAAGCCTCCGTCTGCCTAAATTTTTGTCCTCAAAACCTAAACACGAGCATTAATCCATGAAAAAACGCATCCTCATCACTGGCGGAGCCGGGTTCCTCGGATCCCACCTCTGCGAACGCCTGCTGGAACAGGAAAACGAAATCATCTGTGCGGACAACCTCTTCACCGGGCGCAAGCAGAACATCGCCCACCTGCTGAGCAATCCCAACTTTGAGTTCATGCGGCATGACATCACGCAGCCCATCAACGTTGAAGTGGATCAAATCTACAACCTCGCCTGCCCCGCCTCGCCTCCCCATTATCAATACAACGCCATCAAGACCATCAAGACCTCGGTCATGGGTGCCATCAATGTCCTTGGACTGGCACGCCGTCTCCAGGCCCGGGTCTTTCAGGCCTCCACCTCGGAAATTTACGGTGATCCCGAGGTTCATCCCCAGCCGGAAAGCTACTGGGGCCACGTCAACACCATCGGCCCCCGCTCCTGCTATGACGAAGGCAAGCGTGTCGCTGAAACCCTCTTCTTTGACTACCACCGCCAGAACGGCGTGGACATCCGCGTCGTGCGCATCTTCAACACCTACGGTCCGCGCATGCTGCCGGATGACGGCCGCGTCGTCTCCAACTTCATTGTCCAGGCTCTCAAAGGCAACGACATCACCATCTATGGCGACGGCCAGCAGACCCGCAGCTTCTGCTATGTCGATGATTTGATCAGCGGTTTCATCAAGTTCATGGAAACCGACGACTTCACCGGTCCAGTCAACATCGGCAATCCCGGCGAATTCACCATGCTCGCCCTCGCCGAGCAGGTGCTCGCCAAAGTCGGCGGCAAATCCAAGATCGTCTTCCGCCCATTGCCCGCAGATGATCCCAAGCAGCGCCAGCCGGACATCACTCTCGCGAAAACACGCCTCGGCTGGGAGCCTAAAATCCCGTTGTCTGAAGGACTCGACCGCACCATTGCTTACTTCGCCCAACTGCTCGCAGGCCCGGCGGCAAAGCAACCTCGGCCGATGAAGGCCCCGTTGAAAAAACTGACCCTTAACTGATTTACCCGTTCTAAAAACCCTATGAGAATTTGTTGCATCGGCGCTGGCTATGTCGGCGGACCCACCATGGCGATGATCGCCGCCAAATGCCCTCACATCCGCGTCGATGTGGTGGACCTCAATGCCGAGCGTATCGCCGCCTGGAACTCCGACGAACTCCCCGTCTATGAGCCAGGACTCGATGACCTCGTGCGCGGCTCCCGTGGGAAAAATCTGTTCTTCTCCACCGAAGTCAAAACCAGCATCCACGAAGCCGACATCATCTTTGTGAGCGTGAACACGCCCACCAAGACCTTCGGTGTCGGAGCTCACAAGGCGGCGGATCTGCGCTTCATCGAAGCCGTGGCCCGCACCATCTCCGAAGTCGCTGATTCACCGAAAATCATCGTCGAAAAAAGCACCATCCCGGTGCGCACGGCGGAAGCCATCAAGACCATTCTCGCTTCCAGCGAAAAAGGCCTGCAGCATCAGGTGCTCTCCAATCCGGAGTTCCTCGCTGAAGGCACTGCAGTGGTTGACCTTACCAGCCCTGACCGCATCCTCATCGGCGGTGAGCAGACTGAGGGTGGACTGGCCGCCATTGAGGCACTCGTCAGCGTCTATGCCAACTGGGTGCCACGCGAGCGCATCTTGAAGACGAACCTCTGGTCCTCTGAGCTGTCCAAGCTCGTCGCCAACGCTTTCCTCGCTCAGCGCATCTCCTCCATCAACAGCATCTCCGCCCTTTGCGAAAAGACCGGTGCCGATGTGGATGAAGTCGCACGGGCCATTGGCTCCGACTCCCGCATCGGGCCAAAATTCCTCAAGGCTTCCGTCGGCTTCGGCGGCTCCTGCTTCCAGAAAGACGTGCTCAACCTCGTCTACCTCTGCGGTCATTTCGGGCTGCCAGAAGTCGCCGCCTATTGGGATCAGGTCATCATCATGAACGACTGGCAGAAGCATCGCTTCGCCGAGCGCGTGCTCCGCACCCTCTTCAACACCGTCACCGGCAAACGCATTGGCGTCCTGGGGTTCGCCTTCAAAAAAGACACCAACGACACCCGCGAATCCGCCGCCATCTTCGTCTGCCAAGATCTCATCGAGGAGCGCGCCAAGCTCTCCATCTACGATCCAAAGGTCGGCCCCGCCCAGATCTGCAAAGATCTCGCCATCGAAGGAGATCATCCGAATGTCGAGTTCGCCACCAGCGCCGCGCAAGCAGCTGCTGGCGCACACGCGCTTCTGGTGCTCACCGAGTGGGATGAGTTCCGCCAGCTCGACTTCGAAGCCATCTATGAGTCCATGGTGAAACCCGCCTGGATTTTCGACGGGCGCAGCCTCCTGGACCACGCGAAGCTCCGTCAGATCGGCTTCAAGGTTTACAGCATCGGCAAGCCGCTCCCTCAGGAAGTGACAGAATAAAAAGTGCGCCGGCCCGCACCGGGCCGGCAGCAGCAGCTTCCCAAGATGGAAGCCACGCATAGATCGTTGCAAACGCCCAGGCAGGACAAAAATCTGCCTGCCTGGGAAGCAACTTTGAGACTTTGAGTCAATGAACCAAGTCCTCTCCAAGATTGGCCAGGTTAAGGCCAACATCGACATCTCCGGCGCTTCCTCAGCGCGCTCTGCCAGTCTGCTCTGTGAACTGGTCGAACTGCAGCTCATGCAGAATGTGATGTATCAGCTGCCGCAGTCCCTGATGCCCTTCCGCCAGAAAATATTCTCGCACTATGGGCAGGACGGCATCATCGCAGAGATCTTCCGCCGCATTGGTGATGGCAGCAGGCGCTTCGTCGAAACAGGTGTCTCACCGGCGCAGAACAACACAAACCTGCTGCTGCTCAAAGGCTGGCGCGGCCTGTGGATCGATGCCGGGCTGGCCAAAGATGAAGGCCTTTCCACAAATCTTCAGATTCTGCTGCGTGAGGGCAAATTGAAAATCAGCCGCAAGCTGGTGAATCGTGACAACGGCCGCACGCTTCTCTCGAGCCGGGGATTCGCCGAGGATCTTGATCTCATCAGCATCGGCATCGATTACAACACGCATCACATCTTCACGGAGCTCCTGTCGCTCCAGCCGCGGATGTTCTGCGTCGCCTACAACGGCATGCTGCCGGCCGATCTCGACTGGGCCGCTCCTTATGATGCTAAAGCAGTGTGGGACGGCTCCACCTTGCACGGAGCCACGCTCGGCACCATCAGCGCCGCCGCCGAGGCTGGCGGTTATTCACTGGTCGGGTGCGAGCTCTCCGGCACTGATGCCTTCTTCGTGCGTCATGATTTGCTCCAAGGTCAATTTTTAAGGCCTGGAGACGCGATGTTCCATTGGGAGCCTCTGCGCATGCACCTTGGGCAGATGCAGCGGCATCGCAGCGCGATGCCCCTGCCAGCCTGATCAAAAACCGGGTCGTATGAAAATCGCCATCGCATCCCATGTGCATCCGACCGCCGTCGGTGGCATCGCCGCCTATCAGCGCGAACTCGTTGCCGGCCTGCAAAGCTTCAGCCGCATCAACGGAGAATCACTCAGCGTGCAGCAACTGCAGATGAATCTGAATGGCAACAGCGCTGCCTTGAAACGGTCCCGCTTGGTCAGCCAGTTCGCCTCTCGCGGCCCGCTGCTGCGTCTGGCAGACAGTCTGAGCCGTGTGATGCACCATCATCCGTCCTGGACCTTGGCCGTGAACACAGCGGATGTCCTTCACTTCATCGGCACCGGCTCGGAAATCACAGGGCATCCGCTCTGGCGCGAAGCACGCGAGGCGGAGGTCCCCTTCACCGTCTGGCCTGCCTTGCATCCGGAAAATTGCGCAGAGGAAGCTTTCGACCTGCAGCTTTATCAAGAAGCAGAAGCCGTCTTTTGCCAGTCTGATCATGAGCGCGAACTCCTCATCTCAAGAGGTGTCGCTGCCAGCAGACTGATCCGCTGCGGCCTGCCGCCGATGTGCCATCCGAACGGCACCGGCACACGCCTCCGCTCCAAGCTCGGCATCGGCATGCGTCCTGTCGTGCTGTTTGTGGGGCGTCGTGATGAAGGCAAAGGCTACCCCGCCCTGCTTGAAGCCTGGCCGCTGGTGTTGCGCCAATGCCCGGATGCAGTGCTGCTCCTCGCCGGACCTGGTGACGCCGATGAATCCAGACTCGCCCAAATTTCACCCGAGAACGTTCGCGATCTCGGCTGCCCATCGGAACAGGACAAGGCAGACGCCTACGCTGCATGCGACGTCTTTTGCCTTCCTTCAGCCTGCGAATCCTTCGGGATTGTGTACGTGGAGGCCTGGTCCTACGGCAAACCAGTCATTTGTGGAACCGCTCCAGCAAGCCGAGAACTTGTGGAGCATGGTGTCACAGGTGTGTGGGCTGATCAACAGCCGCAGCAATTGTCTCATAGCCTGCTGCGGCTGTTGATGCACCCGGACCAGCGCCACCGCATCGGCCTCGCAGGCCTGCGTCATCAGCTGATGAATTTCACGACCGAACAAATGGTCGGCGGCCATCTGAAGGCATGGAAGATCACGGCACCAAAGTACTAAGCATGGAAGCCTCCCCGGAAACAACCACCGCACCAGGCCAGAGCCTGCGCCTGCCATTGCTGAAAGGCGTGTGCATGCATCAGGTTCGCCGCATCGTGGGCCTCATCGCCTCGTATGCTTCGCTCAGCATCCTCAGTCGCGTCGTGCAGATGATCACCGCGTTTCTGGTCGTGCGCTCGCTTGCCAAAACAGAATACGCATGGTACTCGCTGGCCAACAATCTGGTGAGCGCTCTTGGCATGTTCACCATCACTGGCATCAGCACCGGGCTGATGCCGCTGGCAGGAGAGGCCGCGCATGACCGTCTGCGCCTTGGCACAGTGCTTTCCTCCGCCGCACGTTTCCGCAGCTCGCTGCTGATTTTCGGCTCTTTGGCGGGCCTTCCTGTGTTTGCCTATATGCTGCTTCACAGCAACTGTTCCCCCCTCAAAACGGCGGCACTTGTGGCTGCGGCAGTGGTTTCAGTCAGGACGACAATCTCCTCCCAGATGATGAGCACACCCCTGAGTCTGGCGCGCTGCTACAATGTGCCAGAATGGGAAACGATCATGAACTCTACAATGCGACTAGTGTTCATTGTCGGTCTTGTGTTCGCAGGCCTAGCGGATGCGGTGACTTTGATGCTCATCACAGTTCTGGCACCTCTGCCGACGGTTTTTGGCTGGCTTCTGCCAAAAGCACGCCAGCATGCGGCATTCGATCAGCCACCCGACCCTGCGGTGACCAGACGGCTTAAAAAACATTTCCTCGTGGGACTGCCCGCGAGCATGACCTATCTTTTCGAAGCACAGATCGCGGCCTTCATCGTGGGCTGGATGGGAAATATAGACAAGGTGGCAGATCTCGGCGCGATCAGCCGTGTATCCCTGATCCTTCAAGTGCCGCTGGCTATTGCCTGTGGCATCCTGCTTCCCCGCATGTCAGCCGAGCAAAATCGGCAGCGCCTTTGGAAGATGTGGACTTCGTGCAGTCTGCTTTCGGTGGTCATCGGAGTGGGAATCGTCGCGAGTGGCTGGCTGCTTCGGCATCCGATGCTCTACCTGCTGGGCCCTGAATATTCCGGGCTTCAAAATGAACTGATGCTGTATCTTGGATTTCAGGCCTTCTCCTTTTTCGTAACCGTCTGCGGCATGCCCATTCAATCGAAGGGCTGGGTGCGCCACTCCTGGGCCCGTCCGGTGATGGTGTTTGGCTGCCAGGCATTGGCCGCCTGCTTCCTCGATCTCTCCACTGTTACCGGTGCCATCTGGCTGATGTGGGCCGGTTCTTTGGGGAACACCCTCATGAATGCTTTTCTCCTGTTCAACGGCTGGCGCGGGCGCGCCGGAATCTGACTGCTTATGAAAATTGCTATCGCATCCTGCACTCACCCGGCCTCGGTCGGCGGCCTTGCCGCTTATCAGCGCGAGCTTGCATCTGGCCTGCAGAAACTTTGTAGTGTGGATGGAAAATTCGTGAGTGTGCAACAAGTACAGACCAGCCTAGCCTGCAGCAGGCCAAACGGTGCTGAAACGCTGAACTGGCCGGTTACGGACCTTATGGCGCTCTCGGCCTGGAAAAAACAGCACAAGTTTTTCATGCGAGTGGCAACTAAAAGATTGCTGGTGGGACTGGCCGACAAACTTAGCTGTGCGATGAACACCAAACCCTCTTGGAAATCAGCCTTGGCAGGTGTGGATGCCCTGCATTTTGTTGGCACAGGGTGGGACATCATCGGCTATCCGCTATGGCGCGAGGCGCGTGCCGCCGGGGTTCCTTTCACTATCTGGCCAGCAGTGCATCCCGATTCCTGGGGGGACGACATGTTTGATATACGCCTGTATCAAAAGGCCGACACAATTTTCTGCCAATCCGACTATGAACGGAATCACCTGGCAGCACGCGGTGTTGCTACGGAAAAACTGGCGCGCTGCGGCCTGCCGCCGATGTGCCATCAATCTGACAACAGCCAAGAATTTAGGCGAAAGTTAGATATTGGAGAACGTCTTTCGGTCCTATTTCTTGGACGTCGTGACGTAGGCAAAGGCTACCCCGCACTTCTGGAAGCATGGCCTCTCGTCTTGGAAAAATGTCCCGAGGCGGTGTTGATACTGGCCGGACCAGGGCCTGTGGATGAGGCACGCCTGGCAAAGTTTCCAGCCAGCGCACTGAGAGATCTTGGCTGCCCCAGCGAACAGCAGAAGGCGGACGCCTATGCAGCCTGCGATGCATTTTGCCTGCCCTCGGCACACGAATCTTTCGGGATCGTATATGTGGAGGCCTGGTCCTTTGGTAAACCGGTGGTATGCGGTACAGCACCGGCCAGCCGCGAACTCGTGGAAGACAATGTCACAGGTTTGTGGGCTAATCAGCAGCCACAGCAATTAGCGAACAACTTGTTGCGGCTGCTGATGAACCACGACTACCGCCACTCCCTCGGTGCGGCTGGCCTTCACAGACAGCTATCGAGCTTCACCGTTGAAAGCATGGTCAATCAGCACCTTTCGGCATGGCAGACCACTGCTCTGAACTGATTAAATTAGCTCGAAGTCGCACCAGACCTGCGAGATGCCGCCCAATGGAAATGAATGCACCCTTTTCGTTGTCAGCTCTGCCTCATCAGCGAACCCCTAAAATCTAAATTTGCCCTCTCAAAACCATGGAATCTGTCATGACCACGCTCTGCCTTTCTAATGCTAAAATGGAGAGCTCACAAAGGCCCGCCGCTAGAAGTCCTGAGCGCTTTGAAGGGCTCACTCTCATTCGAATGGCGGCGGCCTTTTATGTCGTGTTTCACCACATGACCGCAGATAACCTGAAGCCAGCTCCGACGTTGGTGGCTTATGTATCAGATCAGGCAAACGATATTGGCTGGAGCGTTCCTTTCTTTTTGCTTCTGGCAGGTTTTTTGATGGCCCGCTCCATTGATGGCGGCGTTCCAGCCCAGGTTTCCGCTAGATGTATCAAGTCAGCACGTCGGGTCTTGTGGCTCTGGCTTGGCTGGTCTGTCATTTATTTACTGAACCCACCTTTGAAAGCACTGTACCAACTCGACATGAACGGTATGGCTCGGCATTACACTGAATTTCTGGCATCTTCTTGGCCACACATGATTTGGGTGGGGACCAGCTTTCACCTGTGGTTTTCTGCTTCCTTGCTAATGGCTTGGCTCTTGATAGCCTTTTTTGCCAGAATACATTCAGGATTTGCGATGTCACTAGTCAGAGATTCCAGAGCAGCACTGAAATTTGGGGCTGGGTTGGCCTTGCTGGCAGGAGTGGCCATCTGGCATATGCCGCAGCATCCAGTGTCCGGTCTTGAAATAGGTCTTGAGGTTCTAGTTGTTCATGCGCTGCTGCCGTTTTCATATGTGCTTGTAGGATCTTTGCTATGGCAGTATCGTTCTCTGCTCGCCAACTGGAAGACCATTGTTTGCCTAATCTGCCTTGCCACTGTTTTGCGTTTAATTGAAACGGAGTGGCTCGAGCTTGACCTGAAAAGCCCGGGCCCTCGAAGGCTATATGCCAGCAACATGCTTTTCGGCTCGGCCGCACTGGCCGTCGGATTGCTGATACCTTTAAAAAAAACCCTCTCAGGAATCTGGCTTGTGACGCCGGGAATTTATTGTGTCCATTTACTCGTGCTTAGCAGACTGGAAGCAATACACGGCCCCCTGCACAATTGGATCGAACAACTTTGCGCACTTCTTGCCGTTTTCATTGTATCCACGGCATGCTCTTTTGCTCTAAGCCGTTTCAAGACCACAAGTGTCCTATCTACATGACACCGTGCCGCTCCTGAGCCAGGACTTGGTGGTGGCCACTCTTGGCATTGGAATGAATCCTAAAGTTATCCAACGATTGCGCTCAATCTTGAATGTTTCCTGCGCGCACATGCTGTTATTTAACCGCCTAGAAATACCATTCAAAGAGTACCCCCATCCGCTGGGCTGAGCATTTTAATGGCCCACTTTAAATACCCTGTTTGTAAGGCGCTTTCTCCCTGATCCAGGGTTTTGTATTTCTAACTTTGAAGCTGTACGACTTATAGACATGACGACATTCGCATCCATCATTATTCCCACCTGCGACCGCATCAACGACCTTCAACGCTGCCTTGAACGCATCCTTCCCCAGCTTCCATTTGACGGCAGCGTTGAAGTGCTGGTCACAGATGATGGTTCGAGCACAAATGTACAGACCATGGTTCATTCAGTGATGCCCGCCGCACGCTGGGTGCGTGGCCCACGTAGAGGCCCCGCTGCCAATCGCAACTCTGCAGCAAGGATGGCCACTGCTGAGTGGCTCATCTTCATCGACGATGATTGCCTTCCTGACATGACATGTGTACACGCCTATCTGAAGGCGATGCGCGAGGACTCCTCCCAGGTGTTCGTGCTCGAAGGAGCCATCCGCCGCTCCCCCAGCCCCCCTTCGTTGCTATGGGAGGCACCGGAAAACCTCAAAGAACACGGCCACCTTACCTGCTCATGCAACTTCGCAATCCGTGCGGAAACCTTCCACATGATCGAAGGATTTGATGAGCGTTACGTGGCCGGAGTGTATGCCGAGGACACCGATCTAAGCGCCCGCCTTTCAAGCGCTGGTTATTCTGTGAAGTTTCTTCCAGAGGCCTCCGTCGAGCATCCTATTCGCCTAATGCCAAATGCCCACAGACTGGCGAAGCGTTGGGAGGGAAAGGTCATCTTCGCTTTTGATCAGGGCGCCCCCTGGCTGACAATTAGTTGGCGGCTGCCTTGGCACGTGCTAAGGGTGATTCAGTCACGGTTCCGCAACCAGCCGTGGTCTCGAGAAAACCGCAGAGCGCTAGCTCTTTTCCTAGGCGAGTTGTTATTGGTAATATACCACACTCCGGCATGGGTATACAAGTGGGTAAGAAGGCCGCGCAGCCGCTACTGGATCACCAATAAGTTGCCCGTGGCTAAATTCGGTTTCTGAAACCATCACCGATAAAAGATATTTTAGACCTTTTATCTTCCCACCAATGTCAGCTGTATTTCATAAAATCGTCCGTCGTCTTCAGCTGCTAGAGTCACCCATGTCAAGGCTGCGTCGGCTGCAACTCCGCCTTCTCGGAGCTTCGATCGGCAAAGGCACATTTCTACCCCGTTTGCAGGCGACCTGGCCACACCAAATCCGTCTCGGCCGCGAA
>NZ_JBIPNG010000091.1:0-17302 GCF_044373815.1 Prosthecobacter sp. | reverse complement strand
CTTTGCAGATGTTTGCGCATCAGCTCCCGGTGGTGCTGGGCCAGCAGATCTCCGAGCCTTCCGGGAAACCGGTGGCGCGAACGCTGGTCTCCGATGTGCATGATGTGCTGGGCAATCTCGGGGGCATCCACTGGCCGAGTGCGCTGATCTGCGCTCTGGCCATTGGCTGCTACTATGGTCTCAAACGTTTCGGCAAACGCTTTCCGGCGCTGACGCTGACGCTCATCCTGATGTCTCTCATCGCCATGATGATGAACAAAGCAGGGCTGCAGGTGGCAACCTATTCAGACCTCTCCTTCACCTGGCGCACGCTGCTGCCGCCCTTCCCGGACTTCACCAGCGGCAATGCCTCGGCGCAGTTCAGCCAGCTTTTTGGGCTGGCGCTTTCGCTCGCGTTTGTGGCGATGATGGAAAACTCCGCGATGGCGCGCACGCTGGCCAGCCGCTCAGGACACAATGTGGATGCCAATCAGGACATGCTCAGCCTGGGCGCGGCAAATCTGGCCTGCGCCTACCTCAGCGGCATGCCTGCCTCCCATTCACTGACGCGTTCGCTGGCGGCGTATGAGAGCGGGGCGGTGTCGCCTGTGTCTGCCATTGTGAGTGGCGTGGTGTGTTTGGTGGCGGCACTGACGATCGGCCCGCTGGTGGCGTTCATCCCCAAGGCTGCGCTGGGGGCGATGGTGATCTGCGTGGCCGTGGCGCTCATCAACAAGCGGCAGATCCAGATTTCCCTGCGAGCCACGGGGGCGGATGCAGTGGTGTTTATCACCACCTTCGTGGCCACGCTGCTGGTGCCGCTGCATGTAGCGATCTTCACCGGTGTGGGCATTTCGATCATTCTTTACCTGCACAAGGCCAGCCAGCCCTCGCTGGTGGAGTACGTTTTCAATGAGGAAGGCAATCTGGCTGAAGCGCACCAGGGCGGACGCCAGCATCCGGCCATCTCCATTGTGCATGTGGAGGGCGATTTGTTTTTTGCATCGGCCGACCTGTTCCGAACGCAGATCCAGGGCTCTTGCACCGACCCGAATCTGCGGATTGTCATCCTGCGGCTGAAGAATGCACGCCACCTTGATGCCACCTGTGCCATGGCCATCGAAGAACTGGTGCGCACGCTGCGCGCCGACGGGCGCGACCTGATCGTCAGCGGTGTGTCGAAAGATCTGTACCGCGTGCTGAAGGGTGCGGGCATGGTGGAGGTGATCGGGAAGGAAAATCTCTTCCCGGCCAGCCCGTCCAATCCCAATCTTTCCACCCGCAATGCTTTGCGCCGTGCGCAGGAGATTCTGGGCATCAAGGACGCTGATGTGCGTATCTACTACGATCCCTCGAAATCCCCCAAGCCCTAGTTTTGACTACCCCCTCTATGAAATGGTCCTTTCGCCTCTTCACCTTTGCCGGCACGGAGGTTCGTGTTCATGTCACCTTCCTGCTGCTGCTGCTGTTTGTCGCCAGCCAGAGTTTTCTGAGCGGCCAGGGGCTTCCTGCAGCACTGGAGTCGACCCTGTTCATCACCGCCATGTTTACGTGCGTGGTGCTGCATGAATTTGGCCACGTCATGGCGGCGCGGGGCTACGGCATCCGCACGCCGGACATCACGCTGCTGCCCATCGGCGGCGTGGCACGACTGGAGCGCATGCCGCGCAAACCTTCGCAGGAGCTGGTGGTGGCCATCAGCGGACCGCTGGTCAATGTGATCATCGCGGCGGCTATTTGGCTGGGACTTGGCATCAACGCGGCGTTCCATCCCGGCTACGATTTTCTGCAATCAGGCCACTTCTTCCAGAAGCTCATGATGTGGAATATCTTCATGGTCGTCTTCAACCTGATCCCTGCCTTTCCCATGGACGGCGGCCGGGTGCTGCGCGCCTTGTTTGCCATGTTCATGGAGTACGGTGTTGCAACACGACGGGCGGCTTCGATCGGGCAAGGCATTGCGATGATGGTGGCCATCTACATGCTGCTGAACCACACGTTTCAGCCCATGCTGCTGCTCATCTGCTTCTTCATCTTCATGGCCGCAGGCCAGGAGGCAGCCATGGTAACCCAGCAGGAGGCTACGCGGAATCTGCGCGTGCGTGATGCCATGCTCACGGATTTCCGCAGCCTGCCACCGGAGGCCACGCTTCGCGATGGTGTCGAACTGCTACTCGCGGGCGCACAGCAGGACTTTCCCGTGCTAGACGCCCATGGCGGCATCCAAGGCATGCTGACGCGACACGATCTGATCTCGGCTCTCGCGGAAAAGGGTCCCGGTCAGCCTGTGGTGGATGTGATGCGCCCCTGCCCTGAATCGACTCAGGCAACCATTGACCTCACCCTGGCGCTTGAAACTTTGAGCTCCAGCAATTGCCCGGCCCTGCCAGTCCTTGATCCCATCAGCGGTGAACTCATCGGCCTGCTCACCACGGAAAACGTGGGTGAGACGCTCATGGTGCGTGCGGCGCTGATGAAACTGCGGGCCTAGTCTACGCTCTCCGCCGGCGGCAGATGCACGGCGGGCAGCGGTGCGACGATGTTCACCGGCCATGGGGAAAATTTTTCGAAGATGCCGGGGGCGAGTTCTTTGCTGCTAGCATAGCCGCGACGAAACATTTCGAGCTTGGCGTCGATGTTATCGACGTGATGCAGAGCCACGGCCTCAGGCGTCTTTGGCAGAACGGGGGAGCCGAATTCAAGGCTGCCGTGATGTGCCGCGATGAGGTGCAGCAGATGGAGGCGCACGATTTCAGAAGCAGGCTCCAAGGCGGTCCATTCCGCCGCTGCAGGATCTTCCAACAGATCACGCCACAGCTTGTTCACCAGTTCCAGGCCCAGCGGGATGTGCCCGAGCATTTCGGCGGTGAGATTGTAGGGCATGGTGAAGCCGGACTCTGCATAGACATTCTCCCAGAGTTTGCCGCAGTCGTGAAACAAGACGCCCGCGATCATGAGGTCGCGGTTCAACTGCGGATACAATCCTGCAAGTGCCACGGCACAGCGCATCATCTGCGCCACATGCTCCACCAGACCGCCACGGCGGGCATGATGGTTTTTGCGCGCGGCACCGGTGCGGCGAAAGCGCTCGCCGTGACGTTCAAGAAACACACGGCAGAGCTTTGCGAGACGTGGGTCACGCATGGATTCGACGAAGGCGACGATGTCGGCGTAATCGACCGCCTGGCGTGCTGAGAGATCCGGATCTCCGAGGAGCAGCGTGCTGGCTTCGTCTTCAGCAAGCAAGCGCATCTGCACCTGCCGTGGTTCGAGACCGTATTTGCCTTCCACCCACTGTCCTGCGAGCTGGATGAAAGCATTGCGCCCCAGTTTGGCCGCGTCTTGGAAGAGCGGATTGTTGTCAAAGACTCGCCAGATGAACGAATCCGCAGCATCGACGAGCTTCACCTCGAAGAACGGGCTGCCAGAACTGGTGGCTTTTTCGATGCGTGATTCGACCTGCAAATGCAGCCGGTAAGGCTGCGGTGTTGGATTCGCGACCTGCCGCAGCTGGGTGATCGTGATGAGGTCGAGGTCGTCAGGCATTTGGTCGCTCATGGGGCGGAGTCTTTGGTGTGGCCGGGATTGTTTTGCCAGGGAGTGCCGGTGGTGTCTGAAAGCGGGGGGCGGCTTTTGGATGCGTGAATGGCTGGAAGTTTGTCGTCTTCGCTGATGAGGAAAAACAACAGAATGCCGATGACTGGCGCGAAAGTGATGACCAGGAACCAGAGGATGCGCTCGTGGGTCCCAAAGCGTCTGCGGTTAAGCAGGTAGGCGAGAGTCGCGCAGTAAATCAGAGCGTAAATGACCCAGGCCGCGAACCAAAGCGGCCCTGTGCTGGTGAATTTGATGTCCGGCATGATGCCGCGAATTCAAGCGGCTGCGTCCAGAAAAGCAATAGTTATACCGAGGCTATATCACCGGCTGCCCGATCTCGCGCCACGGCCCCTGCTTAAGAACGATGTCCGGCACGAGGGACTGCCAGTTGCCATCCCGCGCGTGGATCATGTTGCGCACCTCGGCGCTGGTGTGAAAGAGGAAGTCCTGGTTGGGCTCCTCCAGCGCCCGCACGCTCTGGGTTTCGATCAGGTAGCGGAGCAGATGTTTTTGCTCGGGAGTGACGCGAACGTCGTTCACTCCGAGGATCTGGCCGTTCATTGGGTTGCCCATGGGATAGACATAGACACGGACCTGGTTTTTGAAGAGCCGACCAAAGGATTCGAGCAGGCCGCCTTCGAGATCGGTGCACCAGCGTTCGTTGAACAGCTCCTGGAACAAGGGCAGACCAAGCACGATGCCAATGGGGCACTGCGTATGACGCGCAAGGTAGCTGCTGACACGGTGGAACTCCGGATACGTCGAGATGAGCACGTTTTTGCCAAGTGCCTGGAGGACATCTGCACGCGCGAGGAATTCGGTGTCCGGCACCTCGGCACCACTAGCGAGGAGATTGTGCATGGTGATTTCGAGAATCTCGATGTTGTCGCGGGCGGCATCGCCGAAATCTGCCTGAAACGCGGCCTGACCACGCTCGATCATGTCGAGATTGAGCTTGGTGATGGGATCAAAGCTGCCGCGCTTGAGGAAGACCGGCTTTTTGTAGAGCACATCGGAAGCCTGCCAGATTTCTCCATCGGCACCGAACAGTGCGGCGTCAGCTAGACCAAGGCGGACGAGTTTCAATGCCACTAGACGGTCCTGGAACTCCGATGCGGCAAAGGCAGGGCCGGTGAAGTCGATCATGTCGATTTCCACACGCTTGCGGCTGAGATCGTCGAGCAGGCTTTGGAGAAAAGTGGAGAGGTCATCCCGCAAATGGAAGGCAGCGTAGATGAAATTGACGCCCAGTTTGCCGAGTGCATCCGACTGCCTTGCATTGGAGTCGTCCAGGAGACGCACATGCATCTGGATTTCGCTGCTCGGGCCGCCGGGGTCGGTCTGAAAGCGCATGCCGATCCAGCCATGGCATTCTTCCTTGGTGTCGCGGTAGGAACGGGCGCGCACGGTGTCCGCCAGCGTGAAGAAGGTGGTGGTGGCGCCCCGTTTGGCATTCAGCCGCTGAATGAGCATGGGATACTCATGCTCCAGCATGTCGCACATGCGCTGACGCGAGACGTAGCGGGAGCATTTGCCGTAGATCTCGTCACTGATGGTCATGTCATAGGCCGACATGGTCTTGGCCACGGTGCCAGATGCGCCGCCGGCGCGGAAGAACCAATTGGCGATCTCCTGACCGGCGCCGATTTCAGCAAAGGTGCCGTAGATGGTTTGCGCGAGATTGATCTTGAGCGCTTTTTCAAGCGTGCCGGGGCGGTCGTTAACAGAATTCATGTGGGGTGATTTGATGATGCGCATGCCTGACGGCGATGCACGAAGCATTTGAAGGCAGTTCCGGCTCCATCGGTGTCGATGAGCGCGGCTGGTGCAGCGTGTGAATGCAGAAATTCGGCCAGGGTCTGGCGCGAAGCCTCTGTGAGGCCCAGTTCAAGCAGCCAGGCGGCGTAGTCGGTGAAATTGATGTCGGCTGTGATGTCCTGGCGGCCAGGATTGGCATAGATGTCGGCTCCGGTGAGTCTTTGATGCAGAAGATAAGCACGCAGCGTGCCGTGTGGCCGACGATGGTAGAGCCGGGGGAATTCGTCGCCGTAGTCGATGGTGAGCATGGCGCCGCCTTTCCAATGCGGTGTCCATTGGTGCAGCCAGTCGCGAATGCTGGTGTGAAGCTCACAGCGCTGGCGGTCTGCGAAGGTGGTGTACCGGAGCGCGCTATAGTGGGTGGCGTCGAGAGCATGCGGGTGCAACTGCTCCGGCACCCAGACTTCGAGCCAGCGCTGCTCGGCGGCGCTCCATTGCACGAGGGTGGCGGGGAAGGCGTCGAGGAGTTCGTTGTGGTAGATGAGCGCGTGGCCTTGCGCAGCAGCGAGTGCGGCTTCGAGATCTTGATGCCATGTCACCTTGGCACCCAGCTTCTTTTGCTGCTCCTGCCGCAGCACCGGGGAGGTCTCGACGATGTGAAACGTGAAACGACGGCGGGCCCACCAGCCGAGCGTCTTGTGCACGGCATGCATGAGTGACCCATCACCTGCGCCGACCTCAATGATATGACGCACCTGCGGCTGAAAGCGGGATTCGGCTTTGAGCCAGGCTGCGACGGCGTGACCCAACGCTGGCGATAGAGTGGCAGAAGTGGAGAAGTCGCCGCGTGCGCCGACGGTCTTGATGTGGCGGGTGTAGTAGCCGCGTTCGGGATCGAACAGGGCACGCGCCATGAAGGCGGAGAAGGGCTCAGAAACTGCGGATGATTTCATCAGCGATGATTTCCAAGCCTTCGCGCACGATGTGCTCCGGCTGCGAGTAGGTGAGACGCAGGCATTCGTGTGGATGACGCCACTCCTTCTCCAGGCCGAAGGCGAAGTAATGCCCGGGTATGACGAGGACTTTGCGCTCTTTAAGCCGGCGATACAGTTCTGCCGCAGGGATGGGCAGGCCATTGACCCAAAGCCAGAGGAAGAAGGCCCCCTCCTGAGCATGCAGGGCCCACGGGACGCGATCTCCCAGCGCTGATGCGAGCACGGATTTGGCGAAGTCGGAGCGTTCGCGGTAGAAGGGGCGAATGACCGAGGGGCCGAGTTTGACGAGAGTGTCGTCTTTGAGCAGCGGCATGAGGAGCGCCTGTCCTAGATTGCCATTCGCCAGCGAGACGATGGCGTTCATGTTCGAGAGCGCCTTCACGATGTGAGGATCGGCAACGATCATGGCCGTGCGCACTCCGGGCAGGCCGACTTTGCTCATGCTGATGCTGAAGATCATGCCAGGCTGCCACTGGGGCTGGAAGCCGTTGTGAATGACGCCGGGAAAAGGATGACCGTAGGCGTTGTCGATGATGAGCGGGATGCCGTGCGCATCCGCCAGTGCGTGAAGGCTTTCGAACTCGTTTTGCGTGAGCACGTTGCCGGTGGGGTTCGTGGGGCACGAGACACACATCGCGGCGATGTCTGGCGTGATGCGCAGCTGATCGAAATCGACGTGGTATTTGATCTCGTGCGGGGCGGTTTCGACAATGCGGGGGAGACAGGCGGTGAACTGGCCGGGGCAGAGCGCCTGATTGGCGTAGCCGATGTATTCAGGCAGCAGCGGGAAGAGGATGCGCTTCCTGGCAGTGCCGGTCTGACCGGCGAGAAGATTGAAGAGCAGGAAGAACGCGGACTGCGAACTGGGCATGACCGCGATGTTTTCGTGGGTCACATTCCAGCCGCATTCACGTTTGAGAAAGGCGGCGAAGGCTTCACGGAAGAGCGGATTGCCACCTGGAGGATCGTAGTTGAGCAAGGTGCGGTCGATGCTGCCGTCATCGAGCATGGCGTGCATGCGAGTGCGCCAGAGCTGCTGCACCTCAGGAATGGCCGCAGGCTGGCCGCCGCCGAGCATGCGCATGTCCGGATGGGTGGTGAGCGCGGCTCCGCAGTCATCCATGAGTTCCTGGATGCCGCTGGGGCCCGCAAGGCGCTGGCCGATGTCTGAGAAGGTGGGTTGCATCAAGAGCCGACCGAGGTCTGCACCCAGTCGCGAATACTGAAATCTGGCGCAGCTTTTTCAATCTGCCAGCGGCCATCCGCATTCAGTCTGACACTGCCGAGCCAGCGCTGATGCCACTCTTCGGGAGAAATCATGCTGAGCTGATGCCTGCCCGAGACTTCGTAGAGGTGATAAACCTCGCCACAGACGGGTTCAAAACCGAAGCTGCTTTCATAGATGAGCTTGTTCCAGTTGAACGCGTCGATGACCTCCATGTAGCGCTCCTGGATTTCCACCATCTCCTGCTGGAGCACGCGCTCGACCCGGGAAACCCCGCGGGATTTGAAGTTGGTAAGATCCTGCGGGATGATTTTGGCAGCCAGGCGCGAAACTGGATACGGCAGGTAATTGCCGCGGGGTTCAGGGGCTTGTAGAGCAGCGTCGATGGGGTCCAAAACAGGGGCGATTTCTTTCATAAAATGGGCTGCGGGAGTGCGGTATGCAACGGCGCTTTGATTTGAAATGCCGCTGCGGGGGCTTAGAATGAGCCATGAATAACGTCTCGAAACTCCTCCAGGCCGCAGTGCTCTCTGGTCTTCTGGCTTCATGCGCCAGCAGAACGATGGACAGCATTCCCACATTGGCAGACCTGAATGCCTATGAAAAAGTGGTCCGCGCCAGATATCAGGTCATGTACGATGAACTTGAGAAAAAGCGGGCCAGCGGTGCACTGAGCAAAGCTGACTATGCGGAAGAAAAGCACCGGCTGGATTCCAAGGTCGCTGAGAATGTCAACAATGCGGCGTGGAACAAACACTATCTCGCCGAGTCAGAGCGCAAATCTGATGGTGTGCCCACTCCCGATAATCCGGTGGCTTTGGGCGCTGCGTCCTCAGTGGGCGGGGGATTTTACATGCCCTCCTATCAAAATTACGGCGCGGTGACAGGCATGGGAGGTTCGGCTGGCATGGGCAGCATGCGAGCTGCCAGTGAGCAGCTCAGCCAATCCAAAAGCATCCGCAATGATGCCATGTCAGCCGGGGGCACCTATCTTTCTGCGCCGCCTCCCGGCTCCGTTTACGACCAAGACGTGAAGCGTTAAAAACAGACGCGCGTTCATTTCTGGACCGAGATCGCGACAGAGTCCATCGCATTCAAAGATAAAGCCCTGCGAGGAGTGATCCCCACAGGGCTTTTGGCGGCGGATTGCTCCGCCACATTGACCTCCCTAGGAGGTCAATGCGTTACTTCTTTTTCGCAGCCTTCTTAGCGGCCTTCTTTGCGACTTTGACAGCTTTGACAGCTTTGACAGCTTTGACGGCTTTCTTTGCGGGCGCCTTTTTGGCGGCTTTCTTTGCAGCTTTCTTAGCCATGGTGTTTATCCTCGTTTTGTTGTTGGTTGCGTTGTTGCTTTGTTTTGCCACGGGTGCGCTTTTGGCGCCTCCACGGACACTTTTTCCTGCGGCGGCCGAAGCGGCGGCGCGCTTTTCTTCGATCGCTGCCTGCGCTGCGGCAAGGCGTGCGACTGGGACCCGGAAAGGACTGCAACTCACATACGTGAGGCCTGCACGATGGCAGAATTTGACGCTCTCAGGATCGCCGCCGTGTTCACCGCAGATGCCCAGCTTGATGTCGGGCTTGGTCTTGCGGCCTTTTTCGATGGCGATATTGATGAGCTGGCCAACACCGGTTTGATCCAGCGTAGCAAAGGGGTTCTTCTTGAAGATTTCGTTCTCCGTGTAAGGCATCAGGAAGCTGCCCATGTCATCACGGCTGATGCCAAGTGCAGTCTGCGTGAGGTCATTGGTGCCGAAGCTGAAGAACTGTGCGGTCTCGGCGATTTCATCAGCCGTGAGAGCTCCACGCGGCACCTCAATCATGGTGCCGACAAGATAGTCGAGCTTAATTTTTTTCTCAGCCATCACTTCTTTTGCTACCTTATGCACGATTTCCACCTGCAGGTCGAGTTCTTTCTTGAAGCCAACGAGCGGAATCATCACCTCAGGTTTCACCTTGATCTTCAGCTTTGCCACATCTGCGGCGGCTTCAAAGATGGCGCGAGCCTGCATCTCGGTGATCTCTGGATAAGCGATGCCAAGACGGCAGCCGCGATGTCCGAGCATCGGGTTGAACTCATGCAGAGCAGCGACACGTGCGGTAACCTTTTCAACCGACACGCCCATTTTCTTGGCGAGCTCAGCCTGAGCTTTTTCTTCATGCGGCACGAATTCGTGAAGCGGAGGATCAAGCAGACGGATGGTGGCTGGAAGTCCTTTGAGAGCCTTGAAGATGCCCGTGAAGTCATCACGCTGATATGGCAGCAGCTTGGCGAGCGCTTTTTTGCGGTCAGCCACGTTGTCAGCCAGAATCATTTCACGCACGGCGTCAATGCGGTCACCTTCAAAGAACATGTGTTCTGTGCGGGTGAGGCCGATGCCCTGGGCACCGAAAGCAATGGCGTTCTGCGTCTGCTCCGGATTGTCGGCGTTGGTGCGAACCTGCATGCGCGTGGACTTGGAGCACCAGATCATGAGCTGCTGGAAGCTCTTGAATTTTTCGGTGCTCTGTGCGGCCTTGTCACCACTGATCATGCCGGTGATGATTTCGGAAGGAGCGGTCTTCAGCTCGCCACCGTAAACGATGCCGCTGGTGCCATCAATGGAGAGGAAATCCCCTTCGTTGAAGGTCAGTCCTGCCACAGAAACGGTTTTCTTGTCGTAGTCTATTTCCAGAGCGGCGGCGCCGCAGATGCAAACCTTGCCCATCTGACGGGCGACGAGAGCGGCGTGGGATGAAACACCGCCACGTGCGGTGAGAATGCCTTCTGCAGCGATCATGCCGCGAAGATCTTCCGGGCTGGTTTCATTGCGGACGAGCAGCACCTTCTCGCCTTTTGCTTCGGCGATGACGGCGCGGTCGGCGTTGAGGTAGATCTTGCCAGATGCAGCACCAGGGCCGGCTGGAAGACCGGAGGCGATGGCCTTGGCCCGCTTCACGTCAGCAACGTCAAAGATCGGAGCGAGGAGCTGCTCGAGCTGATCGGCAGGATTGCGCAGAACGGCGGTTTCCCAGTCGATGAGCTTTTCCTTCACCATGTCGATGGAGAATTTCAGAGCGGCGGCGGCGGTGCGCTTGCCATTGCGGGTCTGCAGCATGAACAGCTTGCCTTCCTGAATGGTGAACTCGATGTCCTGCACGTCCTTGAAATGCTTTTCAAGCTTCTGGCGAACCACCAGCAGTTCTGCGTAGGACTTCGGCATTTCCTTCTTGAGCTGGATCACCGGCTCAGGAGTGCGCACGCCGGCGACGACGTCTTCGCCCTGGGCATTGATGAGGAACTCACCGTAGAATTCGTTGGTGCCGTTCGCAGGATTACGGGTGAAGGCCACGCCGGATCCAGAGGTCGGACCGGTGTTGCCGAAGACCATGGCCTGGACGTTCACGGCAGTGCCCCACTCGGCAGGGATGTTGTACTTGCGGCGATAAACGATGGCGCGGTCATTCATCCAGCTGCCGAAGACGGCACCGGCGGCACCACGCAGCTGGTCCCATGGATCGGAAGGGAACACCTTGCCGGTGCGCTCTTTGACGAGAGCCTTGAAACGCTTCACCAGTTCCTTCTGGTCATCGGCGGTCAGATCGCTGTCGATGATGTCCTTGCCGTAGGTTTCGTGTTTGAACTTTTCGATGGCCATTTCAAACGGCTCATGGTCTTCACCTTCGAGCTTCTGCACGCCGAGAACGACGTCACCATACATCTGAACGAAACGGCGGTAGCAGTCCCAGGCGAAGCGTTCGTTGTTCGTGGCGGCAACCAGGGAGAGAACGGTTTGATCGTTCAGGCCAAGGTTGAGGATCGTGTCCATCATGCCGGGCATGGAGTCACGCGCACCGGAACGCACGGCAACGAGAAGCGGGAAACCTTTGGCGTCACCGAACTTGTAGCCCATGATTTTTTCCATGCCTTTGACGGCAGCTTCCATCTGCGACTGCAAAGAGGCAGGGTAGGTTCTCTTGTTTTCGTAGAAGTACGTGCAGACTTCTGTGCTGATGGTGAACCCGGGAGGAACGGGAAGGCCGATGCGGCTCATCTCTGCGAGATTGGCGCCCTTGCCGCCCAACAATGCTTTCATGGAACCATCACCGTCTGATTTTCCTGGTCCGAAAAAGTAAACGTACTTCTTTTTGTCTGCGCTGCCCTTGGATGCTGTCTTTGCCATATGAGATATTTCGAATCGTCTGATGCGATTCGTGGTTGTGTGTGTGTTCAGTGGGGTTTGAAGCGCGGATTTAAATCGTTGCAGTATATGATGCAAGCATTAGTTGACAATCAAAGCTCCCGGTGAAGGCAGCTCATCAAGGGTCACAAGGGTCGTGGTTCACCTTGCCAGCACCCGTCGAAGTTGGCGCTTGTTCATGACAAGTATTGACGTGGCAACGCAAAAACGATTAAATACTTCTACGGAACGACGACTGTTTTTTCGAACTCCTTTCGTTCCTGGTACACGCCCAACACAAACCCAACCGAAGATCATGAAACTCAAACCTCGTTCCAACTTTTCCACACGACCGGGCTTTACGCTCATCGAGCTGCTGGTGGTGATCACCATCATCGGCGTCCTTGCGGGTCTGGTCATCTCACAGGCCAACAAGCTGATGGCGGATGGGAGAAAGCTTCAGGTGCAGGTGGTCCTCAAAGATTTGCGTAGTGCCATCACGAGCTATCAGGTCGATTACAACCGCTGGCCGGTGAATCCCAGCCTGCTCAGCGGGGCATCCTCCGGCATGGACATTCAGGCTTTGATGACAGATGAGAACAGCGGCATCGTTGGTGCGCTCACAACGATGACATCAGCCTCACCCTCAGGTGGCGGCGGCGGAACTGTCAACCTGAACCCCAAAGGCATCAAATTCATCGACCTACCGATTGCCAGGAATGGCAAGTTTGGCCTGGTCAACGCCCAGCCCCCTTACAAGCTGGTCGATCTCTGGGGCACCGTTTATTACGTACTGCTTGATACCAATGGTGATCTGCAGGTGGCCAATCCAGATTTGACCAACTCGGATCCCAAGATCTCTGCGAACGCCATCAGCCCTCCGCCGCAGAAGCTTCCTCTGGAAGTCGCCATTTACAGCTGGGGACAGGACTTGAAGGCACAGACTCCGGACGACGTTGTGTCCTGGCGGAGCAAGTGAGCAGCCTGACAACCGTCACACCTAGAGGCGCAGCGGCAAAACCGCTGCGCTTTTTTATGCCTGGATCAGGCGCGCTTCGCGAGCAGTTCACCTGCTTTGGCGGGATCGACTTTCTCATAGAAGTCGTCCTCGATCATGCAGACCGGGCCAAAACCGCAGCTTGCCAGACACTCGGCAAATTCAATGCTGTACTTGCCGTCGGCGCTGACCGCGATGGGATGATGGTGATCCGTATGTGAGCGGTCGATGTTGCCGGCTTTGCAAAGCGCATCCATCAGCTCGAAGCTCCCCGCCATGGCGCATGAGAGCGTGCGGCACACACGAATGTGGTACTTGCCGGGAGCGGTTTGACGGAAGCCCGGATAAAAAGTGACGACTTCGAGCACCTGAATCGGCTCAAGAGAGAGCTTGGCGGCCACCCAGTTCACGGCCTCTTCACTGATGAAGCGGAAATGCTCCTGCACGAGATGCAGCAGGGGGAGGACGGCGCTGCGTTTGGAAACAGGATAGTGCGAGATCGCCTCGTCCATGCGTTTTTCCAATTCGGCTGGAACTTCAAAGGCCATGCGGGGGGAGTGTCTCGGATGAAATGGTTAGGATGAATCAGCGGTCACATTCGCCCATGACGAAGTCCAGGCTGCCAAGCACTGCAGGAATGTCGCTGAGCATGTGACCCGGGATCAGCTTGGAGATGATGCTGAGATTGAGGAAGGAGGGGGCGCGGATTTTCAAGCGGTGCGGAACGCCGCCGCCAGTGCTGTTGATATAAAAGCCGAGCTCTCCCTTGGGATTTTCTGCGGCAAAATAAACTTCTCCTGCAGGAGCATCAATGCCCTGGGTGGAGATGATGAAGTGGTGGATGAGCTCCTCCATTTTCATCAGCACTTTTTCCTTCTTTGGCAGCAGCCCCTTGGCGTCTGCCACATTGATGGGGCCTTCGGGCAAGGTGGCGAACACCTGCCGGAGGATGCGCACGCTCTGGCGCATCTCTTCCATGCGCACCAGATAACGATCATAGCAGTCACCCTTGGTGCCGACAGGCACGTCGAACTCGTACTTGTCGTAATCGAGGTAAGGATGCGCCTTGCGGAGGTCATGCTCGACACCCGAACCGCGCAGATTCGGGCCGGTGAGCCCGTAACCGATGGCGTCTTCTTTGGAGATCACTCCGATGTCCTGCGTGCGGTCGATGAAGATACGATTGCGCGAGAGCAGCTTGTCGATCTCATCGATGACGGGCTCCAACTGATCGAGGAAGGTTTTCACGGCACCGACAAAGCCATTGGGCAGATCGCGGATCTGACCACCCACGCGGGTATAGCTGGTGGTGAAGCGCGCGCCGGTGAGCTGCTCGCACAGATTGTAGATCTTTTCGCGCTCGGTGAAGGTGTAAAGGAACACGGTCATGGCACCGACATCCATGGCAAACACCCCGACTCCGAGCATGTGGGCGGAAATGCGGGCGAGCTCACAGCAGATCACGCGGATCGCGCGGCCACGCTCAGGCACTTCCCAGCCCATGAGCTTTTCCACAGCGAGGGCATAGGCCACGTTGTTCGCCAGCGGTGCCAGGTAGTCCAGCCGGTCCGTGTAAGGCACGAACTGGTTGTAGTGCATGTTCTCGGCGATTTTTTCGTCGCCACGGTGCAGGAACCCGACATCGGGATCGCACTTGGTGATGATTTCGCCGTCGAGTTCCAGAATCAGCCGCAACACACCGTGGGTGGCCGGATGGCTGGGCCCCATGTTGAGCACCAGTTTCTCTCCGACGATATCCGTCGTGGCTTCTTCCACAGCTTCGAGCTGCCGGGCCGCTTTGGCGGCGGTATCCGGGGCCTCGTATTCTCGGGTGACAGTGGGCATGAAAAGCAGGGGGCTGGTAGCGTGCGTGAGGGGTATCTATCTACGCTGCCCAAAGAGCGGCAAGGCGATTTTGTGAAAAATTTCACAAGCTCGATCAAAACCGCCTCAAAAAGCCCTCTCCAAACTCTGTATTCTTGGGCGACAGCGGCGGCGCTGCCACGCCGGAAGTTGCCCTCAGGCCCGGTCTGGGACAAACTGAGGCCGGACATGCGATACACCCCACGCCCCAAGCGATACCTGCTTTTCCCAGCTTTTGCCGGGGTGTGGCTGGCCGTGGCAGGATGGAGCATGGCTCAGACAGAGCCACCTGTAGACGGCATTCGCGATGAGACCCGGGCACTCAGCACAGAAAGCCACCGGGTGCTCGCCGAGGAGCTCAAACAGTTTTCCCAGAATTTGAAATGCGATGCGTGGTTCCAGGCCACCAGTTTCATGCCTGCGGGGCTCACCGTCCGCAGACAGGCCCAGATCACGAGACGTGAGTGGAGCGGGACGCGGCCTGCCGTGCTGATGGCCTACGACCGTGCCAGCAACAGCAACGCGATGTCCTTCTCCCCGGATTTTTGGGAACGTTACCCGGCGGCCGAACTCGTCGAGATCATGCAGGAGACACGCCGCATCCAGGCCGACACCAAGCTCATACTTGAAGAAAGGCTCATCCAGGCCACGCGCTACTGGATGGACCGGCTGCGCAGCATGGAGAGCGTGCGGCTGAAACAGTCGCTCTGGCTGCAACGGGGTGAAAAACCGTTCGCGCTGGCAGTTCCAATCTTTTTGGCCGGTGGGGGAGTCATCCTGGCCTTGCTAGGGATTGTCTCACGGCGGCGCAGTGCACGCGCAGGCCGTCGTTTTCTTTTCCCCGAGGTGCAGGTGGGCATGCGTTTTGGCGCGGCCTACGGTGGAGGAGTGACGTCTGAGATCAAAACGAATGCCGGGGCCCAATGACGGGGCGTCAATCGTCGTCTTCAGTCTGCGGCTCGTCTCCCTCGATCTTGATCCCCATGTCCTCCAGCTTCTTGTCCAGATCGACGACGTACTTCCAAGGCAGCTTTTTGCGCTGATACTTGCGGAAGAGCAGGTCGCGCAGCTCCAGCCAGCGCTCCGGTGGTGGATTTTCCAGCGGCATCCATGTCTCGCCATCGGGATGGGCATAGCGAAACAGCCATTCGCGCGAGTTCCAGTACGCGCGGATGTATTGTTTGCGACCGTCTTCGAGACGTTCATGCCATTCGTGGATTTGGTTTTTGGTCATTTGAGAGCACGCAGGATGCGCTAGTATCGCTTCCATGCAAGCCGCCAGCCCCGGCAGTTCCCCTGCCCTGCCAAAACTTCTGCTCTATCTTTTCGCCGTCATGATCGGCGGGGCGCTGCTGTCTGCGCCGCTGTTTCACCTCGGCAAAGCAGCCCATGGCTGGCTTTCCACTTCGCCCCTGCATGACGCCGGGCTGGTAAAGTGGCTGCTCTCAGAAATCGAGCGGGCGCAGTTTACGCGCTACTTCAACCGCGCCGTGCTCGTCTGCGCCCTGGTCTTCATCTGGCCCTTCATGCGCTGGGTGCGGCTGGAGAGCACGCTGCTGCCCGCCTGGCGTCCGTTCAATACGGGGCTCAAACAATGGGCCGTCGGCTTTGTCCTGGCCTCGGGTTTGCTCCTCGCGCTCGGGTTCATTTTTCTCAAGATCGGCGCCTATCAACTGCGCCCCGACCCGCGCTGGTGGAAACTGGGGGAACCCATCACCGCCGCACTCGGTGCCGGCATCGTGGAGGAGTTTTTCTTCCGTGGTCTGCTGCTGGGCCTGCTGCTGCGGACCATGACGGAGACGAAAGCCCTGCTTTCACTCACTTTTGTCTTCGCTTTGGTGCATTTCCTCAAACCCCCGGAAGGCTGGCAGATCAGCGATGCGGCCGTCACCTGGAGCAGTGGCTTCCTCGTTCTGAAAGAAATCGCCGCCGGCTTTGGCGATGTGCACTTCCTCCTTGCTGAATTTGCCACACTCTTCGCCGTCGGCTGGGTGCTGGCCAAAGCGCGCATGCAAACAGGAGCGCTGTGGGCCGGCATCGGCCTGCATGGCGGCTGGGTCTTTGGCCTGAAATACTTCAGCGCGCTCACCACCTACACTGGGGACTGGCTGCCCTGGATCGGTGCCAATTTGAAGGTGGGACTCATGCCGCTGTTCACCGTTCTGCTCACAGGCTGGATCGCCAGCCGCCTGCTGCGCACGAGATAATTCATTTGCAGCATGGGTGTCCACACGGAATCATGCCCGCATGCAACTCCATGCCGGAGTGGCGGAATTGGTAGACGCGCCAGACTTAGGATCTGGTTGGGAAACTAGTGCAGGTTCGAGTCCTGTCTCCGGCACTTGCGAAGGAGAAATGACGAATTTTAGGTGGGACGACGAAACGCCGAAAAAATGTACCTTGGCCACTTCTTGGCCACTTTTGCGGAGCAACATCCCCGGCCAGTTTCTTGTCTGGACACCCATGCAGACACCTCCACCCCTGGCCTGCCCGCAAGGTGAACTGCAATTTGTTCCTCTTTCGCTTTATAAGAACTTGAGAGGTCGGGCTTTATCCCCGGCCACTTTCATCCACCCACATGCCCCGGCGAACCCATTACTCGCCCTGCATCAACCGGGTCATCGTCTGCGCGTTGTATCATGAAGGCCGGCGGCTACGCCGTCCCATGACGCGACTGGTCAACGATCTGCTCACCTCATCCCTGCAACACACGCAGGGATGGAGCATCGCT
>NZ_JBIPNG010000473.1:0-5178 GCF_044373815.1 Prosthecobacter sp. | reverse complement strand
AACCGGACGTGCTCGTCATCTCAGGCTCCACGCCGTCTGCCGGGACGCATGCCGCCTTGCGCGACTTTGTCAGTGCCGGTGGGTTTCTGGTGGAGGTCGCCTCTTCTTCTGCCGATGCAGCTCTGCTTCAAACGCTCACTGGGATTCCTGGCATCACCGTCAAGGACGGGGATGCCAATGACGACTACCGCATGCTGGCGGATGTCAAAACGGAGCATCCGCTGCTCAAGCCCTTTGGTGATCCGAAGCTGCGCGACTTTACCAAGCTGCGGTTTTGGAAGCATCGGCAGATCGAGGTCAAAGATGCGGGCAACAAGCTGGAAACCCTGGCGAGCTTTGACAACGGGCAGCCTGCCATTTTCAGCGCCCGCATTGGGAAGGGGACGCTTATTGTCCTGGCTTCTGGCTGGCAGCCGAGTGACAGCCAACTGGCGCTCAGCACGAAGTTTGTGCCGCTGCTGTATGGCTGGCTGGCGGCGGCTGGTTTCAGCCATGATCCTGCGGCGACGCTGCTGGTGGGTGAAGACCTGCCGCTGGATGCCGCTTCTGCGTACACCATCACGGAGCCGGAAGGCAAGACGCACAGCCTCAAGGCGGGCGAGAGTTTTACCACGACGGGGATCGGTCTCTACAAGGTGCAAAGCGCCAGCCATACCCAGATTTTCGCCGTCAATCTCCCGCCGGATGAAGGGCGAGTGCTGCCACTGGCTCCGCAGAAGCTGGCGGAATATGGCATCAAGCTTTCCAGCGGTGCTGACAGTGGGGCAACCGGTGAAACCTCGGACGAGCGGCTCACGGCGACTGACACGGAGCAGCGGCAGCAGTCGTGGTGGTATATTCTCCTTATCCTCCTGGCCGTTCTCCTGCTCGAAACTTGGTTTGCAGGGCGTAAAGGAGTCAGCAGTCTTACCACTGCTTGATTAGAGTCTTTCAATTCAATTTCTCCAAGCCTCGTGAAAAGCATCATTCTCTCAGTAGCCTTGGTGGCTTCAAGCAGTCTTGCGGCTGACTGGGTCGTTGTCGAAGGCGGGGTGTCTCCCGACAAAAAGCTGGCTGTTGCAGTGCTTCCGCAACAGGGGGCGGCTCTGGACGAGGTGGATGGGAGCGTTTTGCTGATCGACGCGCAGAAACAAAAACGGATTGGTCCGTTGGAGGAAGTGACTTCCAATGGCGGAACTTGGGGGAAAACAACGGAGAATGTTCGCTGTGCCTGGTCGCCTGACGGCAAAATCCTGTTGGTCAATTTCCGAATAGGGCGGCTCATGAACGACTGTCAGATTTATCGAATTTCAAACCGACGTGCCATCCCATTGAGCCTGCCTGCTGATACGGCCCATCCCAAAGGCAAGATATTCGAAGTGCTTACGACAACTAACAATCCGGGCTCAGAGGTGGCTTTTTCCAAGAATGGAGAACTCATCAAACGGTCCTATGGGTTCAAGCCAAAAGAAGGGCATTTTAATGAAGACTACTCGAGGTATGGTTTGAAAGGCTTCGACGGAGGAACTTTGTGTTTCTTCTATAATTTCAAAAAGGACTGGAGCATTGAACTGACGGACATTGCCTTGGATGCAGAAAATTAGAGGAGTTGAAAATCACCGCTTATGATCGCACGCACCATTCTTGAAGCCCGCATTGCTGAAGTTCGCGAGGCACTGCGTCTCGCACGGCTCATGCGTCATCTCGCTGTTGTGTTCGCGCTGGGTGTTGTGGTGAGGGGCGGCTTGCTGCTGGCCACGCTGAATGGATTTCCTGTTTCGAAGAGGCTTGATCGCTGGTCGATTCTGGGGCTCATCGTGCTGGGGCTGATTGCCTGGATCAAAGGGAGTCGTAACGTTTGGAGTGATCGTGACATCGCCCGTGTCATTGAGCAAAAGCATCCTTCGCTGAACGCATTGCTGCTTACGGCCATCGAGCACGAACCGGGGGCTGAGAAACCTGCCGGTTTCCTGCATGAACGGCTCATTGACCGCGCGCTGGCCCATGCCGCCACGCAGAACTGGCCGGTGACGGTGGCCAACAAGCCTTACACGCGTGCGGCGGTGGGGGCGGTGATTGCCATCATCGCTTTTCTGGCCACGGACATCGCGCTGCGCTTCCAGTCGGCACCGCACAAAACCGAGGTCGTGAAAAATCAGGTCGATGAAGAAACCCGGCCGACGGAGTTTCAAGCGACACTGACTCCGGGGGATGCGGAGCTGGAACGCGGTTCGCGTCTGATCATTGAAGCGCGTTTTAATGGGCCGGTGCCTGCGGATGCCACGCTGGTGGTGAGCGAGGCAGATGGCAAAGAGCGTGAGCGTCTGCCAATGCGCCTGACGGTGGATGAGCAGGTGTTTGGCGGCATGATCAACAAGGTGGAGCGTGATGCGAAATACCACGTGGAGTTTGCGGATCAGAAATCGCATGTGCACACGCTGACCGTTTTTGATTTTCCTGCGCTGGTCGGCAGCGACGTGATTGTCACGCCGCCGGAGTACACGAAGCTGCCTGCCAAGGAGACGAAGAACACGCGGAAGATCACCGCGCTGGAGGGCTCGAAGATTGTGTGGAAGATCAAGGTGAACAAGCCGCTGATCGCCGCTGGTGAAGCTGGCGCACCTGCGCGGAAAGAGGTGTCTCCGTTTGCGCCGCACCTGACGGCGGCGGAGCTTTTTGGTGAGGACAAGAGTGTGATTGCACTGACGCCATCGGCGGAGGATGCCATGGTGCTCGAGGGTTCTTTGATGGCGGAGAAGACGCAGAAGTATCGGCTGCATCTGGTGGATGAAGCGGAGCGTGGGAACAAGAATCCGCCGTGGTTTACGGTGACGGTGCAGTCGAATCAGCTGGCGAAGATCGAGGTGGTGTTTCCGAAGAGAGATCTGCAGGTGTCCAGCATTCAGGAACTGCCGGTGGAGGCGCAGGTCTCGGATGATCTTGGGGTGACGAAATCTGGGGCGGTCTTCAGCATTAATGGCAACAGCAAGGAGATCATCTTCAAGCATGCGGTGACTGCACCGCTGAAGAAGCAGGAGGTGAAGACGGAGCTGGCGCTGGAGAAGGAGCATGCCGAGCCAAGGCAGCTGGTGAGTTATTATTTATGGGCGGAGGACACGGGGCCGAAGGGGGAGGTGCGGCGGAGCATGAGCGACATGTTCTTTGCTGACGTGCGTCATTACGAAGACATCTTCCGTGAGAAGGAGGCTTCGCCCGGCCCACCCGGCAAGGCGCAGAGCGACAAGCTGGTGGATCTGGTGAAACAGATCGTCAACGCGACGTGGAAGATCATTCGCGACACGAATGCAGGGCGGGTGATTGAGGCTGCCACGCCGGATATTGATGTGGTGGATCAGTCCGTGGGCATCGCGATGGAGAAGGTCAAAGAAGCGATGGAGGAAGTGGAGGACGCGGAAGTGAAGCAGTCGCTGACAGAAGCGTGGAAGAGTCTCAAAGATGCGCAGGGGCCGCTGCAGCAGGCGTCGGCGGAGAAGAAGCGCTCGCCGCTGAATCAAGCGCTGACGTTTGAACAAACGGCGCTGGAATGGCTGCACCGTGCGCAGAGCCGTGAGCACCAGGTGATGCGGCAGGACAAGCCCTCGCAGGGCCAGCAGCAGGCGAACAAGAACCAGATCATGGATCTGGAGCTGAAGCAGAAGGAGCAGCGCTACGAAGAAGAGAAGGCCGCCACCGAGGAGCAGACAGCGGAGCAGCAGGAGAACCTGCAGGTGCTGAACCGGCTGAAGGAACTGGCGCGGCGGCAGGAGGCCCTGGCGGAGAAGATCAAGGAACTTCAAAATCAGATCGCCAATGCGAAGACGGAGGAGGAGAAGCAGGAACTGGACAATCAGCTCAAGCGTTTGCAGGCTGAGCAGGAGCAGCTGTTGAGTGATCTGGATGATCTCAAGGAGCGCATGGAAAAGCCGGAGAACGCGCAGAACATGGCGGAGGCCAAGGAGCAGCTGGAGCAGACGCGTGAGAAGGTGAGCGAGGCGGCGGAACAGCTGAAGGAAGAAAAGCTGGCGGATGCGGCGAACTCAGCGACGCGTGCGCAGCGTGAGCTGGAAAAGATGCAGGAGGATTTCCGGCAGAAGACTTCGAAGAAATTTGCCGAGGAGGTGAAGCAGATCCGCCAGCAGGCGCGTGATGCGGCGGAGAACGAGAAGAAGATCAGTGAGGCGCTGGAGAATCAGAAGGAGGCCGGGTCCGACATCGAGAAGAACATGCAGAATGCGGCCCAGAGCCGGCAGGTGGCGGAGCAGCAGGAGAAGGTGGAAAAACTGCTCAACAGCATGCGACAGCTCAGCGAGCAGGCGGAGGAGAGCGAACCGCTGCTGCACCGCAATCTTTACGACGCTGTGCGCAAGGCGCAGACGAGCGGGCTGGAAGAGAATTTGAAGGAGACGCGGGATCAGCTGCGGTATGGATCACAAGTGGAAGCCAAGGATGCGGAGCGCAAAGCGGCGAATGCTGTGGAGGAGCTGAGGAAGGGCGTGGAGAAGGCGGCTGAGAGCGTGCTGGGCAGTGAGAGCGAGGCTTTGCGCGTGGCGAAGAATGAACTCGATAAGCTGATCAAGGAAGCGCAGGAGCAGGAGGCTGCGGGCGAAGGACAAAAGGGGAAGGAAGGACAAAAGACTGCCGATGCCGGGGAGCAGAAAGCTGCTGAAAAGGGGGCAAAGGCGGGAGAGGGGCAGCCGGGGAAAGATGGGCAGCCCAAGGATGGCCAAACTGCTGAGAAAGGTGAGAAGCCGGGTGCTGGCGAGCAGCCTGGAAAAGAAGGCCAAGGGCAGGAGCCGGGTAAAGAAGGTGAAGGCAAAGATGGCCAAGGTGAGCCGAAGGATCCGAAGATGGCTGGTGCAGGTCAGAAGCCTGGCGAAGGGGAGCCGAAGGCTGGACAAGGCAAGGAGGGTAAGGCGGGTCAGGGTGAGGCGAAAGGTGAGCAGATTGCTGAAAATGGGCAGAAGCCGGGACAGGGCATGCAACCCGGGGAGAAGGGGCAGGGTGGGCAGCAGCCTGGTCCTGAAGGCCAAGGAGAAGGTCAGGGGCAGGCTTCAGCACAACAGCCGAAGGGGAATCAACCCGGGCAGCAACCGGGCAAGGATGGGCAGCAGCCGGGGAAAGATGGGCAAGGCAAGGGGATGGGCCAAGGGCAGGGCGAGCCGCAGACGGCGGATTCCAACATGGGGCTTGGGATTACGG
>NZ_JBIPNG010000472.1:0-5183 GCF_044373815.1 Prosthecobacter sp. | reverse complement strand
GAGGTAATGCAGGATGTCATCCTCGTGCTGTGGGAGAAGTTTGAAGTGGCGGCGGATTTTCAGGGCTGGGCCTTCGGCGTGGCGAGAAACGTGGTCATGCGGCACCTCCGCAACCAGTCGCGGGACCGGCATGTGTTTGATGATGACCTGGCGAACAAGCTCGCCGACGATGCGGTCGCCCTGGTGCCGGTGCATAACGGGCATCGCGAGGCCTTGGAGAGCTGCCTGGACAAGCTGCCCGCCGCGCAACGTGAACTTGTGCTCACCGCCTACATGAAGGGCACCCGCATGGATGAGCTGGCCACCCGCCGTGGGCAGACGCCGATGGCACTCTACAAACTGCTCCACCGCATCCGGCAGGCCCTGCTGGAGTGTGTGGAGCGCACACTCGCCAAGGAGGAACACGCATGAATCTCGGCTCACACGATCTCATCCAGCGCCACATGGCCGGACTGCTCACGGAGTATGAAGCTGCTGGTCCTGCAAACACGCCTGAAGGCAGACACGGACCTGCGGAGGCTCTACCTGCACTACATGAATCTGGACGTGGCACTGGAGGCACAGGCAGGATCACGAGACCGGGTGATCGATCTGCTGCGGGCAGCCCCACTGACTGAAAACAACCCCGCCGGGCGCTGGTATTCCTGGCGTCCACTCACCGCAGCGGCGGCGGGGATTGCGTTGGGGATGTTCTGCACGTCGGTGGTGTTTGGCTATGTGGGGCCGCGTGTGGTGGAGAAGGTAAAAACGGTGTTCGATGAAGGTTTTGAATCGGGCGTCACAAAGACTGAGGATGGGCTGCCGCGCGAGGTGAGACACTGGAGCGGCGATGAGGCGGAGGTGGTGGCGTCTGCACCGGGGGTGAAGGCTCACGTCGGCGCGAAGATGCTGCGCTTTCTCAGCGCGACTTATCCGGGCGAGAACTCGCCGCGCAGCCAGTGGGGGGATGTTTATCGGCTCGTGGATGTGCGGGGGCTGGCAGGCGACGGGCGCACGGTGGCGCGGGTGTCGGCTAGCTTTAGACAGGGGGCTGTGACCGGTGAGGAAAGGTTCGCTTGCAGGGTTGGAGCCTATGCTCTTGATCAAGATCTGAGCACACTGCCATCGCCGCTGAACCTGGCGTGGCTGCAACAGAACAACAGCGCGGCCGGCTCGCGCCGAGCCGTGCTGACGGGCTCACCGCATTGGCATGATGTATCGGTCGAGGTGCCAATCACGCGCGAAACGCGCTATGTGATGCTGCATCTGGCCATGGTTCAGGAGCAGCCGACACTCAAATACGGAGCAGTGCAGTTTCAGGCGCATTTCATGGACGATGTGAAACTGGAAATCGTCTCCGACCGTTGAAATCAAAACACTTTCCCAACTTCAATTTCATGAAGCCTACCAATCACGACTCACCGCACCTGTTGAATCGCCGCCAATTTCTCCGCAGCGGTTCAGCGGTTCTGGCGCTGCCGTTCCTCGAAGCGCTCGCGCCACGCATTGCGCGCGGAGCCTCCGCGCCGACGCCGCCCAAGCGCATGGTGTGCATCATGACCAACACTGGAATGATCGCCGAAAACTTCTTCCCGAAGCAGGCGGGCAAGGCGTTCGAGCCATCGCGCTATCTCGCGCATCTGGAGGCAGTGCGCGGGCGCTACTCGGTGATGAATGGCCTCTCGCATCCGGACAATTCCGGCGGGCATGTGGTGGAGAAGAGCTTCCTCACCGGTGCGCGGTTTCCTTCGTCCGCAGTTTTCAAAAACAGCATCTCCATCGATCAGCTCGCAGCGGAGTCGCTCGGTCATCACACGCGCTTTCCCTTCCTCGCACTCGGCGTGAACGGCCAGCACGACGGACTGCTCTCGGTCTCGCGCGATGGGGTGTTCATCCCGCCCGAGCTGAGCCCGGCCAAGGTTTATCAGCGGCTCTTCACCCCGGACACGGCAGCGGAGAGCGAGCAGCGGATGCGCGAGATCGGTCAGCGCGTGAGCACGCTCGACTTTGTAAATGAGAAGGCGCAGCGGCTCTCGCGCAATCTCGGTGCGGAGGATCGTGCGCGGCTCGACCAGTATCTCACCTCGGTGCGCGAGTTGGAGCAGCGGCTGGAGCAGGCGCGGGTGTGGCAGCAGCGGGAAAAGCCGCGCGTCGCCGTGCCTCAGCCGCAGGACATCCTGGACAACACGCAGGACGTGGATCGCGCACGGCTGATGTATGACATGACTCTGCTCGCCCTCCAGAGCGATAGCACGCGCATCGTCACGCTGTATCTTAATCCTTTGGAGGTCCTCGTGAAGCTGCCCGGTGTGAGCGATCGCACGCACACGCTGACGCATCACGGCAATGAGCCGGAGAAGCTGGAACAACTCGCCAAAGTTGAAGAAGCGGGGCTGAAGAATCTCGGCCGCTTCCTGGCGGGGCTCGTTGCGGTGAATGAGGGCGGCAGCAGCCTGCTCGACGATACGGCGGTTCTCTTTGGCTCGAACATGTCGAACGGCAGCAATCACTCGAACGTGAACCTGCCGATCATCCTCGCAGGCGGTAGCTTCAAGCACGGGCAGCACTTGCAGTTCGATCTGAAGAACAACACGCCGTTGTGCAATCTCTTCGTCTCCATGCTTCAGCACATGGGCGTGGAGCGCGATGCCTTCTCCACGAGCACGGGAACTCTCACGGGACTGGAAATGGCATGAGACGCGGTGTTGCCCACGTTTTCCTTCACGCACTCCTTTTCACGCTTCCGGCTCTGCTCATCGCGGCAGAGCCGGACCTGCGTGGCTATCTGGAGACGCATTGTTTCGACTGCCACGATTCGAAGACGAAGAAGGGCGGGTTCGATCTCGAATCGCTGCCGATGCAGTTCGAAGACGCACAGCGTTTCGATTTGTGGGCCAAGGCGCACGACCGCATCGCCGCTGGTGAAATGCCGCCAAAGTCGCGCAAAGAGCGTCCTTCCGAAAAGGAAAACGCCGATGCGCTGAAGCTGCTCGATGACCGCCTGCACGAAGCCGATGCCACGCGCATCGCGAAGACAGGGCGCGCGTTGTTTCGTCGCCTCTCCGCACAGGAATACGAGAATGCGTTGAGCGACCTGCTGCATCTGCCTGGGCTGCGTATCAAGCATCTGCTGCCCGAAGACGAGCGCCGCCACGGCTACAACAAGATCGGTCAGGCGCTCGATCTCTCGAACGTGCATCTGAGTCAGTTCATGGATGCGGCAGACCTCGCGCTCACCAGCGCCATCGCCACGCACAGCACGCCGCCGCCGGTCTTGCGCAAGCGTTACGGCGGAGCCAGCGGCTCGGAGAATTGGAACTGGATCGCGCGCGGTGATGCTGTGCTGCTGAAGGACAAGCAGTTCGATCCCTTGCTGCCGCTGCCTGCGGTCGATGACAATCTCTGGGGAGCACCCGGCGATGCCTTGCGGAGACAAAGGAACACCTCGCTCGGGACCAAGCTCCGCGACTACGAGGGAGCCATCGGCTTCTTCACGGGTCCCATCGAACGCACGTTCAGCCAGACCATGCAGTTCTCGCCGGTTTACGCAGGAACGTATCGCATCCGCACCTCAGCGTGGGGCTTCTGGTGGGATCGCGGCAAGGTGGAGCCGCCGCATCGCAACGAGTCCTTCATGCTCTCCGTCTGGCTTCCGTCGGATGGCCCGCGCTTCATTCATTCGCCTTCGCGTCGGCTGGGCATGTTCGATGTTCCCGCGTTGGAAAGCCGCGTCCACGAATACACCGGCTGGTTTGATGTGAACGAGGAACTGCTCTTCGAGATGGGCACGCCGACCGGCTACGAGAAAAACACCGGACGCTGGGCCTCGCAGTCGCCGGGCTCATGCGCCGTCCATTCCGGCCCCGGCATCGCGCTCGACTGGTTCGAAGTGGAAGGCCCCATCTTCGACCAATGGCCGCCGCGCAGCCACACCGCGATCTTTGGCGATCTGCCGATCCGCCCGCTCGCGAACGACAGCAGCATCATCAAACCGAAACGCGAGCCAGTGCGGCAGCGCTCACGCAGTGGCGGAACCCGTCCCAGCAACGGCGAACTCACCATGGAGGAGAAGGAAGCGCCGTTGGAGACTGTATTCACCGCGCATCCGCAGGAGGACGCCACGCGCCTGCTCGCGCAGTTCCTTCCGCGTGCGTTTCGTCGAGCCGTGCCTGCGGACGAGGTGCAGGGCTACGTGGAAATCGTCACGCGAGAGATGAAGGGCCACGCGTGCTTCGAGGACGCGATGAAGGAAGCGTGCAAGGCAGCGCTCAGCTCCCCAGACTTCCTTTTCATCGGCGACACCGGCTTGGCGAATAACAACACGCCGCGCATCCGCCTCAGTGACCGCGCCCTCGCTGACCGTCTCGCGCTTTGGTTTTGGAACAGCATCCCCGATGCGGAACTCCTCGCGCTCGCCAACGAAGGCCGACTGCACCTTCCCGAGAACCTCAAGAAACAAACAGATCGCCTGCTCGCCGACGCACGCTCCGACCGCTTTATCGCCGACTTCACGGACCAATGGCTCGACCTGCGGAAAATCGACGCCACGCAGCCCGATACCAAGCTTTACCCCGAAGCTCGCGAGCATCTGAAGCACAGCATGATCGCGGAAACCCGCGCCTACTTGCGCGAGCTGATCACGAAAGACGTCAGCGTCACGCACCTCGTGAAGTCCGACTTCGCGATGCTCAATCAGAGCCTCGCCGATCACTATGGCATTCCCGGCGTCACGGGTTGCGACCTCCGCCGCGTCTCTCTGCCAGCGGACAGCCCGCGCGGCGCTTTCCTCACGCAGGCCGCCGTGTTGAAAGTCACCGCCAACGGCACCAGAACCTCTCCTGTCACACGCGGCGCGTGGATCAACGAACGCCTCCTCGGCAACATCATCCCGCCACCACCCGCCGGGGTGCCTGCCATTGATCCCGATACGCGCGGATCAAAGACCATCCGCGAGCAGTTGGCAAAACACCGCTCCGACGCACGCTGCGCTGGTTGCCATGCGAAAATTGATCCACCCGGCTTCGCGCTGGAGAGCTTCGATGTCATCGGCGGCTTCCGCGAACGCTACCGCTCGTTGAGTGCGGGCAACATGCAGGTCTCATTCAATTTTGCCTCCGGCTGGAACCCACGCGTCCGCCTCAATCAGCCCGTCGATGCCTCCGGCGAGCTTCCCACTGGCGAGCCCTTCCAGAGTCTCGCCGACT
>NZ_JBIPNG010000090.1:0-17356 GCF_044373815.1 Prosthecobacter sp. | reverse complement strand
CCTGTCCAATCTCTGCGCCGAGGCCGGCATCCCATGCTGGGGCCCCCGGAAAGAGATCGCCCAGCTTGAAGCATCGAAAACTTTCGCGAAGAGATTTCTAAAGCGCCACGGCATCCCCACCGCAGATTTCACCATCTGCACCACCGCAGCGGAGGCCAAGGCCGCCCTGACGGAAATGCCCATCGTGCTGAAGTTCGACGGCCTTGCCGCTGGCAAAGGTGTCGCTGTCTGCACCGCGCAAGATGAGGCCGAAGCCTTCGTCGATGACGTCATGGAAAAGCGCTGCTTTGGCGCTGGCGATCTGCTTGTGGAAAAATGCCTTACCGGCCCCGAAATCTCCATCTTCGCCTCCGTGTGCGATGAGTCCTATCAAATCCTCATGCCCGCGCGCGATTACAAGCGCATCCGCGACAACGACCAGGGTCCAAATACCGGCGGCATGGGCGCGGTGGCTTCTCTGGAACTCGCAGACCCTGCGCTCATGCAGCGCATCGAGCGTGAGATCGTGCAACCCACCGTGCAGGGCATCTTGAAGGACGGCCTGAAATACCGCGGCTTCCTCTACTTCGGCCTCATGCTCACGCCCAACGGCCCGCAAGTCATCGAGTACAACTGCCGTTTCGGCGACCCTGAAGCCGAAGCCGTGCTCCCCATGCTGCGCGGTGATTTCGCCACCTACGCGCTCGAAGCAGCGAAGGGCAATCTGCAGCCAGACCTCATTCAATTCGCCCTCGGCTGGAGCATCTGCCTCATCAGCGCCAGCGCCGGTTATCCCGCCTCATCGCGCAATGGCGATGTCATCTCCGGCCTCGAATCCGTGAGCGGTGCCCGCGTTTATCACTGTGGCACGAAGAAGAACACCGCCGGCCAGTTTGAAACCAATGGCGGCCGTGTGCTCGCCGTCGTTGCCCAGGGCGCAACACGTGTCGAAGCCCGGGAGAAAGCCTACGCCGAAAGCGCCAAGATCACCTTTGACGGTCTGCAACGCCGCTCGGACATCGGCAAGATGCACTTTGAGTGAGACATTTGGAATTCGACAAAGCGGACCGGTTTGATTAACATTCAGCCATGCCTGCCACACTTGATGCTGTTGCCAGAGATGCGCTGGTGCTCACTCGCGACGAGCGCCTGATCCTTGCGCGACAGCTGCTTATCAGTGTGGAGCCAAATGTTGACGAAGAATCGGAGGCGGCATGGGAGGAGGAAATCGGACAGCGAATTCATCGCTTTGATGATGGGTTTTCCCAGACGGTTCCTGCTTCGGAGGTTTTTGCCCGCCTTGCCGTTATAGCTCCTGGCCGATGAATGGCGGCTTCGAGTTTCTTCCCGAAGCGTTTCGCGAGGTGGAAGAGGCCACTCTCTACTACCAATCCTGCGATACCGATCTTGGCTTTCGCTTTCGCTAACTGGTGGAAAACGCCTGTGCGGCCATTGCCCGTTCACCGCTGCATTGGAATGAGCGGAAAGGAGGTTTCAGGCGGGTGAACTTGAGCGGCTTCCCATATTACGTCGCCTATTTCATTCGAGGTGATCGAATCATCATCGCAGCAGTGGCACATGCCAGCCAGCATCCCGATTACTGGAAGCAACGTCCGGGGTCAGACCGCTGACTTCCCCATCTTCACCAGCCTCTCATCACTCTCCAAATGCCCAGCCCAGCCGAAGTGGCATTGGAATTCGAAACAATGCTTCATCTGCTCAAAAGGCCCGGTCCATTCCGGCTTGTTGGATGCGACGTTGATGTCTGAAGGTGCAAATCCCGTGATCGGCAGTCGCTGGATGGCGAAGGCATCGTTAAGCAGCCGGGTCTTTTTCCAATTGAGCCCCATGAGCTGCGCGCTCACACAATCAACCGCCACAGGATGAGTCCCCGCGAGAATGACTCCACTGGCCACAGGATCGCATGACATTGGACCATCGCCATCTCCGCCGATGATGCCATCGACAATCGTCAGGTAGCGCAGAGGTTTGTCACGCCGCACGCCGCGCCCGTCAAAGTAGAAGAAGCACTTGTGCAGATCCAGGATCATGCGCCACGCGGTGTTATTGCCGTGCCAGTTGCCTGATCGCACGACTTCTTTTGTGTCTCCGAAGACGAGACGCCCCAGCTTCTTCAGCGGCACGAAAAGCTTGGAGAGGAAAAACCGCCCAAAGAGGATTTTTTTGGCGGTGCGCATCAGCGTGCCTTCCAGCGCCCGCTTCGCGGTGGATTCGGCAAATTGGTCTCCACCCTCCGCAGGCGTGCCCTCCGTATGGCGCGGCAGCCAATTGGTGCGTGGCGTGGTGCCCACCAGATTTTTCAGCGCTACGGTGAGCCCGACTTTTTTGTGCGTCTTGAGCTTCGGCACATTGATCAGCACGTCCGCATTCATCGGCGTGCGGCAAATGCGGTACTCGTGGTGCGGATCCGTGTGCTGCCGGTTCGTTGTGGCGAAATCGAACGATGCTCCATACAGCTTGCCCAGGCCGGGATGCCCGAGGAATTCACTGTCCGCATCCAGATGAATGTCCACAGACCCGGAGGGATCGCTTGGCAGTTCCCGTTTGGCGATGGTGACCCCGTCATCAATGGTCCATTCCTCACACCGCATGTCGAACAGCAGAAACGCAATCCCCGGAAACTCTTTCGTGAGATCAGTGATGAGATCATCCAGCCGGTGCAGGCGGCGGATCGTGGCAAAGGACGAATCGCTCTGCGGGGCGTCACACAGCGTCACAGATCCATGTCCCTGAAGCTTCCTCGCGGCCCAGCGGGCGACTTCGCGCACGACTGCGGGATGCGTGATGATCGTGAGCCAGCCACCTTCATCCTCGGGCTTGCTGGCATTATGCTCCTTGACCCAGTTCGGCTTGATGACCACACGGTCACCCGGAGTGATGAAGTCCGCAGATAGTTCCAGCGCGTTGATGGCATCCTCAATCTGCTGCCGCAGGGCATCGGCATCGTCATAGCTGGTTTTACCGCTAAAGACCGAGACTTTGGGGGCACCGAACGAGGAAGGGGAGAGCGTGTTCACAGGAATGAGGTTATTTAAGGGCGTCACGTTCCCTTTGCAACGCTCCCGCAGCCCTCGAATCTCCCTTATGCAGACACTGGTGCGGATCATGCGCGTGCTTTTGACCCTCGCCCTCACGGCGGTGGTCATCGGCATGATCTGGCTGCGGTTTGGGACCTCGTCCTCCCTTGCACTCACGCCGCTCGATCCGGCTTTCGTTCGGCTGACTCCGCTTGAAGTCGCCACTCTGCCTCTCGCCACCCGTTTTGACATGCCCATGGGGTCTGAGCACGGCGCACTAACCTACAATGCCCGGCCTTTTCGCATCTCACGGCACCTTGGCGACGATTTGAACGGCATCGGCGGCGGCAATTCGGATTTGGGCGCTTCGGTGTACGCCTCAGGAGCCGGGCGCGTTGTATATGCGGGCATTCCAGGGCCGGGTTGGGGCAAAATGATCCTCATCGCACACCGCCTGCCGGATAAAGATGAACTCGGTCCAGTGATCCAGACCATGTATGCGCATTTGCAGTCGATCGGGGTAGAAGTCGGCCAGATGGTGCAGCGCGGCTACCAAATCGGCACGGTGGGAACGGCTGAAGGTGCCTATTTGGCACATCTGCATTTCGAAGTGCGGCTTGGTCCTTATGTGAATCCTGGCCAGGGATATGCTGATACACCCCTGAACCGCGTCGCACCCGAACAGTTCATCCGAGCACATCGGGGTGTTGGAGCAGATATTCTGAACCCACCGCCAGAAAAAGACTAAAAACCACAAAAGATGATTTGAAGGAAGCCCATTTGAATCCGTCATTCATACTGCTCCTTCAACCCATGCGTTTGATCTCATTATTTTGCTGTCTGCTCGTCCTGGTGACTTCACCAGGGCTTTCTCAGCCAGTGAAATCGACTCCGGCCCAGATCACCTGCGAGACGCTGTGCGGGGAGCTCTTTACCTCGATCCGGATGGAGCCAGACAAGATGGTGATGCGGCTGGAAGAAGCGCTGGTCATCCACGAAGCCTGTGCTGCAGAAATTGTGACGGCCGCCATTGATGCGGTGAATGCGGAGCCAAATCAGGTTCGCAAGATTGTAGAGACGGCGATGGATCTGGCACCAGCTCGTGCAGCCCTGATTACCGCAGCGGTGAAAAACTACACAGCTCCGGTAGTCGTGGCTGCCGCCGAGGAGCAGATGGAGGTGCGTCGCGCAGTCCTGCCCACTGCCGCGCCACCCCAGCCAATGGCGGGAGAACAGGTGATGCGTGCAGAACTGCCCCTGCAAACCCGTAGCATTCCCATTGTCGAAGTGCGGCGTGCGGAGCCCGTAGCAGCCATGGAGCTCCAGGTGCAAGAGTCCGAACCATCCCTGAAACTGATGGATGTGCCCAAGGCAAAACCGATGAAGTGAAAATGGGGATCAAGCCCTCCTACTTCGCAGGAATCTCATTCAGCGTATAATAACCCACCTTGTGCAGCAGCGGAAGCTTCTCAGCGCTCTTCACACCATCCAGATGCAGCTCATGGATATGCCCTTTGGTGAGCGGTGAAATCGTCAGGCGCACTGATTTGCCGTCTGCGGCGACGGTTGCGGCGGTGATCTTGGGCAGGATTTCTGAGACTTCATCGCCACCGTATTGTTCGCGATACGCATAGGTGAACTCTCGCATGCTGTAGCTCTTCACATCGCCAGCGGTGGTTGGATCAATGGGCTGAGTGAAGGTCACCTCAAAGCCGTCCGGCTTCGCGTGCATTTCATGCACCTCAAAAGGCGTCTTACCCGTCCATTCGCACTTTTCAAAGCAGAAGGGTTTTCCTCCACGTGCGCCCCAGCCTCGGTCACTGCCGCCGACAAAAACACGTCCTTCTTCATCCATGCGTCCGCCGATGATGCCGCTGGCAAAGCCGCTGCGGAAGGGAATGACCACGCCTTGCTTGATGCCATTCACCGTTTCCAGATAGACGCGGCTCAGATTGCTGTGGCTTTGATCCGCAACAAAGAGCTGCTTGCTGAAGGGACCAAACTTGCCCGCACTGAGATCACAGATGATCGCGCTGGCGGAGTTGCCAATCTTGCCGTGCACCAGATAAACCGCCGGCGGCAGGAGCTGCTTGATGCGCTCGCGCTCCGTCACCATGCGGTCAGGATCTCCTCCTTCGCGTTTGTCTTTGCGGCCTTTGTCACCTTGAAAGGCTTCAGGGATCGGGTCGATCGGACGCGGTCCCATGTTCGGAGCGAGATCATACCAGATGTTGCCACCCGGATGTCCTTGAAAGCTGCCAGGAACCAGATGCTGCAGCGTGCATGAGCCATGCCACGGTCCTTGATTATCGCAGTAATACACTTCGCCATCCGCATCGAAACCCATGCCTCCCGGGCTGCGAATGCCGGAGCAGGTTGGCACCATTGTGCCGTCCGGTTTGATCCGCAGCGCCCAGCCACGAAACGGCACCGCGCTGCTGAAAGAACCCGTCAGGCACAGAGTCACCCAAAGGTCGCCCGCTTTGTCAAAACGGCTGCCAATGGCATACTCATGATAGTCGCCGGACACGCCCCAGTTGTCGTTCACATTTTCAAACACATCAGCGCGGCCGTCGTTATCAGTGTCCTTGAGGCGCGTGATCTCATAGCGCGTGGTCGCATAGAGGTTCTTGTCCTTCGGATTGTAGGCAATGCCCAGCACCTCATGCTGGCCTGAGGCAAACAGCTGGTAACTCACGTTGGAGGAATCATTGCTGCCAGCACCGCTGACGATCCAGATCTCACCCCGACGCGTCCCCAGTGCCAGCTTGCCATCCGGCATCAGGTCGATGGAGCCCACCTCCATTGCCGTCTCCTTCGGTGTGTTAAAAGTGGTGATCTTGTAGAAATCAGCTTCCACCGGATCAGCGGCGAAAAGCGGCGTGCAAAGCAGGGAAAGAATGAAAAAGCGTTTCATGGCAGTGCGTGGCGAAATGATTACTGGGCCCACTGGTAGGTGATGGTCATCGTTCCCGCTTTCGCAGGGACAACAAGGTTCTGGCCGGCGAGCTGCGCTCCTTCGGCGGTGATGCGGTAGGGAAGCGGCCCTTTGCTGACAAAGCTGCCGTCCTTGCTTTCAAACACGCCGCTGCCGAGGCGATACCACGCGTTGGCTGGGAGCTTGCCACTGGCCTTGATCGTACGGATCAGCTTCGCGTTACCCTCAGGTTTGTTGCCATTGCCTTCCACTTGGAAGGACTCCTCCACCTCAGCTCCCCGCCACTTGTAGCGGAAGGTGGGGCTGCGTTTCGCATCCAGCGAGTAGCCCAGCCAGTGAAAGTCTTCATAGCGCTTGGTCTTGTCCCACTTCGGCCATTCCGCATCGGGTTTGTCCGTTACAAAGAATGCCGGTGTGACCTCCCCCGTGGGTTGCAGCACATCGTACCCCAGAGGCTTTTCGTGGCCGCCACCACGTGAGTTCCAGTGCCTGGAGGCATCCATGAAGGCACCGCGCCAGATGAGCGCCAGATTCATGCTCTCAGCACTCCACGCAATGTTCACACCACCTGGATAACCGACCCCAATGCCGCGATTGCCCGCGCCTTGAATGAAGTTGCGATAGATCACCGCCTCGTCCTTCACCACCAGCGGGATGGGGTCGAACTCCTTCTGCTTTTTCGTGCCGCCCTGCCATTTCGGGTGCAGCCATGTGGACAGCGGCGTGATCTGCGTGTCCGCGCCTTTCCAGGCCGCATACAGCTCGATCTGCCCGCCGCCTTGGAAATATTCAAGGCGAAACGCATGCTCACCCTTTTCCAGTGTGATGCCTGCTTCCTTGATGTCGCCGGAGGGGTGAATGCCGTCGTAGACAAGGATCTCCTTGCCATCGATCAGGATTCGCGAGCCATCATCACTGGAGAGATAAAAACGATACGAGCCCTTCTTCGGAGCGATGAGCTTGCCAGTAAAGACCACACCGAACTCGTTCTTGTAGTCGTCCAGTTTCACCTGAAGCAGATTGTCTTCAATCTTACCCTCACGGTGAGGCTTCAACTTGGAGAAATCCGGAAGCTGCTGCCAATTACCGAGGTAAAGCGCAAACTGCACGTCGTGCAGTGTGTCTCCCACCGGTGCCACTTTCAGCACGCCGCGCATCGTCAGCGCATGTCCGGGGAAAGTGCAGACATACGGGTAGCTCCCAGCCTTCTCGGGTGCTGAGAAACTGAGCACCTCTTTTTCATGCGGATTGAGCATCTTGGAGTGCGCCCAGATGCGTTTGTCGTCGGGCAGCCAGTTGCGCTTCAGGGCCTCTTCCGGCTTTTCCATCTGCTTCATGGCCATGGCGGCGGTGTCGGTCCCCGGCTGGCAGAAGACCAGGTTGTGCGGCAGATCATCCCCGTTTTCAAAAGTGATCTTCACCGGCTGCCCCGGCTGCACCAGCAGTTCGGCAGTGTCGTATTTCATCTGCGCAGTCATCGTCTTGAGCGAAAAGACGGCGGGCTCGGCGGCCCGGGCAGTGGCGGCGGCGAGAAGAATGGCAAAAAGCAGGCGGGTCATAAGGAGCGCGGTTAAACGAAGGCGGCGGAGGTTGCCTTGCGAAAAGGCAGCGTCAATGCCCTGAGTTTTATTTCCTTCGCACTTTGGGCTTGGCGCAGGCTGCGGAATTTGGTTATCTCTCCCCATGCACACTTGGTATCTGCTCAAAGCCTCGGACAAGGAAGTTTATGAAGCCAAAGATCTCGAAACTCTGCGTGGATGGGCGGCTGACGCCAAGATCTCCCCGCTCGACAAGATCTCCAGCGACAACCGCATGAGCTGGCAGCGTGCGCCGATGATCCCTGAACTGCAGATGGACCTGCTGGTGCAGATGCCCGACAATTATCTCTACGGCCCGACGAACGTGGCGACGATTCAGGAATTCATGGCCACCGGCGAGATCGATGAAAATGTGACCATCATCAACTGCCTCGACAACAAGGAGTCACGCCTGGCGGATCTCTCCTGGTTTCAGGCCAGCCCGCATCACATTCGCAGCGCCGCCACCACTTTGATCGGCACCGGCCGCCCGGATGAAAAGAGCGGCATGGGAGATGTCATGCAGCAGTCGCGCATCTCCACGCTGGAAAAGCAGGTGATGGAACTGCAGCGCGTGGTGGATGAATGGCAGCAGGCCTACAACGGCCTGCGCCAGCAGTATGTCGAAGCCACCGGCCGCGAGCCGATGTGATCCGTATCAGGCCTCGTCGGTTGTTTCGCCGCTGTTCAAGCCGGGGAGGTCCTTGGCTTTGTCCGCATAGCGGTCGAAACGATTGGAAAGGATCAGTAGCGTCGGCGCCCATAGGCCGATGAAAATGCCCAGACGTTCGGCGTGCGCCGCCTGCTCGGGCGTTTCGCCGTTAAAAAACCACCAGCTCCAGATGGAGAGGATGACGGAGAGCATGCCCGCTTGGAAACAAATCGTACTGAGCGTGCGGCAGATGGAAGGGTTCATAATTGAAAGTTTGCCACGCATCAACGCTCCCCGGCAAGCAATCCCCGTTCTCAGCACAAATCCGGCGGACTAAATCGCAGCCGCAGGCGCGTGGCGTATGTGGGGGCTTGAGAGAAGGCCTGGCTGAGGCATATTGTACTCAATGATTTCCTCTGCTGACATCCGCTGCGCGACCGCTCCGGTGAGACCGCGGCGGCCCCGCGTGGCTCCGCACCAGCCGCGTGTGCAGCCGCTGACGGCTCCGCCTGCGATGGAGCCCCCCTGGCATGTCATCCTGCTGGATGATGATTTTCACACTTTCGAATACGTGGTCGATATGCTGCATGCCATCTTTGGTCATTCGCGAGATCTCGGTAAACGCATGGCTGATGAGGTGAACGACACGGGGCGCGTGATCGTGGCCACAGTTCACAAGGAGCTGGCGGAACTGCGGCAGCAGCAGATTGAGGAATTCGGGCCTGATCCGCACGAAGACAATCCCCAAGGACAAGTCTCCATGAAAGCTTTGATCGAGTGCTCGGAGTAGCCGCAGTGCTCAGCTTTTTCCACGCGGCTCCGGAATGCCGCGCAGAATCAGGATGGAAAGGCACGACATCACCGCCGCGAGGCAGGCGACGAGGTAAAACGAACCGCTGAGCGAGTAAATCACTCCACCCAGACTCGTGGCGATCATCAGCGACCACACATTGCAGAAGCCAAGAATGGCCTGCAGCGTGGAGCGGCGTTCCGGAGGGCAGAGTTCTGCGGTGAGCGTCAGATCGCCCACCCGGTCAAGGAACAGGCCAAAGCCGAGGATGAAGTAGGCAGCGGTGAAGCCGCCAAAGGAATGCGTCAGGCTGGCCCAGATGCACATGGTGATGCAGATGATGCGGGAGAGAATCAGCAGCACCCTGCCACCTTTGTGATATCCCAGCCAGGCCGCGAGCAGGCTGCCAAGAATGGTGCCGATGTTTTGGAAGGTAACGAAACTGCCCTCATCCGCCTCCGGTCTGCCCGTGGTGTGCAGCGCATGCAGGGTGAGAAATGAAACCACCATCAAATAGCCCATGCCGGTGAAGCGCGCTGCGATCAGCTTGAGCAGCTGTGGATGTTTGCCCAGCAGGCCGGGCAGACTGCGCAGATAGCTCCAGTAGCTGCCGGAGTGCGGATGATAATGGCGTGCCGCCGGCAGTTCGCGCATGAACGACTGGGACAACCAGGACAGAAACAGAAAGCCAAACGTGATCAGGTGCAGCACCGCGTAGCCGCGCTGCCCCGGAGAATGCGTGAGCACCTGATGGATCACCGCACCAGCCACCATGCCAATGCACGCCTGCGTGATGTAGCGCGCCGCCCAGCCTGCGGCACGGACACGCTCTGGCACCATGCGTGTGACCATTTCCATCCAGGCCACCACACCCACGCCGCCAATGAGACCGGAGACAACCGGCGTCAGCACCACCACGGGCAGCAGCCACGGACCGGCATCCTGCCAGAACCACAGCACCAGCCCCGTGATGAGGTAGGGCAGTCGTTGCAGCAGACCAAAGCTCATCACCCACAGCTTGAACTTCGTAAGTCGTTCCACCAGCGGTGACACAAACAGTCCGGCCATCGCAAACGCCGCTGGCAGGATCGCCGGCATGATCGCGATGATCGCCGATCGTCCACCCAGTTGCTCCACCATTTTGGGCATCACAGTCTCCGGCTGGAGAAACGCCACTCCACCCATGTACAACCCGCCTTCCAGGCAGTGGCAGATGAAGTTCCGCCGCACGACCTGCGGGTGATGCTGTTGAGGTGAGACTGCGGTGTCGGGTGGCATCGCTGGGGAGACTGCATCGTGGCGTGGACTGGCCCAAAGGAAAGCGAATCGTCCGTTACCTTTCAGTGGTGCTTTTCCAGCCAAATAAAAACAGGGAGCAGTCTTGCACTGGGATCGCTCTACTGTTTCAATCTCTGCAGATTCAAAACCAACGCACACCATGACACTCAATCCCAAACTCACCAAGCTGCTCAACGAGCAGATCAACAACGAAATGTCTTCCAGCTACGTCTATCTCGCCATGGCGGGGTGGTTTGAGCGGACTCCCTATGCTGGCTTTGCCCAGTGGATGTTTGCCCAGAGCCGCGAGGAGACCATGCATGCGCTGAAGTTCTACCAGTATCTCGTGGATCGTGATGCCAAAGTGGAGCTGCAGCCCATCGACAAGCCGAAGATGGACTACAAATCGGTGATGGATGCCTTTCAGCACAGTCTGAAGCAGGAAGAAAAGGTCACCCAGCAGATCAATGACCTGTACGAGGTGGCGGAGCAGGTCAAAGACCACGCTTCGAAAAACCTCCTGCTCTGGTTCCTCAATGAGCAGATGGAGGAGGAGAAAACCGTGCGCGACATGCTCGACCGCCTCAAGCTTGCCGGCGATGATGCCGCCAGCCTCCTCGTTCTCGACCGCGAAGCGGGCAGCCGAAAGTCCGCTGGCGGTGGTTCCCGCTCCAGCATGGTTGGCGGTGGTGCTTAAAAGTGACGCCGTTTACGGTAGCAACTGCATTTCCCACGGCCACAACGGTGTGTACGTGGCGGATTCGACCCAGCCGCGCACGTGTTCGTCGCCGCTGGGTACTTCGACATAGCTCCAGGCTCCGCGTTTTTCGAGCAAACGCATCTGGCTGCCAGGTGGGAGAGCAATGACATTGCCGGACGTGATTGTGGCGGAGGTATAGGCGCTGACTTCGCGTGCAGTGACCACCATCACATCCTTCACGCGATCCCCTGGCGACGGCCGGATGGCCGCGAAAGTGACTGAAGGGATGAAAACGAGGATTCCGATGAGGCTGAAGATCAGCGCATAAGCGCCGCTGCCGCCTTTCTGTGAGGAGGCAAGAATCCAGCGCATGAGGGCCAGCAAAATGAGCCACACGCCTGCGGATGCGGCGATGACCCAGGTGTTTTTGTTCAGCAGCAGGCTCCACTCAGCCAGCGGAGAACCCTCACCGAAGCGGAAGAAGCGCAGCTTTTCATCAAGGTGCCGCAGGTTCTGCCGCACTTCGGGATTCAAGGGATCCAGCAGTTGCGCACGCTGGTACCACAGCGCCGCACGCCCCATGTCTTCCTGCCGGTAGCGCGCGTTGGCGATGAGAGTGAAGGCCGCAGAGCTCAAGGCGGGGGGCTGCTGCTTGGTGAGTGATTCACCAAGGTACTGCGCTTGGGTGAACTTGCCTTTTTCCAGGGCCTCGCGTGCCTGCTGATACACTTCATCAGGGGAAGCATCAGCGGCCCCGGCATTAAGTGAGAGCGTGGCTAGCGCGGCGATGAGCAGGGCGGTGCGTTTCAGCAGCGGTGCCAGTGTGGACAGGATGCGGCTGCGTTCTCCCGCGCCGAGCGCTTGTCCTGCGGTGGGAACTCCGGTGAAACTTTGGGTCTCATAGCGGCGGATGATCTGCCGCAATTCCTCGTCCTTCACTTCACCCGGCTGGCTACGGTGAATGAAGTGGGCGGCGCGTTGCAGGAAATCACGATCCGCGAGATTGCTTTCCTCCAGCCCATGCCACATTTGCTGCAGTTCGCCCCGCAGTCCGCTCGTTGTTTCTGCGCGATGCCGGCGAAACCACGTTAACAGCGTTACCAGAATCACAAGCGCCGCCGGAATTGACTGAATGGCCCAAAAGCGTGCGTTGGTGGTCAGGGGCGCGCTCACGGCGCTCGTGCTCAGCCACTGCGCTTTCGACGGAACGCTCATGAGGATGTCGCTGATCTGCGGCTTGGGCTGCTGCACAGCTGGCGGCTTGGGTGCCTCACCGCTGCCACTGCTTTCCACACCCGCAGCAGCTGCCACCATGACACCAGGCTTGATACGCATCGCAATCGGCGGGGTGCGTGCGGCGACGTATTTCTTCTGCGTAGGACTGAAGTAGCTCAGCTCAAACGGTGGCAGTTCGGGATGCACTTTTTCCGGTACAAAGACCATCGAATAGCCAATGCGACGCTGCATCGCGGGCGTGAGATTGGGGTCGATCGGGCCGTCCACATTGTAACGCCGCGGGGGGTATGCTTTCCAACCCTCAGGCGGCACAAGCCCCGGCGCGTTGAGCGCCTCGAAATTGCCCGAACCGTCGATGGTGATGTCCACCGCCAGCGGATCCCCCACGCTAAGTTCGTTCGGCGTGGCGGTGGCGCTGATGCTGAAATCACCGACCGCTCCGCTGAAGTTTGCAGGTTTGCCCTCGGTGGGAAGCGGCAGAACCTTGATCTTCACCTCCTGGCTTTTGACCACCTGCTTGCGTGGCTCCGCTCCCCCCATGATCATTCCAAAAGGCAGGCCCCGGCTCATCTGCCTCTGGGTGGTTTCGTCAAACACCTCGTACAACAGTTCACAAGTGGCGGGGCCCACTTTTAGATCTCCAGCATGAAGTGCGGAAAGCGTGCTGCGGTAAGTAATGACCACGTAATCAATGTCGTTGATGCGCTGCGGATTTTGGTCGGCCTGCTGCGGAAACCGGGCGATCGCAAAATCACTTTTGTTCACTTCGATCAGACCTACCCGGCGCAGCATCACACTGCCGCGTGGCACAAACAGGCTGGCACTGATGGGAACCACCTCGCCCTGATAGACCTCTGTTTTGCCAACTTCGATCTGAAACAGCGGTATGGTGGCATCTTCGGCTGCAGTGGGAACGGCCGTTGGAGATTCACTGACGATGAGGCGAACCTCATTGGTTTTGAGGATCTCGCCATTCACAAGCACCTCCTGCGGCGGAATGACAAACTCGCCGGGTTCGTTGCTGGCGACACCCCAGACGAACTGCGAGGAGATGATCTGTTGCGCACCTTGGATGTCGATTTTCTGCCGGGTGGAGAGTGCCGTGGTCATGCCTACTTGCACCGGGAGTCGCAGTTCTGGCTCCTTTTGGATGATGCCGTTTTGTACGGTGATGACGTAACTGACCTCCTGCCCTGTGCGCGCATGGTCAGGCTGGAGATAAGCACGCACCGTTGCCGCGGAGCCGCTGGAAATAAGGATTGTCAGAAAAAGCAGAGCCTGCAGCAAGATGGAACGCGGGATGAACTTCCGGGGACGAACCCCCGGAATACCGGCCATGAATTCGGACCGTGCCTGGATTGAGTGGGGATGGAGGCTTTGAATCATTCGAGCTTGGAAATTTCGTTCGTCATTGCCGAAGGCGGCTGCTCACCAGTCTTTTTTATTCGGCGGCGGGGTGTGGTAGCGGTTGGTCAGCGGCGCAGTGATCTCGTCCATGTACTGGCGGATGATCCCTTCCGCCTCTCCGGGGGTATAACCGGTGCGCGGGTTGCGTTGATCGGACAGACCTTCCTTGGCTGCTTTTTTCTTGTCGTCACCGCCGGGCTTTTCGCCTTCTTTGCCCTGCTGGCCTTCTTTTTCGCCTGGGTTGTTGCCTGCGGCTTGGAGCCGGCCCTCGGGCAATTCTTTGGCATCCTTGCCGCCGATGCCGTCATCAGCCTCCTTCTTTTCACCTTTGCCCTCTTTTTGTTCCTTGGGTTCACCCTCACCGTTCGGGTCGCTGCCCTCTTGGCCAGCATCTCCCTCGTCTCCCTCTTTACCTTGCTGGCCTTGACCTTTGTCGCCCTTTTGCCCCTTCTTGCCTTTGTCGCCTTTTTTGCCCTGCTTTTCTTCCATCTGCTTCATCACCTGACGCAGCTGTGCCAGCATTTTGTCCACGTGTTCGCGGTTCTCGCGCAGTTCCTTGTTCTCAGGGTCGAGGTCCTGCGCTGCATCCAGATGGCGCAGCGCGTCGGTCCAGCGTTGAAGCGTGATCTTGGGCTGCTGCTGCAGACCTCGCACGCCTTGATCATACAGCGTTTGGCCGAGACCGCGATGCGCACGTGCACGCAGGGATTTGTCTTCCGTGTGGAGCACTTCGCTGAAGTTCTTGACGCTACCATCGTAGTTGGTGAGGTCATGCTCCGTCGTGGCCAGACCGTAGAGAAGTTCTTCCCGGGAATGCGCGTCGAAGTCCTCGCGTTCCAGCAGCTTCCCGTAGAGGTCACGGGCCTTTTTGAAATCACCGGCCTTGAGTGCTTTAAGCGCCTCATCCGGTGTAGGCCCGCTCGTTGCAAAAAGAGCGGCGAGCATCCCTCCTGCTCCAGCGGCTTGCGCAGGAGGCGCAGGTGCAAAGGCGGCAACAGCCAGTGCCAGCACGACCGGGCGTGCGGCAGGGCGGGGCAGGGCGCTGATGATCCAGGCAAGCATGAGGAGGAATATACCCAGACTCAGCGGCCAGGCAAAGCGCTCAATCGGCCTCGAAGTCTGCCGGTTGGCGGACTCCTGCTCCGTCAGACGGTCGAGCACGGGCTGGATGGACTGCCGGTTGAGTGGTCGGGTGTCTAGTTTAAGGAAGCGTCCGCCGGTGGCGGTGGCCAGCTGTTGCAGCACACCACTTTGAAGTTGTGACCTCACCACATTGCCGGCCTCGTCTCGGATGTAATCACCTTCCACCTCAGGGTTTGGAATGAGCGTGCCTGTATCGGTGCCCACACCCACGGTCACGACAACGATTCCCGCAGCGGTCAGTCGCTGAATGTAGGGAACGAGGTTCGCGTCTGCATCGCCGCCGTCACTGAAAATGACCAGCGCGTAATTGCTCTTTGGCAGGCCTTTGATCGCACGCAGCGTCACCTCCAACAGGTCAGCCAGATTGCTCCCACCCCACTCGATGATCGTGTGGTCGAAGGCTAGCAACGACTCAATGATGGCGTCATGATCTGTCGTGAGCGGCGCCTGCAGGTAGGCGCGGCCGGCAAAGGCCAGCAGGCCTACTCGCTCTCCGTTGAGCTCCATCACAAGGTCATGCGCTGCCAGTCGTGCCCGCGTGAGGCGGTCAGGTGGCACATCCCGCGCGAGCATGGATCGTGAGGTGTCGATGGCGATGAAAATGTTGCGCCCCTTGTCCGGAACCTCGAGCTTTTCCTCCCCCCAGCGCGGTTGGGCCACGGCGACGACGAGACAGGCCATGGCCATGATGTACAAAGCATAAACAAACCATGAACGCCACAGTGAGCGGCCCATGACGAGCGTCGGGCGCAGACGCACCGCAGTGAAAAGGCGTTCTGCCTTGGATGCATGCCCATCCACCAGCACCTTCATTCCCACCAGTGCGGGAATGATCAGTAGGAACCAGAGCAGGTGTTGATGGGCAAAACTCATGACAATCAGGTGGCGACCGGCTCAGGCGCCGAGTGCAAAACGGTCAAAGACAGCAGCAGCGCGAGAAACAACGCGATGGCAGAAACCGCAAGAGGCCAGGGAAACAGCTCCTCGGTTTCGATGATTTTGTGATGTTCGATCTTGGTTTTTTCGAGCTTGTCGATGGTGCCAAAGACATCGCTGAGCGAACTCAGGTTTTGCGCCATGTAGAACTGGCCGCTCCCGATGGCTGCGACCTCTTTGAGCGTACCTTCATCAAACAACTGCTGTCCCACCGGAGTGAACGTGCCGCGCCGGGGATCCGGGATGCTGTGAATGCCCGGCGTGCCGATGGCGATGGTGTAGATCTTGATGCCGAGCGTGGCCGCCAGCTTCGCTGCATCCTGCGGGCTGAGCCGGCCCGAATTGTTCGCTCCATCCGTCAGCAGCACGATGACTTTGCTCGGCGATTTTTCGCGGCGCATGCGGTTGGCGGCGGATGCGATGCCGGACCCGATGGCTGTGCCGTCACCCACACGCTGGGTCTGCACACGGTCGAGATTGTTGATCAGCCAGTCGCGGTCAAGCGTGAGCGGGCAGGGCAGGTAGGTTTCCCCGGCAAAGGCCACGATCCCGATTTTGTCGCTGCGGCGGCCTTTGATGAAGTCTGACATCACGCGCTTGGCCGCCGTAAGGCGGTTCACGGGCTGCCCCCCGATGTAGAAGTCCTCGATCAGCATCGACAGCGAGACGTCCACCGTCAGCATGATCGCGATGCCATCGGCTTTTTCCTCTTCGTAAGACAAAATTTTCTGCGGCCGCGACAGCGCCAGGATGCCGAAGATCAGGCTGGTTAGAATGAGTCCAAAGACGAAGCCTCCAAGGCTGCTGCGCGCTGGTCTGCCGAGTTCACCCAGCAGGGAAGCGGTGGGAAATTTGATGGCAGCCCGTTTGCCGCGTGCACCACGCAGCATCGCCAGCAGTGGCACCAAGGGCAGCAGCAGCAGCCACAGCGGGTGGAAAATCTGAAATGCAGAAAACCCCGGAATGATCATGGTTTCTCCTCCTGCATGCGTGCGAGCGCTTGATCGATGAGCATGGTCGATTCTTCTTCCGTGCGTGGGGCTGGCATGAACGAGATCTCGTCGCACAAATGAGCCACAGGCTCAAACCGTTCACGCCACATTCCCTGGGAGCGCGGCACCGGCATGCCGGGCTGCCGGTCTGTTTTTCCATCAAACAGTTCGCGTGTTGTGCGGGCTGGCGCCGGCACGGAGTAGCGCTCCTGCAGGTAGCGCCTCAGGATCTGCGAGATCCGGTGGCTCATGTCCTGCGGCGGGATGGATTGAATGCGTGCGCGCAGTTCATTCAACGCGCGAAAGGCTGAACTCCACGGCTGCCGCAGAGGTGCTGATGGCGTCTCTTTCGGTCGCACAAGCAGCCAGACGATCAGGGCGATCAAAAGACAAAGCAGCAGCAGGGTCGCCCATGGAATCCACCAGGGGGGCGGCAGTTGCACACTGTCAGGCGGTGGCAGTTCAGGATGCGGCAGCGGGCTAGGGCCCTGAAACTGCGCCAATAGGGGATGCAGGAAGTAAAGCGTGGGCTTCATCCGCGTTTCCTCCTTTTGCGCGAACGGAAATAGGCTTTCAGGGCGGGTGCGTAGTCCTCGTCAGTGCGTACCGTGATGCGCTCGACTCCGCAGCGTCGCAGCAGGTGCACCAGCGCGTTCTGTCGTTCAGCCAGACGTTGTTCATACTGCTCGC
>NZ_JBIPNG010000471.1:0-5208 GCF_044373815.1 Prosthecobacter sp. | reverse complement strand
GGTGACCGTTTTGCGGGCCAAGGATGCGGATGCCGGGCACCTCGCTCATGCGCTGCACGGCGTAGTTGGCCAGATTGTGGTCGTGGCGCTGGATGTTTTCCAGGCCGATGGCCTCCAGATAATCAATGGCTGCACCGAGACCGATGACACCGGAGATGTCAGGCGTGCCCGCCTCGAAACGATGCGGCGGCGCCTTGTAGGTGCTGCTCTCCATGGTGACCGTCAGAATCATCTCGCCGCCACCATGCCAAGGCGGCATGGTTTCCAGCAAGGCCATGCGGCCATACAGCACACCGATGCCGGTGGGGCCGCACATCTTGTGGCCGGAGAAAACGAAGAAGTCGCAGCCGAGGTCGCGCACATTGATGGGCATGTGGCCGGCGCTTTGCGCGCCATCCAGCAGCGTCACAGCCCCGAGGGCTTTTGCCTTGGCAAGGAGTTCCTTGGCAGGATTGATGGTGCCGAGGGAATTGGAAATATGAACGAAGGCAAAGAGCTTCACCTGCTCTGTGAGCAGAGTTTCGATGGCGGCGGAGTCGAGCGTGCCGTCATCCAGCACCGGGATGTATTTGAGCGTCGCGCCCGTGCGCTGGGCGAGCAGCTGCCACGGGACGATGTTGCTGTGATGCTCCATGCCGGTGATGAGGATGACATCCCCTGCCCGCAGATTCTGAGTGCCCCAGGTGTTCGCGACGAGGTTGATGCCCTCGGTGGTGCCACGAGTGAAAATGATCTCGTCCTCAGATGCTGCACCGATGAAGCGCGCCACTTTTTTCCGCGACGCCTCAAAGGCCTCGGTGGCACGGTTGCTGAGTTCGTGCAGGGCGCGGTGGACGTTCGCGTTGTCACGCTCGTAGTAGCGCGAGAGCGTCTGAATGACTGCACGCGGTTTCTGGCTGCTGGCCGCACTGTCCAGATAAACGAGCGGGTGACCATTCACCTGCTGATCAAGGATGGGGAAATCAGAGCGTATGCGGTGCCAGTCCATGTCTTACGACCCAGACACTAGCGTGCCACCACACTCTGTCGAGCCGTAACACTGGCGGGTGCCGCCTTGCGTGCTGCGTAGATGCCGCGGCTTTCGACCTTGCTCGCACGATCCTGCAATGAACCAGATTTGCCGTCTGCTGGCAGATTGTTATCGCCCAGCATGTTCAGCATGGCGGCACCGGTTTCATCGAAAGCTTTCACCGGAGCGCAGTTCTTTAAAGCTTCCCACGTTTGGCAGCTGGTCAGACCTGAAGAAAGCAAAATGAGAAAACTGAGACGGGCGAATTTCATTAACTTCGTGTTTATCATGACGTTGCGATTCTGTAAACAAAAGATGCTCATGGCTTGAAAGCCATGTGGGAACTGGAGCTTCCAGCCGCTGGACGGATTTCGCGATCTCCCCTGGCCTGCACCTCGCGTCCGCGCATTTCCAGCGTCTTGCGGGCAGTCGTCCCCTTACCATTCTCGTCAGCAAGCATCAGGGCATAAGGAGCCAGACGCAATGCCGTGCCGATCAAACCACAGTTGCTCAGCAACAGAGTGGCGGCGAAGGCAAAAATCAGACGGGATTTCACGGGCATTTGTTGTATTTATCACAATCGCCTGTGAGAGTAAACATATATGATGCCCTCGGCCCAAGGCGAAACTTGTGCTTTGTCTGGCAAACATTGACGCTGCTGGCCCGTATTGCACTGCCCTTCCGTTTCCAACCCACATGAAGAAACTGCTCTCCATCCTCCTCGCCCTCACTGTCTCGCTCCAGGCTGAGATCGAACTCAAAAAGGGCGACAACATCGCCATCGTCGGCAGTGGTCTGGCGGACCGGCAGCAGCACCATGGCTGGCTGGAGTCGCTGATTCACAAGGCCTACCCGGATCTCGAGCTCACCGTGCGCAATCTCGGTTTCGCCGCTGATGAAGTGAACGTGCATCCCCGCAGCGATGAGGTGCCCACCACCGAGTACTTCCTCAACATGAAGCCCGGCACCATGACCACCAAGGTGGGCGAAACCGAGGTGACCTACACTGCCGGCGCGGACTTCCATGCCAGCGTCATCTTCGCCTATTGGGGCCACAATGAGTCCTTCAAAGGCGAGGCCGGTCTGGCGGATTTCAAAAAAGCGCTGGATGAATATCTCAAAAAGCAGCTCAGCGCCGACTACGGCAAGGGCCAGCCCCGCGTGGTGCTGCTCTCCCCCATCGCACAGGAAAACCTCAAGAGCGCCGATTTCTCAGACGGCTCCGCCAACAACAAAAACATCGCCGCCTACACCGCCGCCATGGCGGAAGTCGCCAAGGCCAACAACGTGCCGTTTGTCGATCTCTTCGCCGCCTCCCAGTCCCTCTACACCAGCGCCGCCAAGCCGCTGACCATTGACGGTGTGCACCTCTCCGATGCAGGCGACAAAGCCCTCGCCCCGGTTCAGTTCAAGGCCCTCTTCGGCAAAGAGGCCCCGAGCATTGACGATCCCTACATCGCCAAAATCCGCGACGCAGTCTTGGAGAAAAACGTCCAGTGGCATCACCGCTACCGCACCGTCGATCAGTTCAATATTTTCGGCCAGCGCTCCCGCATCAAGTACGCCGACGCCATCACCAAGACCAACGGCATCGACAACGCCACCATCGTCGGTGCCGAGCTCGCTCAGCGCGATGTGAAGACCGCGAACCGCGACAAGGCCGTCTGGGCCACCGCGCAGGGCAGGAGCTACGAAGTGAAGGACGACAACCTCCCGCCCGTGCCTGCCGTGGCGCCAAACCGCCCCGAGCCCGTCCCTTACCTCACCGGCGAGGAAGCACTGAAACACCTCACCACCCCTGAAGGTGTGAAGGTCGATTACATCGCCTCCGAAGTGGAGTTCCCCGATCTGGTGAACCCCGTGCAGATGAACTTCGACACCCGCGGCCGCCTCTGGGTCGCCGCCTGGCCGACCTACCCTGAGACCACGCCAACCACCAAGGTCTTCGACAAGCTCCTCGTCTTCGACATCGACCCCAAGACCGGCAAGTTCACCAAGTGCACCCCCTTCCTCGACGGCCTGAACTGCCCCACCGGCTTCCAGCTTTATAAAGACGGCGTGCTCGTCATGCAGTCCCCCGACATGTGGTTCGTGCGCGACACGGACGGCGACGGCAAAGGCGACTGGAAAGAGCGCATCGTCAATGGCCTCGACGCCGCAGACTCCCACCACGAGACCAACTCCATCTGCTACGAACCCGGCGGCGCCCTGTATTTCAGCGACGGCGTTTTCCACCGCACCAATGTCGAGACCCTCAAAGGCCCCATCCGCAATGTGAACGGCGCCATCTACCGCTTCGAGCCCCGCAGCTACCGCTTTGACCGCTACGTGCCCTACGGCTTCGCCAATCCTCACGGCCGCGTGTTCGACTACTGGGGCAACGACATCATCACCGACGCCACCGGCAATGCGAACTACTTCGCCCCCGCCTTTAGCGGCCACCTCGACAGCGGCGCTCACCCCAAGATGAAGGAGTTCTGGAACCGACCCTCCCGCCCCACCCCCGGCACCGCCATCCTCAGCAGCCGCCACTTCCCCGAAGACTGGCAGGGCACCTTCCTGAACACGAACGTCATCGGCTTCCAGGGCATCTTCCGCGCCAAGGTCACCGAAGAAGGCTCCGGCCTCAAAGGCGAGACCTGGGAGCCCGCCATGCTGCAGACCGACGTGAAGGCCAATCCGAACTTCCGCCCCAGCGGCGTCGCAGTGGCCCCCGATGGCTCGCTCTACGTCATGGACTGGTCGCAAATGCTCATCGGCCACCTGCAGCACCATCTGCGCGATCCGAACCGCGACCACCAGCATGGCCGCATCTACCGCCTCACCTACCCTGCCCGCCCGCTGCTCACCCCAAAAAAGATCCACGGCGAATCCATCGCGAACCTCCTCGAACTCCTCAAGGAGCACGAAGACAGCGTCCGCCAGCACGCCAAAGTGGAACTCGATACGCATGACTCCAAGGAAGTCATCGCCGCCGTGCAGAAGTGGGAAGCTGCACTCGACAAGGCGGACAAAAACTACGAGCACAACCGCCTCGAAGCGCTGTGGGTGCACCAGTGGCACAACGTGGTGAACATCCCCCTGCTTGAAGCCGTGCTGAAGTCCCCCGAGCCACGCGCCCGCGCCCAGGCCATCCGCGTCGCCGGCTACTGGAGCGACCGCGTGCCCAACACGCTCGCCATCTTCGAAGCCGGCGTCAAAGACAGCGCCCCGCGCGTCCGCCTTGAGGCCATCCGCGCGCTCAGCTTTGTCAAAGGGCCGGACGTCATGAAGGCCATCGAGCTCACCAAGCTCGTCATGATGGAAAAAGACTACTACATCGACTACTGCTTCCGCGAGACCATGAAGCAGCTCACCTCCCTGCCTGAGGGCAAGGACGTCCTCGGCAAAGAGCCCCTCCTCGCCGCCCGCCTCCGCGCCACCCCGGATGCCAGCTATGGCCCCACCGACAAGAAACTCTCCGCCGCCGACAAGAAACTCTACGACCTCGGCAAGGAAGTCTTCAACCGCGAAGCCCATTGCGTCACCTGCCATCAGGCCGACGGCAAAGGCGTGGAAAACATCTACCCCGGCCTCGCCAAGAGCAACTGGCTCGAAGGCAACGGCGACCGCGTCATCAAGATCGTGCTCAAAGGCCTCTTCGGCCCGCTCGACTTCCAGGGCAAAAAATACGGCCCCGAAAAAGGCACCCCGCCGATGATGGGCTTTGGCCCCCTGCTCAAGGATGAAGAAGTCGCCGGCGTCATCTCCTACGTCCACCAGTCCTTCGGCAACAACCTCCCCATGGTGAAAGTCGAAGACGTCAAACGCGTCCGCGAGGAAACCAAGAACCGCGCCATCTTCTACATGGTCGATGAGATCTTAAAAGAGCACGCGTTGGAGAAGAAGTAGGCCACAGCAATGCAACTCCGCACTCCAGACTCGCGCCAGCGTCCAGGAATCGGAGCGAAGCGGGTCGAAGACCGCCGAAGGCAAATAGACAGCCGCAGGCTGCCCGGAGGGTGAGCGCAGCGAATCAATGCGCCGGTCCTCCGGCGCTTTCGAACGTCTCTATGCCTTCACAAAGCCCCAGAGGACTGGAGCACTCCAAAACGCTCGTGCGTTCTCGATGCTCCAGACCACGCGTGGGAGCGTGGTTCAGCTCTCGCGGATTTTCCCCGCGAGCGAATCCAGCGTGCGCTTGAAGTCGTTGGAACCGT
>NZ_JBIPNG010000470.1:0-5209 GCF_044373815.1 Prosthecobacter sp. | reverse complement strand
CGTGAGTTTGGAGCTGGCGGCACTCGCTTGGTGCGGCGGAACTCTTTGCACACGCTGCTGGTGGACGCGGTGTGCGAAGAAGGTGCTGGGTTTGCTTCCCGAAAACGCGTGACATTGACCCAGGGCGACCTCGCCCAGGCTCGGCATGCCCTGGGCTGCGACAGGCCGCACCTTTGGTGCTGAGGAGTTGGATCGAATGCGAGCGACACATCTCCTTAGCTGACTGCGACTCATGGCTGCGCCCCTTCAAAACTAAATACGTGAATTGTTGTTTCGGCAGGAAGATTGCTGATCAAGTGGGAGAAATGATTTCTTTTTGATGCACGTTCACTGAAGCCGCATGACCCGTCGTACTTTTCTCACCTCTGCTGCTGCTTTCGCGGCTGTGCTGCCTTCATCGGGAGCCCTGCGGGGGAAGAAGATGGGGATTGTGATTCATTCGTACTGGAAGCGCTGGCAGGGGAAGTACTCCCATTTGAAGTATCCGCCGTTTGAGCATGCGCTGGATGTTCTGGATCATGTGCGTGACCTTGGCGTGGGGGCGGTGCAGACGCTGGTGGGTGGGTGGACGAGTGAGTTTGCGGGCAAGGTGCGCGCGACCTGTGAATCTTATGGCATGAAGCTGGAGGGCAGCATCACTCTGCCGAAGAATGAGAATGATGTGGGGCGCTTTGAGCAGGAGGTGCGGATCGCCAAGGAGGCGGGAGCCACGATTTTTCGTTCGGCCACGGGCGGCAGGCGCTATGAGCTGTTTACCAGCCTTGAGGACTTCAAGCACTGGAAGGACGGGGCATTTAAGTCCATGCAGCTTGCGGAGCCGGTGGCGCGGAGGCAGAAGGTGAAGATTGGCATTGAGAATCACAAGGATTTTCATGCGGCGGAGCTCGCGGAGGTGCTGGGCCGACTCAGCAGTCCGCACATGGGTGCGTGTGTCGATACGGGCAACAGCATCGCTTTGCTGGAAGATCCGATGACGGTCGTTGAAACGCTCGCGCCTTTTGCGGTGACCACGCACATCAAGGACATGGCGGTGCAGGAGACGGCGACGGGTTTTCTGCTGGCCGAAGTGCCGCTGGGAGAGGGCATCCTGGATCTGCCGCGGATGTTTGCTTTGTTTGAGAAGTATAATCCGCAGATCGACTACCACTTGGAGATGATCACGCGTGATCCGCTCGACATTCACTGCCTCAAACCGACCTATTGGGCCACTTTCCCTGACAAGCCCGGCACGGAACTGGCGCGAACCCTTGCGATGGTGCGCGAGCGTAAGGCGGAGAAGATGCCCAAGACGAGCGGGCTCAACCTTGAGGCGGCGCTGGGGTTGGAGGAGAGCAATATTGTGAAATGCCTGCGTCAGGCGGGGGAGAAGTATGGCTTTACGCCTTCACTGAAGCCGAAGGCGGCGGGGAAGAAGGATGAGCATTGAGTGGCCGCAAAGAGGTGCAAAAGGATGCAAAAAATTGAACAAGCCGGTGATTTGCGCGGAGGTTAATTTTTGAGGGTTCTTGCGGGCATTCCTCCTTGCATGCATGATCGAGCGTCCGTGTCCGAACTTCTCCCAACAGCAGCCTCCACTCCCATTCACGACGCCAAGATGGCGTTGCAGAAGTATTTTGGCTTTCGGGAGTTCCTGGACGGTCAGGAAACGGTGATGGCGAGCATCCTGAGCGGGCGCGACACGATGGTGATCATGCCCACCGGTGGCGGCAAATCCCTGTGCTATCAGCTTCCTGCGATGGTGATGGACGGCGTGACGGTGGTGGTGAGTCCGCTGATTGCCTTGATGAAGGATCAGGTGGATGCGCTGGAGCGGCGGGGTATTCCTGCGACGCTGATCAACAGCTCGATCTCGCTGGGGGAGCAGCAGGAGCGCATCGAAGCGTTGCGGCGTGGGGATTACAAGCTGGTGTATGTGGCGCCGGAGCGGTTTCGCAGCCGGGCATTTACGAATGCGCTGAGGCAGGTGCAGATCGCGCTGGTGGCGGTGGATGAGGCGCACTGTCTCTCGCAATGGGGGCATGATTTTCGACCGGATTACATGCGGCTGGGCGAGGCGCTGGCGCAGCTGGATCGGCCGCAAGTGGTGGCCCTGACCGCGACGGCTACGCCGGAGGTGAGGGACGATATTTTGCAGACGCTCGCGCTGCGTGATCCGTTTGTGACGATTCGTGGCTTTGAGCGGCCGAACCTGAGCCTGAACATTGTTCATACGAAATCGAACTCAGACAAGTATGACCGGCTGAAGAAGATCATCACGCAGTTCAAGACGGGCATCATCTACTGCTCCACGCGCAAACGGGTGGAGGAGGTGGGCGAGGAGCTGCGTTCGTGGAAGATCAAGGTGATCGAGTACCATGGCGGGCTGGATGACAAGGAGCGTGAGTCGCGGCAGACGAAGTTCATCACGAAGAAGGCGGATGTGGCTGTGGCTACGAACGCGTTTGGCATGGGCATCGACCGCTCTGACGTGAGGTTTGTGGTGCACTTCGATGTGCCCGGAAGCGTGGAGGCCTACTACCAGGAGGCGGGCCGTGCGGGACGCGATGGCGAGCCTTCGCAGTGCGATCTGTTCTTCAATTTTGCCGACACGAAGACGCAGGAGTTCTTCATCGATGGGAACAACCCCAGCGTGGACATCATCCGCAATGTGTACCAGACGCTGCTGAATGCGGCGGACTCCAATCATGAGGTGCAGGCTTCGATTGATGACATCACGGAGCGTTCCGGCGCGAAGAACAGCATGGCGATCGGCTCGGCTCTGAGTTTCCTAAACCGGAACGACTACATCGAGCGCTTTGACATTCCCGGCAAACGCATCCGTGGCACGAGGCTGCTGCAGCCGAACGTGCTGACGCGAGATTTGAAGTTCGACACGGACGCCCTCAAGGAGAAAGACCGCCGTGACCGCTCGAAGCTCAAGGCGATGGTCGAGCTCTGCTATGACGACAAGGCCTGCCGGCAGGAGCAGATTTTGCGCTACTTTGGTGAGAGCGAAAGCACACCCTGCGGCACCTGCGATGTGTGCCGGGCGGAGGGCGTGCAGCCACCGCGTGAAGGGGGAGCGGACGAGGTTACCATGCTGAGGCAGGCGCTGAGCGGTATTGCGCGAATGTCCACGAAGCACGCGGATGGCACCTGGGAAGGTCGTTTTGGCAAAGGGCGTATCATCCAGATGCTGGTGGGCAGCAAGTCGAAGGAGATCGTGGACGCGGGGCATGACCAGCTCACGACTTATGGGCTGCTCAAGGATGTGGGCACGCATGCGCTTAACCCGCTGTTTGCCGAAATTGAAAAGCTCGGGCTCATCGAGACCAGCAGCGGTGAGTATCCGAAAGTCACGCTGACTTCACGCGGCGCGGAGGTGATGAAAAAGGGCCTGAACGTGAAGATGCGCTGGCCTTCGATGCATGCGCCGGTGACGAAGCCGAAGGGCAAGACGGCGATGAATGAAGAACTGGCCGCGCGTGAGCTTGGTTTTGATGATGCGCTGTTTGAGAAGCTCAAGCGGCATCGCAGCACTCTGGCGGAATCTGAAGGCGTGCCGCCTTATATTATTTTCAGCAATCAAACGCTGGAGTTTATGACGCGACTAAAACCGAAGACGATTGAGGCGGGGCTCAAGATTCGCGGGGTGGGGGAGAAGAAGGCGAAGGAGTATTTGCCGGACTTCATTCAGATCATCAAAAAGCACGGGTGAGACCGGATTAATAGCGCATGACCGGGCGCTTCAGGATGCGTGCTTTTTGAATGATGTCAGCTGGATGTTCCGGGGTGCCGCGATCCATGAAGTTTTCGATGCTGCGAGAGGCATCGAGAATGGAGCGGACCTGGCTGCCGACGGTGGGGGCGGGATTGAGGTAGTCGTCGATACCGGTCACCGCTTTGTACACGACGGACATTTCGACCACGAAGATGTCGTCCAGGCGGTAAAATTCGCTGCCGGTGAGGAGGCCTGAGCCGGTTTGACCGGTGGGAGATGCGGGTGAAGCTGGGCGCAGGGTTTTGTAGAGGCGGGCGCGGCTGACGGGGAATTCGAGACTGCGCAAGCGTCGCTCATAAACCTGACGGCGAGCGTATTCATCACGTGGAAGTGTGCTGCAACCGGCAGTGGTGAGGATGAGCAGGAGGAGCAGGAAGACGTAACGGAGGTTCATGCGCTGAACGTGACTCCGACACGCAGCGAATCAACTGCGGTCTTTATTCGGTCTTTGCCGCTGTATTGAAAGGCGTTGCTTCGCTGATGCCGGACAAGGCGGTGAGGGATTGGTGGAGCGCGGTGCCGGCGGGAAGTTTGGCGAGAGCATCCGTCAATGCCGCCTGTGCCGCTCCACCTTCAGGATGCTGAAGCGTGGTGGTGGCAAGGGCGAGGACATCGCTGACAGCGGGGTGGGGTGAAGACTCGATGAGAAGCTGCTGCGCACGATGGGCGGCGGGAATGTCATCGAGCTGGATGGCAAGAGCGGCGATGAGGCGAAGCGTGGGGGCATCGAGCTGCGCGCCGGGGATGGACTGCAGTGTGCGCAGGGCCTGGGAAGCCTGCGCTGCGGAGACTTGCAGTCTGGCGAGGTGCTGCAAAGCGGGAGCATCGTCGGGGAAGCGTTTGAGGAAGCCTTCCCACAGCATCGGAGCGGAGGATTCGCCGCGCAGCATGATGTCGAGCTGTGTGAGCAAACGCCAGCCTGCGCGGTCATCGGGCGATGACTGGAGGTGGGTGGCGAGCAGTGTGCGAGCAGCCGCAGGTGCATCGCCGTCTGTCAGCGCCTGTGCCAGTTGCACAGGAGAGAAGCGGCCATGCAGGCTGGCGAGCACTTCGGTCAGTTCTTTGCCGTGCCCGATCTGGGTGGCCAGAGCGTGCAAGCGTGCCAGCACATGGGTTTCACCGATGGCTGCGAGACGGAAGTACATCTCGCAGGCGATGCTGGTCAGATGATTGAGATCGGCGATGCTGGCGCCTTCGTTCAGCCAGCGGCGATATTCAGGGTCGATGGCTGCTGCCGAAGCGAGCTCTTTCAGTGAGCGCTGGTGGTCTGGGCAGGTGCGCAGCTGGCGCTCGATCCAGGGCAGGAGTTCGGCGGATTCTCCTGCGGCACGAGTGGCATGCAGCGCCCGCTGCATGAGGCGCGGCGGGATGGAGTCAGTGGGCTTCAAGGCACGCAGAGAATCGAGCGCGACTCGGGAGGCTTCGGCATAGCGAGTACCTTCGAGCAGA
>NZ_JBIPNG010000001.1:0-52411 GCF_044373815.1 Prosthecobacter sp. | reverse complement strand
TCACACATGCCACCGAGCCGATCCACGCATGGTTCCCCTTCGCAGATCAACTCCAAGGCGTGGGCATCTCGAACGACGAAGGAAAGACATGGAAACTCCACGGCGCGCTCAGCATGCCCAAATGGGCGCTCGAATGCATGATCACCGAACTCAAGGACGGTCGTCTCTGGCTCCTCAGCCGCACAGGCAGCGGCTTCCTCTGGGAAAGCCACTCATCTGACAAAGGCCGCACTTGGGCGGAGCCGAAAGCTACCCGCATCTCCAATCCAGGCTCCCGGTTCTTCATCCGTCGTCTTGCCTCCGGCAATCTGCTGCTCATCAATCACTACAAGTTTAAGGGCCGCAGCCATCTTTACGCCCAACTCTCCACCAACGATGGCCAAAAATGGAACGAAGGCCTCCTGTTGGACGAGCGTTCCGGCGTCTCCTACCCCGACGGCGTGCAGGACAAGGACGGCCTCATCTGGATCACCTACGACCGCGACCGCCAAGGCGATGGCGAGATCTTGCTGGCGAAGTTCAAAGAGGAAGACGTGCTCGCAGGGAAAAACGTGTCAGGTGCGGTGGTGCTGAAGCAGTCGATCAACAAGCTACACAAGCCTTCACTCCTCCCCGCCAACTGGGACCCGGCGCTCGCAGGCGACATCGTCATGCAGCGACTCGTCAATACCTCCGCGCCGCGCGTGAAAGGTGCGCATGATGCGGAGTTTGTGTGTGTGGGTGAGCGTGCCTACATCGTCACCGAAGCCAATGACGTGAGGGCAGGGGAGAGCGCAGGCTGGCCGGAAATTTACGCGACTCTCTCCATCGTGAACCTCAAGACGCTTGCTCTGGAAAAAGTGATCGACTTTGCCAAGGGCGAACAGAGGTTTGGAAACGAGACTCTGCCAGTGGGCGCATGCTTCGTGCCGCGAATCCTGCAGAAGGATGCGAACACTCTGCGCTGCTACTTCACCAGCGAAGATCCCGGAAAGCGGCAGTCGCAGATGTGGTATCGCGACTTTGATCTGAAGTCCGGCGACTTCGTGCCCACGATCCACAAGGCAAAGCTGAAGACAGCGGCGGGCACCTTTGATTTCCAGCCCCAGTATTTTCATGCCGATGCAGCGGCGCAGGGCTTTGCCAAGCGAGCATTGGACTCCTCGTTCTTCATCTTTGATTCGTTCAAGAAGTTCGACGGCAAGACCTACGTCGCCCTGAACAACTTCAGCGGCAAACAGAACGCACTGTCTCAGGTTCATGAAGACTTGGAGACCTTTGAGGTTCTCGGCCATTTCAACGAGCCTCAGTCGGAGGCCTTGAGCGAATCAGCCGTGAACCGTCTGCCCGACGGCACATGGATGGCGATCTGCCGCAACGACAAGGGAAACTACCATTTCTCGACCAGCGCCGATGGCAAAACGTGGAGCGTGGGCAAGCCGCTGCCCATCGTGCCGAATGGCGCGAACTCGAAACCGACCTTCGACAAGTTCGGTGGCGTTTATTACCTCGGCTGGCAGGAGTCCACCCGCATCCAGGGCGTCAGCCGCAGCGTGTTCAATGTGGACGTTTCGCGCGACGGAAAAACGTGGGAGCGCAAATACCGCTTCGAGACGCTTCAGTCCTTTCAATATCCGACCTTTCACGAACACGAAGGTGCTATCTGGCTCGTCGTGACCCAGGGAGACAAAGACGCGAGCCGCAAAGAGCGCATCATGTTTGGCAAACTCGAAGACGTAGCGCAGTTCGAGCCGCAGGCTGGGCAAAAGCGTATCGTCTGGCCTGCGCCACCGCCGGTGGAAGCTGCGGTGATGAAGGTGGGAGTGAAGCTCTTCACGGACCGTGACTACGTGATTGAAGCCTTGCTTGAGCAGATCAGCGGCCTGCCATTTCTGCGCACAGGCATCGAGAAGATTGACGTGGAGATCACCAAGCCGGGCACGCTTTACGCACTCACGCCGTCCCCTCGGCCACAGGCTGCGAGCCAGGAAGCAGCACTCGCCAGCGCCGGTTTCACGAAGATGGATGCACCCGAGGTGCAGCTTTTCCCCGGTGAAATCAATCGCGTGAACTTGTATCGTAAAGAGGTCTTGGCTGGCGAGCAACTGCACTTCAAAAAGCTGGTGCTGCTGATCAGCGGCACTGGGGTGGCGCTGCGCGAAATCCATCCTTGATCAACACCACATCCTCTTGGTATCACCGCACATGACCCGCTTTCTCAACTGGTTTAACAATCTCTATCCCGTGTGGCTTGTGAGCCTCGCGACACTCGCGTTCTTCTTCCCGCAGACCATGCTGTGGTTCGACAAGCCGTGGATCTTCTGGTCGCTCGCGGCCTCCATGCTCGGCATGGGGCTCACGTTGAGCCTGGATGACTTCAAGGCCATCGCCCGCATGCCCGGCAGCGTGGCGCTGGGATTCCTCGCGCAGTACACCATCATGCCGCTCACCGGCTGGCTGGTGGCCACGCTGCTGAAACTTGAGCCCGGACTCGCGGTGGGCATCATCCTCGTTTCGAGCTGCCCCGGCGGCATGGCCTCCAACATGATCAGCTATCTTGCCCGCGCAAACGTGGCTCTCTCGGTGGTTCTCACGCTCGCTTCCACCTTGCTGGCCTTCTTTTTCACCCCCATGTGGACCAGCGCGCTGGCCGGAAAATATGTGCCGGTGGATGCCTGGGGCCTGTGCCTGTCGGCATTGCAACTCACGGTCGCTCCAGTCGTGCTTGGGGTGCTCATTCGCTGGAAGCTGCCGCGCACCGCCGATCGAATCGGAGCCTGCGGTCCCACCGTTGCCGTCCTGGCCTTTACACTTGTGAGCGGTGGCATCGTGGCCGCCAGTGCCGACGCCGTTGCCTCACATTTTGGCCGTCTGGCTCTCGCTGCATTTCTGCTGCACGTCATTGGCTTTGTGGTTGGCTACATCATTCCCAAAGTGCTGAGGTATCCCGAATCTGTCGCTCGCACGGTGAGTATCGAGGTGGGCATGCAAAACGGTGGCATGGCGGCCGCGCTCGCCCGTGAGCATTTTCCCATGATGCCGCTCGCCGCCGCCGCCGCCGTCTTCAGCGGTGTGATGCAAAACATCGTCGGCGGCCTCATGGCCGCCTGGTGGAAGCGCCGCACACCGGATGCATGATCATGAGCCGACGCGACATCTATTACTGGAAATGCGACCGCCCAGCGGCGTTTCACGGCACGCAGATGCGCGGCGCGGCGGATGCCGAAATCGAGCAGCAGCTTGGTGAGGCTTTGCAGCGGCATTTCGTCACGCAGGTCGTTGAGCTGAGCAAAGGAATCGGTCAGGGCAATCATCTCACCTGGAATGCCAGGGTGGCCGGACAGTCGATGTTCATGCGTGTCGAAAACGGCCCTGAAAAGGACGGCCAGCTTGCCGTGGAGTCGGCGCTTCTGGCAAGGGTGCGTGACGCCGGAGTGATGACACCGCGGGTTTATGCCTGCGATGCTTCGCGGTCTCGTGTCCCCTTCGCCTGGCAAGCCTTGGAGCGCATCTTTGACCCTGATCTCAATCACTGGTTCAAGCAGGGGCGTCTCGATGTGCCGCGCATTGCCTTCGGTATCGGCGAGGCAGTGGCTAAATGGCAGACGATCAAGCTGCCGGGCTTTGGAATCCTGGATGAGTCGATGTGTGGCTATCACGCCACCTACGCCGACTACTTCCATCTTCGCCTCGATCAACACCTGTCCTTCCTCGTCACCCGCGGCTTCCTCACGCAATCTCAAAGCGACGAAATCAGTGCCGAGATCGAAAATCATCAGTCGCTTCTCCAACTCGACACCGGCTGCTTCGTTCACAAGGACCTCGCCCTCTGGAACATCCTCGGCAGCGAAAGCGAGATCTCGGCCTTCATCGACTTTGACGACGCCATCAGCGGCGATCCCATGGACGATCTCTCGCTCCTCGCCTGCTTTCATGATGATGCGTTTCTGCGCCGGGCCTTTGAGGGTTATCAAAGCACCCGTGTCCTGCCTGCAGAACATATGCGCCGCTTCTGGCTGCATCTGCTGCGCAACATGATTGTCAAATCCGTGATCCGCGTGGGTGCGGGCTACTTTGACCGTGACGATGGCTTCTTCCTCATCTCGTCCGGCACCTCCGGCCAGTCTCTGCGCGAATTCACCCTCAAAAAGCTCTTCCACGCCCTTCACTGCCTGAGATCCGAAGCAGCATTGTAGCGCGGTATTCCGATACCGCGACCGCCCCGCCGCGAAACCAAACTCCGCATTACAATAAAGCATCGATCCACTCCGCTTGGTGCAATTGAAATTCGTCCTCATGCAGATGCCTTGGATTCTTCGCAATGTAATCCCGCGTTCTTCGCAATTCACCAAGATCACGAATGACCCGATCAAACGACTCCGGCTGCCAGACATTCCCGGCTCGTGTCACCAGTCGCTCCTCAAGATTACCTTCCTGCATCAAACGCGCGGCTGTAAATCGCTTCACCGAATACAACCACTCTTCCAGTTGAACGCCCGCAAACGGCTGCGCGATGACATGCACGTGATTGGGCATGATCACGAAATCACCAACCCACAAACGCCGTCCATGGAAGAAGCGCAGCGAGTCTGCTACCTGAGCTTGGGCTTCCTGCTGCCTCAGCGCACAGCAGCCGTGACATTGATCTAGTTCGAGAAAAAACTGACGCGCCATCTCGCGTTGAAAAGCTGCACGCACTGATGGGTCGAGCCCTGACACCGCCTGCCGAAAGCGTTCAGGATCACGATTCTGCCAATGAATGTCGATGCCGTGTTGAAACAGCCATTGAGACTCGTCCTGCTTCCAGCGCAGAATCACCTTAGACGGAAGAGAATCGGCCAGTCGAAAGGTCACGAAGTATGTGGCTCCGATCAACCGCCAGTGTGGCAGGTTGCGCTCATATCCAGGAATGAGCCAGAAATCCTCCTTTTCCTCATAAGCAGTAAACACCGGCCTTTCCGGGATTTGAACAGGCTGCGACAGTGGCTGGTGCGGCATGACGGCGTTGTAGCGCGGATTTCCGATTCCGCGATGGCGTTTTCTCGGTATCGGAATACCGAGCTACAACCAATCCATGAAAACTCACATCGGCACCTTTCTTTCAATCGGTTCACCTGCGGTCACTGAACTCGCCGCCGAGTGCGGCTTCGACTGGGTTTTGATCGATCTGGAGCACGGCTGCGAATCCGAAGCCGCGCTGCCAGATCAACTGCGCGCTCTGCGTGGCAGCGACACCCTTGCCATCGTGCGTGTGAGTGCTCCGCATCCAGATCTGATTGCTCGCGTGCTCGACTGGGGCGCGCAGGGCATCATGGTGCCGCACGTAAACACAGTCGCGGAGGCGCGGCATTGTGTGGACGCAGCCTATTATCCCCCGCAGGGCCATCGCGGCGTGTCACGCACCGTGCGTGCTTATGGCTATGGCATGCGTCTTCCGGACGGCGCCATGCCCAAGCCGATCATCCTCGCCCAGATCGAAACCGCCGAGGCGGTGGCGAATGCCGGTCAAATCGCCGCCGTGGAGGGTATCGACGCGCTCTTCATCGGCCCCGCCGATTTGTCCTTCGACCTCAAGGCCCAGCAGTCACCTCGCAGCTATGATGATTGCGTGGACAGCATCGTCAAAGCTGCCAAAGACCACAGCAAAGGCTGCGGCATCCTCGTGCGGCATGCGGATGATAAGGAAAAGCTCAAGGCCCTCGGGTTCACCTGGATCGCCATGGATTCCGACCTCTCGCTGGTGCGCGAGGGCTTCAAGCGGAATCTCGCGGCGGCGCGGGCATGGTGAAAAAGTCTGACTTTTTCCTGTTCAAAGGCGTTTCCCCTATAATCTCGCCTCCCCCATGACCGCATCCCCCCAAATCAAATCCAAGATCGTCGAACTGTGCGAAACCCTCGTGGCCGACACCGACGTGAAAAATGCCCGCGAAAAAGCAGAAGCCTTCCTCGCCAATGAATCGGCAGTGTCTCTCTATCGCGAGATGGCCACGCTCGGCCGCGCCCTGCACCAGAAGCAGCACAACGGCGAAGAGCCCAGCGGAGAAGAAATTTCCCGTTTCACCGATCTGCAGGATCAGTGCGATGCCAACACCGCCATCCTCAGCTTCATCGAAGCCCAGGACGTGCTGCGCGGCATCGCCGAAGTGGTCACAAGCTACGTCGGCAAAAGCCTCGAACGCGGTGAAGTGCCTGCGGAAGCCGAAGTGTTCTCCAAAGGTTGTGGTGAAGGCTGCGGCTGCCACTAATCACTTGGCTGCATGAAAGCGTTCGTCCTGATCGCTGCGATGCTGTTTTGCGTCTCGTCCTTCGCGGGCGAGGCCAAAACGGTGAAGTTGCTCACCATCGGCAACAGCTTCTCCGCCAATGCCACGCATTACCTCGGCGATCTGGCGAAGGCGGGCGGGCACACGCTCATTCATCAGCCCCTCGTCATCGGCGGTGCCTCATTTCAGGTGCACGCCGAGAAAGCGCAGAAGCATGAAGCAGACCCGAAGGACAAGGCGGGTCTCTACACAAGTGGCCGCGGGTTGAAGGAAAATCTCGAACTGCAAAAGTGGGACTACGTCACCATCCAGCAGGCCAGCATCAAGAGCCACGACTTCGCCACCTATCAGCCCTACGCAGGCTGGTTGCGCGACTACATCACCAAACACGCGCCCCAGGCGAAACTGCTCGTGCACGAAACCTGGGAATATCGAAAAGACGATCCACGCTTCTCCAAGCCAGGTGATCTCAAGTCACAAGAGGAGATGTATACCGGCCTGCGTTCCGCCTATGACAAAATCGCCGCAGAATTTGGTGCCCGCATCATCCCGACCGGCGACGCTTTCCATCTCGCGGACACCGATCCGAGTTGGGCTTATCAAACAGATACCACCTTCAATCCCAAAGCGGCCAAACAGCCGGAATTGCCGAATCAGACACACTCCCTGCACGTCGGCTGGCGCTGGGCCAAGCCCAAAAACGGTGGTAAAATCGCACTCGGCATGGACGGCCATCATGCCAGCATGGCTGGCGAATACCTCGGTGCCTGCGTCTGGTACGAGGTGCTGTTTGGCGAGAGCGCCGTAGGCAACACCTTCATGCCCAAGGGACTGGATCCGACAGACGCCCGTTTTTTACAGGAGACAGCGCATCGCGCCGTGACCGAACGGACAAAATGATGTCCAAAATGAGAGGGGCGTGTTCTTATGTGAACCATGACTCGCCTCGTCTCGCTTCTCTTTGCACTCAGTTTCTCAGCACATGCCGCCACGGAGGCGGACGTCATTGTCTATGGAGCCACCCCGGGCGGCTTTTGCGCAGCCATCGCAGCAGCACGTGAGGGCGCCTCTGTCATCCTTCTGGAGCCCACCGCTCATGTCGGCGGCGTAAACACCGGCGGCCTCTGCTTCAGCGACTCTAATCAAACAGTGCGCTGTACGGTTCTTGGCCTGTTCGAGGAATGGCATGCACGCATCGAAAAAGACTACCAGATGCGCGGTGTCGCACTGCCTTACAGCGTAAGTGACAAAGATCACAAACCCTGGACCTACGAGCCTCATATAGTGGCAAAGATCACGCAGCAGATGCTGGATGAAGCCGGTGTGAAGGTGCTGACGAAGCGAGTTTTGCAATCAGTGGCAAAACAAGGCAATCACATCACAAAACTAGTCACAAGTGACGGTGATTTCGCAGCCAAGGTGTTCGTGGATGGCACCTATGAAGGAGATTTGATGGCGGCGGCCGGAGTGAGCTGGACGATTGGCCGCGAAGGACGGCAGGACTTCGGCGAGCCTCTGGCCGGAAAGCAGTATTCCAAGGCGAAGCTGGCCATCTCGGGCCTTGATGACGCAGGCAAGCCGCTGCCGCTCATCACGACAATAGATGCTGGTGCTGATGAGGCGGGCGACAAGAACGTGATGGTGTACAGCTTCCGTCTTTGCGTCACGAAAGACCCGGAAAATCGCGTTCCCTTTCCGCAGCCTGCGCACTATGACCCTGCACGCTTTGAAGTCGTGCGGCGCTACTTTGCGCAAGAAAAGCAACCGCATCTGCTGTGGGACCTCTATCCGCTTCCGGGCAACAAGTTTGATGCAAACAACGGCATCGGCAAACAGTTCTCCATGGGTCTCGTGGGAGCCTGCAACGGCTGGAGCGAGGCAGATGAAGGCATGCGTGCGAAAATCTGGGAAGCGCACAAGCAATACACGCTGGAGATGCATCATTTCCTCAGCACCGATCCTGCCGTGCCAGAGCACCTGCGGCAGCAGATGTCGGAGATCGGCCTCTGCCGTGATGAATTCCCCGCTTATGGCCATTGGTCACCTCAGCTCTACGTGCGCGAAGGTCGGCGCATGATCGGTGAATACGTCGTTTCGCAGAAAGACATCATGGACGAGCCGAAGAAGGACGATGCCATCATCGTCTCATCCTTTCCAATCGATTCGCACGATTGCCAGCGAGTGGGGACGAAGGACATGGTCACGGATGAGGGCACCATCATGCCGGTGCGGATGGCGGGTCGGCGGCATGGCTATCCATATCACATTCCCTATCGCGCCATCACGCCAAAGCTTGCCGAATGTGACAACTTGCTGGTGCCCGTTGCGCTGTCTTGCACGCATGTGGGCATCTCATCGATCCGGGTGGAGCCTACGTGGATGATTCTCGGCCAGAGTGCAGGCATTGCCGCCGCTGTGAGTGCGAAGCAAAACCTCGCTGTGCAAAAACTTCCGTATGCCGCACTGCGTGAGCGGCTTCTGGCGCAGAAACAGGTGCTTGAACTGCCCGTTCTGCCGGATGTTCCACCCGAAGCGAAGGGTGCGATGAATGTTGATCCAAAAACCCTTCCCGGCATTGTGCTGGATGACTCGCAGGCCGAACTCAAGGGCCAATGGAGCCGCTCTTCCGGCTTCAAGCCACACATCGGCACCGGCTATCTCCATGATGACAAACGCGCCGACGGCCAGTCCATCGCCATCTTTCGCTGCAAAGCGCTCAAGACAGGCAGCTACGAGCTGCGCATGGCCTATTCGCCTCATGAGACTCGTGCAGCAAAGGTGCCAGTGACGATTCAATGCGGCGGACGCAAGACTGATATTATTGTCGATCAAACGCTGCCGCTGGCCGCTGGGGAGGCGTTTCGCACCATTGGCAGCGTGCAGCTTGATGGCGGTGTTGAAACAGTCATCACTGTCAGCAATACCGGCACAGCAGGGTTTGTGATTCTGGATGCGCTGCAACTCATCGAGTCTAACCACTAAACCCACCATGAAGACATTTTTCTTCGCTTGTTTGATCTGCGTCACCCACCTCAAAGCTGCGGACATCGTGGTGTATGGCGGTGTGCCCTGTGGCATCGCGGCATCCATCGTGGCTGCGCGTGAAGGGGCCAAAGTTGTGCTTATTGAGCCGACGAAGCACGTCGGCGGTTTGAGCACGAGCGGCATCAACACTGCCGAGAGCGAGCACATGCTGAAATGGACCATCGGTGGTTTTGCGGATGAATTTTATCGCCGCCTCGGCGCCCACTATCAGACCGGTGGTCCGGAGTATTTCTTTGAGTCCAGCATCGCCGAAAAAATCTACCTCGAAATGATGCGTGAGGCGGGCGTGGAGGTGCGTTCTGGTGCGTCGGTGGATACAGTGGAAAAAGATGGCGCGCGCATCACTGCCATTACCCTTACGGATGGTTCCAAGCTACAGGCGAAAGTCTTCATCGACGCAGGTTACGAAGGCGATCTCATGGCGCGTGCTGGTGTCAAATACGCAGTCGGTCGCGAGGCAAAGGCGGAGTTTGGCGAAGAGGCTGCGGGCGTCCGTTTTGACAAGACAGCGCGCCAAGCCCGGACGGTGGATGAGATTGGAACGTTGCTCCCTGGTATCAGTGCGTGGGCCAAAGATTTGTATGAAGGCGATGCCCATCGTGCACCGATGAACTACAATTTCCGCCTCACGGTGGCAAAGGATCCCAAGCTGCAGGTGCCCATCCCAGTGCCGAAGCATTACGACGAGAAGCGTTACGCGCTGCTGGCCAGCTGGCTTAGCGATCAGACCCAGCAAAAGAAGCCGGTGAAACTTGCGGACATCATCGACCTCTACGGACGTCGCAATGGCAAGTTTGAACTGAACAACAAGCAGTCCGCCATCTACTCTCTGGGACATTTTGGCGGTCAGTTTGACTGGCCCAATGCCACCTACGAAGAGCGTGCCCGCATTTACCAGGATCACATGGATTACACGCTCGGTCTGCTGCACTTCCTCGCCACGGATGCCGCAGTGCCTGCGAACGTGCAGGAGGAGATGAAGGCGCTGGGCCTGCACAAGAATGAGTTCACTGACAATGGCAGCCTGCCCTATCAGCTCTACGTACGCGAGGCACGGCGGATGCGCGGCGAACATGTCGTGACGCAGCAGGATGTGCAGGAAGACCGCCGCAAGCCGGACAGTATCGGCATGAGCAGCCATTTCATCGACTGCCATCATGTTCAGCGTGTGGCCTTGAATGAAAACGAGTTCGTCAATGAAGGCCGCATCTGGCGCATGGGCTACGCTTATCAGATTCCGTATCGGGCGCTGATACCGAAAGCCTCCGAATGCACCAACTTGCTGGTGCCCGGCGCTGCGAGCTACACCCATGTGGCCTTTTGCACGCTGCGGCTGGAGAGCGTGTGGATGATCACCGGTCACGCCGCAGGCATCGCTGCTGCGCTGGCGGTGAAGGATGGTGCCACCGTGCAGAATGTGCCGTTGGCCCCATTGCAGGACAAGCTGCGCGCCCAGAAGCAGGTGGTCGATTTCATTCCCGGATTGCCGGAGAAGTGTGAACATCTCAACGGTCCTCCTGAATTTTAACGTTCAATTCAGTTTCACTGCCTCCCAACCATGCCTACCCGCCGTCACTTCATCGCCTCCGTCACCGCCGCGCTTGGTGGTTCTGTTTTTGCCGCCAATGGAAAGCCGAAGACCATTCTGCTGCAATCTGCCTGGGATACAGTGAACATCGGTGACATCGGTCACACGCCGGGAACGCTGCGTGTCATTAAAGAGCATCTGCCGGAGGTGAAGGTGGTGCTGTGGGCGATGAAGCTGGACGAACGCGTCACCGCGATGCTCAAGACGCGCTTTCCCAAGGTGGAGATTCTGCAGGGCAGCCTCACAGGCAAAGGTGAAAAGGACGAGGCGCTGCGGCAGGCGATCATGGGCTGCGATCTGTTCATCCGCAACTCCGGCATGGGTCAGGACATCAGCTTCATGCAGTTTTGCCAGAAGGCAGGCAGGTCTTATGGACTGTTTGGGCAGTCGTATTTCGCCAGCATGGTGGAAGGCAAAGGCGCGGAGGAGCGCATCGCCTTGCTGAATGCGGCTTCGTTCATCTACACACGTGAGACGAAGACTCTGAGAATCCTCAATGGCGCTGGTATCAAGACGCCCGTGCTTGAGTTCGGGCCGGACGGCTGTTTCGGCATCGACGTGCGCGATGACATGCGCGGATTGGCGATCATGAAGAAACTCGGATTGGAAGAGCGGAAGTTCATCACCCTCCAACTGCGCACCAACACGGCCAAACTGCCCGGCGTGGATGACACCCGCACCCCGAAGCTCAACCCGCTGCATCCCACCCCTGAGCAGATCGCCGATGATGAACGCCGTGCGGCTAAGTATCGGGAGCTCGTCACGATGTGGGTCAAGAAGACCGGGCACAAAGTACTCATCGCCCCTGAGGTGAAGAAGGAGATGGAGCACAACAAGCGCCTCATCCACGACCCGCTCCCGCCGGAGATTCAGAAGCACGTCGTGAATCTGGAGTACTTCTGGAATGCCGACGAGGCCGCCTCCATTTTTGCGCGCGCCCACACCATCGTCTGCCACGAGCCGCATTCACCAATTATCGCCTTGGCAAACGGCACGCCGATCATCCACACCTACTCCGAGTTCCACTCGCCAAAGTGCTGGATGTTCAAGGACATCGGCCTGGGTGAATGGCTGCTGGAAATGGACGAGACACCAGCGGACAAGATGGCGGAGACTCTGTTCGCCATCGATGCCGACTACCCTGCGGCCCAGGACAAAGTGAAGAAGGCCATGGTTTATGTGCATGAATGCTTCGGCAAGTCGATGCAGCACGTGAAGGGCATTCTCGAAAAGGCATGATGATTTGACGGCAAAAAAAGGGCTGGGTCTCGTTTTCACACGCCATGTCTTCTATTTCTCGCCGCGCCTTTCTCCATCACAGCTCCCTTTGCCTTGCCGGTATCGGGGCTGATAGAATTCTCGCTGCTGATACTGCGGCGAAACCCCTTCTGCGTGTCGGCTTGATGACGGATCTGCATTATGCGGACAAGGAGCCCACCAAGACGCGGTTCTACCGCGAGGCACTGGCGAAGCTGGATGAGGCGGTGGAGGTCATGAATCGTGAAAAGCCGGCATTAGTGATCGAGCTGGGTGATTTCATCGATCAGGCGGATTCAGTGGAGCGTGAGATCGAATGGCTGAAGACGATGGAATCGCAATTCGCCCGGCTCGCGATTCCGAGGCATTATGTGTTGGGAAATCACTGCGTGGGCACGTTGACGAAGCAGGAGTTTGCCGCTCACACGAAGGCGACGGGAGGGCATGCAGCATTTGAAGAGAATGGGGTGACGTTTTTGATTCTCGACGCCTGCTTCCGTGAGGATGGCACACCGTATGAACGGAAGAATTTCAACTGGCAGGATGCCAATCTGCCCAAGGCGGAGCTGGAATGGCTGGAGGCTTCGCTGGCCAAGGCAGGCGGTCCGGTGGTTGTCTTCGCGCATCAACGGCTCGACATGGACAAGGCGCACGCCGTGTGCAACGCCGCCGAAGTGCGTGCGCTGCTGGAGAAGTCCGGCAAGGTGCTCGCTGTGTTCCAGGGCCACTCGCACAAGAACGACTATCAGCAAATCGCTGGCATCCACTTCACCACGCTCGTCGCCATGGTGGAGGGCAGCGGCATGGAAAACAACGGCTACTCGATGCTCGACATCATGGCTGATGGCTCGCTGCGCTTGAACGGCTTCCGCAGGCAGGTAAATCGTACTTTGAACCACGCATGAAACACTTTCTCCTTCTCCTGGCATTCACAAGCTCCGTGCTCGCGCTGGAGCCCGGCTTCGAATCCCTATTCGACGGCAAAACCCTTGATGGCTGGAAGCATGATGGCAACTGGACGGTGGTGAATGGCGAGATCGCACGCGTGAAGAAGGGCGGCTCATTGACCTATGAAAAGGCGAAGGTGCCGGATGATTTCGAGCTGCGCTTTGAGTGGAAAGTGGCGAAGGGCTGCAACAGCGGTGTGTATTACCGGCCGGGTCAGTATGAGTATCAATTGCTCGACAACGCCAACAGCCCCTACGGCGAAAATCCGCGGCAGAGTGCGGGCTCACTGTTCTTCTGCATGGCCCCGACCAAGGATGTGGTTCGACCATTTGAGCAGTGGAATGAGGCGCGCGTCATCTGCAAGGGCAGCGTCATCCAGCATTGGTTGAACGGAGAGAAAGTGGTCGATTTCGACTATGCCGATCCGCGCTGGAAAGACGCCATCAAACTGGTCAGCTATCGAGGCACGGACCTTGCAAAGCGGGGTGGTAATCTCTGGCTGCAGGATCATGGCGCCGATGTGTGGTTCAAGAACCTGCGCTGGCGCACGATTCCAGCTGACGAGCCGCTGGTGAGTGAAAACCTCACGCCCATGCCCGTGTCCGAGGCTGCATTGAAAAAAGAAGAGGCGCGTATTCAGGAGCTGCTGAACCCCAAACCCAAGCCTGCGAAAAAATCTGCGTTGCGGCACCAAGAGATGAAACGATTCAAGGCTGAGGAGGCGCATCAAGGTGTGGCAGTGGATGACACTTATTTTTATGCGATCACGAACGCGGCCATCGGCAAATATCGCAAAGACAGCGGCGAACGTGTCGGCGGCTGGAAGGAGGCGAAGGAGGGACACATCAAGCATCTGAACGCGGGAGTCGTGCTTGATGGGAAGCTCTACTGCGCGCATTCCAACTACCCTGAGATGCCGATGACGAGCTCCGTGGAGATTTGGGATCCACAGACGATGCTGCATTTGGAGTCCATTGACCTGACGGACGCCGACGGCTCGCTGACCTGGGTGGACCGGCGCGATGGGCTTTGGTATGCCTGTTTTGCGCAGTATGCGAAGACCGGTGATCCTGCGAAGACGCGGATCGTGATGTTTGATGCCCAGTGGAAGAATCTCGGAGAACTGAAATTTCCGAGCGAAGTGGCGGCGAAGTTTGGCAAGAACAGCAGTTCCGGCGGCAGCTTTGGGCCTGCCGGGCATCTCTTCATCACCGGCCATGATGCGCAGGAGTTGTATGTGCTCGATCTCCCGGCCAAGGGTGACGTGTTGCTCTGGCAGAGCGCGATACCGATCAGCGCCCACGGACAGGCCTTCGCCTGGGATCGCGGTAAAGACGGAGTGCTGTATTCCATCGACCGGAAGACCTCTGAGGTGATTGTCTCACGAATTTCGAAGTCCTGATTTTACCGCCAATCGTAGAATGGGTTTTCCTGACAAACTCTCATCCACACGATCATGTAACAAAAAGCATCCGCGCAATGGCAGGGGTCCCTCAGAGAAGGAACCGGCACTCTCAGCACCGGCTCCGGTGCGCTCACTGACAAACCCTACTCTTTCAAGACTCGATTCGAAGGCGAGCAGGGTACAAATCCTGAAGAACTCATCGGTGCGGCCCACGCGGGCTGCTTCTCGATGGCTTTCTCCATGATTCTGGGCGGCGCTGGATTTACCCCCGACAAGATCGACACCAGTGCCACCATCACGCTGGAACGGAAAGACGGGGGCTTTGCCATCACGGCCAGCCACCTCGATGTGACCGCCGTCATCCCTGGCATCGACGACGCCACCTTCCAAGACCTCGCGGGTAAAGCCAAGGCGGGGTGTCCCGTGTCCAAGCTGCTGAATGCGACAATCACGATGGAAGCGAAGCTGGCGTGATCCCGGCTGTGAATGAAGAAGACTTGTCAAGTCCGGTGTCTTTTGACACTGGCTTGGTCAGCTTTGCTGCAAGATGGCTTTCGTGCCCGGTTCCCAGGCGAGCCCCCAGTCACGGATGGACTTCATAACTGGCCGGAGGGAATCGCCTTTCTCAGTGAGTTCGTAGGCCATGCGCTTGCCACCGTCAGAGGCGGGGATCTGGCGGATAATGTCTGCTTCGAGAAGACGTTCGAGGCGGTCGCTGAGGATGTTGGTGGGAATGCCTTCGGGAGAGCTGACAAAGTCTTTGAAGCGGCTGCGGCCCAGCATGAGATCGCGGATGACAAGAAGCGTCCACCGGTCGCCAAACAGGTCGAGTGCACAGGACACAGGGCAGGGGGAGCGGCGTGAGGATGTCGGTGGCGCCTTGAGCGGGCGTTTGGATGCTTTGGCCTTGGGCATGGGGGACTATGATTCCAAATACTTGCGTTTCAAAAGTAAAAAACTTGCATAATGCAAGCAATGCACAATTTTGCTCGCATGAGCACCAGTACTTATTCTCAACTCGCCCCGCCGGGCGCCGGTCTGCCAGTCATCGAACTTTGGGTCGCCAGGCTGTTATTCGCGCTGACACGCCTTCGCGGCAATCGTGAGGCTTTTGTGACCAAGTTTGAGCAGGAGCGTGCGGCGATCCGTGCGCTGGTGGGATCATGCCCTGAAGCGCAGCGTGGTGAGCAGGTGCTCATCGCTCGTTTACCCGGCCTAGAGGACAGCAGCCGCGACTGGTCCGTGTGGATGACGCTGGATCATCTGCGCATCACCAACATCGCCTTCGCACGAGTCATCAACGCACTCACTCATGGGAATGTGCCGCCGGGAAAGGCGAGCACGGCGGCGGTCAAACCGAGTGTCTCGGTGACTGCAACCGTCGAGGCGGACTTTGAGCGTTCGTGTGATGGAGTGCTTGCTGCGATCACTGAAGCATCCGATTTGAAGACCAAGGTGCGGTTTGCACATCCGTGGTTCGGCCCACTGGATGCTTTCGGGTGGGCGGCAATGGCTGGCACGCACATGGGCATTCATCGTGCGCAGATTCAAAGCATCCTGCTAGGATTGGACCGATGAAGCAGCCGCTGTCGCTCACCACTGATCCCATTCCCCAGCTCATCTGGCGCATCGCGCTGCCGATGAGTGTGGGCATGTTTTTCAACACGATGTTCAATGTCGTGGACACGCTATGCGCTGGCTGGCTGGGCACAGACTCGCTGGCGGCGCTGTCGCTGTCGTTTCCGTTGTACTTCGTTGTGTTTGCCATCGGCAGCGGCATCAGCCAGGGCACCACGGCCTTGCTGGCGAATGCGCTGGGCGCGGGGCATGCGGCGGAGGCACGCAGGGTGTTCGCGCAGTCGCTGGTGTTTGCCACCACGGCGGGTGTGCTGCTTTCCAGCGTGGGCTGGCTGGTGGCCCCGGGGTTGTTTCGGCTGCTCGGCGCCGAGGGCAGTTATTTGAGTGCCGTGCTGGATTACATGCACGTGATCCTTGCCGGAGGGGTGTTCTTTTTGCTGCCGATGATCCTGAACTCAGCGCTGTCTGCGCAGGGCACCACCTGGGTGTATCGAAATTTTCTCATCGTCGGCTTCGTGGCGAACATCGTGCTCAATCCTGTGCTGATGTGGGGCTGGACGGGGTTGCCAGCACTGGGCGTGGCCGGCATCGCGCTGGCCACGGTGCTTGTGCAGATGGGCGGTGGAGTTTTTCTGTGGTCTCATGTCAGCAAGGCGGACTATTGCCGCAATCTGCGGCGGGATGATTTCAAACCTGATCTGCAGGTGCTGCGGCGGATTGCAGGACAGGCAATTCCAGCGGCGCTGAACATGCTCACCATCTCGCTGGGGGTGTTTGTCATCACTTGGTTCGTGAAGCACTTCGGCAAAGAAGCTGTGGCGGCCACGGGCATCGCCACACGCGTCGAGCAGATTGTGCTCATGCCTGCCATCGGTCTGAATTCAGCGGTGCTGAGCATCGTAGGGCAGAATCACGGTGCAGGACTCCCGCTCCGCGTGCGCGAGGCCTGGGTGACGAATGTGAAGATTGGCGCGGGGCTGATGCTGATCGGCGGCTTGCTCGTTTGGCTGTTGCGTGTGCCTGCCATGAGGATGTTCAGCCAGGATCCGATCGTGATCGGGCATGGTCGGAACTACTTGCTCAGCTCATCACTGACTCTTGCGGCCTACCCGATTTTGTTTGTCACCGTCTTTGCCATGCAGGGCATCAAACAGCCTGCCTATGGTCTGTGGATGGGCATCTACCGGCAGCTCGTCGCACCCGTGGTGGTGTTTCACACCCTGGCCTTCACGCTTGGCTGGGGGCTGTGGGGCGTGTGGTGGGGCATCTGCATCGTCACCTGGAGCGCCGCCCTTTTCGCGCTCGGCTGGGGATGGCGGAAGTTTTGAAGCATTTCTGTCGCTGCAGATGAGCAGCACCTGATTGACAAATTCGCGGCACCGGCGACGCATCCGTCATGTCCGCCAAACCTGATCCCGCCACGCTGCCTTGCAGTCCACTCGATGAAACCGCCGGTTTGAAATACTTCCCGCGCATGCTGGGCAAGATCCGTCTGCATGCCGCTGGCAAGCTGTGGGAGGATTTGCATGCGAATCTGGGCAAAGGCAGTGACGGCAGCTGCGTCGGATTCCTGCATGTGAACTATGACGATCTCAAGGGCCGCGTGCTGGAGGGTGGGGCGGATGAGGAGATTTTGCACTGGTGCCAGGTGCACGGCCGCCAGCTGAATGACACCGACAAGCTCGTCTGGAACTACTACATCCTGAAACTCGGCATCAATGATCATATCACGGACATATTGGCAAAACGAAAAGCCGATGGCGGTCTTGGTGATCGTGATGACATCCAGACCATCACGAAATATATTGATGTGGATGAGGGAAGACTGCCTTGAATGAGTGAAGAGGCGTCACCACCGGTTTCATTCTGGCAGAGCGTGCGGCAGTCGTTGCGTGGTGCGGAGCAGCATGACTACACCGCGCTGCCACTGAATCGTGCGGTCATCCTGCTCGCGGTGCCGATGGTGCTGGAGATGGTCATGGAGTCGCTGTTCGCTGTGGCGGATGTTTTCTGGGTTTCTCATCTCGGAAAGGAGGCCGTGGCCGTCGTGGGCCTCACGGAGTCGATCATGACGCTCATTTATGCGGTGGCGATTGGCATATCGATTGCTGCCACGGCGATTATTTCACGCCGCATTGGTGAAAAGGAGCCGGAGCTCGCAGCACAGGCGGCGGGGCAGATCGTGCTGCTGGGCTTGCTTGCGGCGACTGGCATTGGCATCGTGCTCGGGTATTTCGCCCCTGATATTCTGCGGCTGATGGGTGCGGGTGAGGAGATCGTGACGCTCGGCACCGGTTTTGCCCGCATGATGTTAGGCGGCAATGCCACGGTATTTTTGATCTTCCTCATCAACGCCATCTTTCGTGGTGCGGGTGATGCTGTGATCGCCATGCGCACACTGTGGCTGGCGAATGCGCTGAACATCGTGCTGGGGCCGTGCTTCATTTTCGGCTGGTGGATTATTCCCGAACTTGGCGTCACGGGTGCGGCGGTGGCGACGAACATTGGCCGCGGCATTGGCGTGCTGTATCAGCTCTGGCATCTCGCAGGGCATCACAGCCGCGTGAAAGTGCGCTGGCAGCATTTCAAACCTGAGAGGGAGGTAATCAGCGCGGTGCTCAGCAAGTCCGGCAGCGGCATCATCCAGCTTCTCATCAGCACGACGAGCTGGGTGGGGCTGTTCAAAATTCTCGCGCTCTTCGGCAGTTCGGCGCTGGCAGGTTACACGATTGCGATACGCATTGTGGTGTTTGCGCTGATGCCCGCATGGGGGCTGGCCAATGCCGGAGCCACCTTGGTGGGGCAGAATCTCGGCGCACATAAGCCAGAGCGTGCGGAGGCAGCGGTCAAGATCGCCGTGAAGTTCGACGTCATCGTCCTGAGCTTGATCGGGATCTTCTTCGTGCTGTGCGCACATCCGCTGATTCGTTTGTTCACCCAAGATCCTGAGGTGGTGGCGTACGGCACACAGGCATTGTGGGTCGTGAGCCTTGCTTTCCCACTTTACGCGGCCGGCATGTGCTTCGAGGCCGCGTTCAATGGTTCCGGTGACACCTGGACGCCCGCACGACTGAATTTCCTCTGTCTCTGGATAGGCCAGATTCCCATCGCGTGGCTGTTTTCAAAAACCTTCGCCTTTGGCCCTGTCGGCGCGTTTGTCTCGGTTCCCGTTTCCTACTCGTTGCTTGCCATCTTCAGCGGCCTGCTATTCAAACGTGGCCGGTGGAAAACCCAGAAGGTTTGAGCTCAGCCCGTCTTAGCATGTTATGAAATCCTTCTTACTTGGCCTGATCTGGCTTGTTTGTCTGACAGCATCTGCCGCTGAACTTCAATCCACTGGCGCAGGCATCGAAATTTCCGCCGGGAGTCTGGGCAGCTTCACGCTGACCTATCCTGAGTTTGATCCGGTGCACAAACAGATCGAGGTGAAAGTGGTGGGTGCGAATGCAACGGTACGCTATGAAGGCGGGGCGGAGTGCGCGGTTTCCATCAGCAAGGATGAGATTGAGCTCACTTTCAAAGGCATGCCGGAAGGGGTGAAGTCGTGGAAGATGTCTGTGCTCATCGACATCGGTTTCGCTAAAGGCGGCGAGTGGAAAATTGCTGAGAAGGAGGGCAGGTTTCCGGCGGAAAAGTCCACGCCACCTCAGTTCGCGAGCCTGAACAGCACGAGCTTCGTGCTGAAGAATGCGCAGGGGCAGAGCCTGAGCTTCACCACGCCGGATTATTCGTTTCAGCAACTCACCGACAACCGTGAGTGGAACTGGGCCATCTACAATTGGTACTTCATGGTGCCGTACAATAAGGACCAGCCAACGGCGAAAATTCGCATCACTTCAGATCTCGCTGCCGTCGCGAAGTTGATTGATCCCTTTGGTCAGAGCCTCAAAGATTCGTTCCCGAACAAGCTCAAAAACCCGGAAGACCTGAAGGCTGATGTGGAGGCGGACAAGAGTTACTACGCAAGCATCGAAACGCCAAAGCTGGATCGTTTCGGCGGCCAGCTCGGCAGCGGTGAGGCGTTGGGCCTGAAGAAGACCGGCTTCTTTCATGTGGAGCAGAAGCAGGACAAGTCATGGCTTGTTGATCCCGATGGGAACGCTTTCTTTCACCTCGGCATCTGCGGCTTCGCCCCGAGCGATGACTACACCTACGTCACAGGTCGTGAGGGCATCTACGAGTGGTTGCCAAAGGCAGAGGGTGAGTTTGCCAGTGCCTTCCGGCCCGGCGATGGGGATGCGAATTTCTCCTTCTATCTCGCGAACGTGATCCGCAAGTTCGGCGCTCCCTATGACTATGAAACGCATGCCACACGCATGATCGAGCGGGTGCGCAAGTGGGGCTTCAACTCCATCGGCGCGTTCAGCCCCACGCCCGAGAAGACGCATGTGAAGGCCGATTTCCCGTATGTGACCAGCCTGCCGATCAATGCCTGGGAAGGCGTGCCACGCATACCCGGCGTGCATGAGGTGTGGGATCCGTATGATGCAGCGACAGCGCAAAAGATCGCCGAAAACCTCGCGCGTGAGCTGCCAGCGCGCGCCAATGATCCGCTGCTCATCGGCTACTTCATCGTGAATGAGCCGCGTTACGATGAAATCTCACTCGTCGTTCCCTCTCTCACCGGCAAAGAAGCCTGCAAGCGTCGCCTGGTGGCGGTGCTGAAGGACAAGTATCACTCCGTCGATGTCTTCAACACCGCATGGCAGCTCAAAGCGGCCTCTTTTGATGAACTGATCGACGTCGGGCTCGCCGTGACGACGGACGCGGCCAAAGCAGATATGAAAGCCTATGTGAATGCGTTCATGGAAACCTACTTCGCGCAGATCGAAAAACTGTTCCGCCAGCACGACACCAATCACATGCTCATCGGCAGCCGTTTGCAGCCCGTGACGATCAACGACGAGCAGCTTTGCCGTATGATGGGCAGGCATCTCGATGTCGTATCCTACAATTACTACACCATGGGAGTGGATACGGCGGCGTTGAAGCGCTTCCACGAATGGACCGGCAACAAGCCGATGATGCTCAGCGAGTTCTTCTGGGCCTCGCCCAAGGACAGCGGGTTGGTGGGCGGGCGTGAAGTCAGCAGCCAGCAGGAGCGGGGACTGGCCTACCGCAACTACGTCGAGCAGAGCGCCGCCCTGGGTTTTGTCATTGGCATTGAGTGGTTCACCCTCATTGATCAGGCGACGACCGGCCGCTGGTTCAGCAAGTACAATGGAGAGAGCTACAACACCGGCCTCGTCAGTGTGGCGGATCGCCCGTGGAAGGACATGCTGGCCGAGATGATGAAGACGAACCACAACATCTATGATCTCCTGCTGGGCAAGCGCCCGCCGTTCGCCTGGGATGATCCCCGTTTCCGTGCCGAAGCAAAATAAGGCGGCTAGATCAAGGATGGTCATCCAGGTGCCAAGGATGCGCATCTGGTGCGAGTTGTGACTTGTGCTGGTGAACTGCTAGTCTCGTTGCTAAGATGTGGTTTATGCCATCCAAATCCAAAATCGTTCAGCTCGTGGCCAGCGGTGACCTGCGCCTTTCTGCCAACCAAACATGCTGGGCGGCGCAGGCCGCCATGGAGGAGGCGCTGGGTGCCGCATTGAAGGCGGAGGGCTGGGAGGTCAAGCGTGCGCATGCGCTGGACACATCCAAGAAGCACGGGTTCATCGATTCGCAACGGATGGGCATCGAGGTGTTTCGTGGCATCGATCCCGAGGCACCGCTGATCGTGGCGGAAGCAGTGTGGCAGTACTCGCACCATGTGCTGGCGGGTTTGACCACGCATCGCGGCCCGATTTTGACGGTGGCAAACTGGAGCGGCCAGTGGCCTGGGCTGGTGGGCATGCTGAATTTGAATAGCTCGTTGACCAAAGCGGGCGTGAAATACTCGACGCTCTGGAGCGAGGATTTCACCGACACTTTTTTCAAGACCAAGCTGAAGCAGTGGCTCAAGTCCGGCAGCATCACCCACGATCTCAGCCACGTGCAGAAGCTGGAGAAGGTGAAGGTGCCCGCAAAGACCGCGGCCCTGGGCAAGGAACTGGCCGCGACCCTGCGTGCGGACAAGGCCATCATGGGCATCTTTGATGAAGGCTGCATGGGCATGTTCAATGCCATCATTCCCGACCATGCTTTGCATGCTTGCGGCGTGTTCAAGGAGCGGCTGAGCCAATCGGCGCTGTACCATGAGACGATGCAGGTCAGCGATTCAGATGCACTGGCGATCCATACCTGGGTGGTGAAGCATGGCATGACCTTTCAGCTTGGCGACAATCACGCCATGCAGCTCACGCGCGATCAGGTGCGGCTCCAGTGCAAGATGTACGCTGCTGCGCTGCGCATCGCGGATGACTTCGGCTGCGACGCCATCGGCATCCAGTATCAGCAGGGCTTGAAGGATTTGCTTCCGGCAAGTGATCTCGTGGAAGGCATGCTGAACAACTCGGATCGCCCGCCGGTGAAGTCGCGTGACCGCAAACGCACCCTGCTGGAAGGCCAGCCGCTGCTGCATTTCAATGAAGTGGACGAATGCGCCGGGCTGGACGGAATGCTCACGCAGCGTGTGCATCGCGCGCTGCAGCAGCCGGTTGAGACGACGCTGCACGATGTGCGCTGGGGCGAAAAATACGGCAAAGATTACGTCTGGGTCTTTCTCATCAGCGGCGCGGCACCTCCCGCCCATTTCGTTGAAGGTTGGAAGAGCGCGGAGGGCTTCCGCCAGCCCGCGATGTACTTCCCGAGCGGCGGCTCCACACTTCGTGGTATTTCCAAGCCGGGCGAGATCGTCTGGTCGCGCATCTACGTGCAGGATGAAGCGCTGCACATGGACATCGGCCGCGGCTGTGTGGTCGATCTTCCACGTGAGGAAACCGAGCGCCGCTGGCAGCTCACCACACCGCAATGGCCGATCATGAGCGCGGTGACCTATGGCGTGAGCCGTGATCAGCTCATGGCCAAGCATCAGGCCAATCACGTCCAGGTCGCCTATGCGAATGACGCCAAGGCGGCGGACGACTGCATGTTTGCCAAGGCGGCGATGGCCCGCGCTCTTGGCATGCAGGTGAATGTGTGCGGCACTCTGTCGCGTTGATTGTTTTCCCAACCATGAAGCTCCTCCAACCCCTCCTGCTTGCCTGTCTCTGTAGCCACGCTTTTGCCGCCGACGGCCTCGCGCCGCTCAAGTACAACAACCCCGGCCTCGTGGTCGATCTCGGTGTGGGTTTGTGGGCGTGGCCGCTGCCGATGGACTTCGATGGCGATGGCGATCTCGACCTCGTGGTGAACTGTCCCGACAAGCCCTACAACGGCACCTATTTCTTCGAGAACGCCAGTGGAGACACGTCGAAAAACAAGATGCCGGTGTTCAAGCCTGCCAGGCGCATCAGTGCAGGAAAGCAGAATGTGCAGGTCAGCTATGTGGATGGCAAGCCACGGGTGCTTTCGCCCGGCAAAGAGTATCCCGACTTTCTCAAAACCGGTCTGGATCACGAGCAGAAGCTGCCCGTGGACGCAAAAGTCCATCCCAACAAAATCCGCGCCGACATGTGGCGCATGGTGGATTTCGATGGTGACGGAAACAACGATCTCATCGTCGGCGTCGGCGACTGGACCGAGTACGGCTGGGACAACGCCTACAACGAAAACGGCCGTTGGATGAACGGCCCCATTCGCGGCTATGTGTATCTGCTGCGCAACACCGGCACGAACGACAAGCCCGCCTACGACAAGCCCAAGAAAATCATGGCCACTGACCGCCCGGTTGAAACCTTTGGCTGGCCTTCGCCGAACTTTGCGGACTTCGATGGCGATGGCGACCTCGACCTGCTCTGCGGCGAGTTCCTCGACGGCTTCACCTATTTTCAAAACACCGGTACGCGCACCAAGCCGAAATATGAACTCAGCGTCCGCCTGAAGGCCGACACGGGCCGCTATCTCACGATGGATCTCGAAATGATCACGCCCACCGCGATCGACTGGGACAAGGACGGCGACCTTGACCTCATCTGCGGCGACGAAGACGGACGCGTAGCCTTCATCGAAAACACCGGCAAATTTGAAAACAAAGCGCCCGTCTATGCCGAGCCCCGCTACTTCCAGCAGGAGGCGGATCAGGTGAAGTTTGGCGCGCTCGTCACGCCTGTCGGTTTCGACTGGGATGGCGATGGAGACATGGACCTTATTTGTGGAAACACGGCGGGCTACGTCGGCTTCATTGAAAACCTCAGCGGCAAAGGCGTGGAGACGCCGAAGTGGGCCGCGCCTGTGCGCCTGGAAGCTGCGGGCAAAGTCATCCGACCGATGGCTGGCGGCAATGGCAGCATTCAGGGCCCCTGTGAGGCGAAGTGGGGCTACACCACACAGACCGTGGCGGATTGGGATGGCGATGGCCTGCCAGATCTTTTGCTGAATTCCATCCTCGGCAAAGTCGTGTGGTATCAAAACATCGGCACACGCCAAAAGCCGCAGCTTGCCGCAGCGCAGCCTGTGGAGGTCGAATGGAACGGCCCTCAGCCTACGCTCGCCTATGGCTGGCTGCGTCCGGAAGGCAAGGCGCTGCTCACCCAGTGGCGCACCACGCCAGTCGCCGTGGATTGGAACAAGGATGGTCTTATCGATCTCATCATGCTCGATCAGGAAGGCTACCTCGCGTTTTTTGAGCGGGCGAAGCAGGATGGCAAACTGATCCTCAAGCATCCGCAGCGTGTGCTGTGCGCAGCGCAGGAGGTGCAAGCACCTGCGGCAGCGGACAAGGCGGTCAAAGTGAAAACACCTGTCGCCATGAAGCCCGGCGAACCGCTGCGTCTGAATGCTGGCATCGCCGGTAAAAGCGGCAGGCGCAAGATCTGCATCATGGACTGGGACAAAGACGGCAAGCTCGACATCCTGCTCAACTCCGCCAACGCCAATTTCATCCGCCAGACCTCCAGCGGCGATGGCAAATGGTTCTTCACCGACATGGGCCTTCTCATTGATGCCAACATCGAAGGCCACGACGTGAGCCCCACCACGGTAGATTTCAACGCTGACGGTCTGCCGGACTTCGTCGGCGGCGCGGAGGACGGGCATCTCTATTACCTGCGAAATCCGCAGGCAAAATAGCTCGTTTCGCGCATACACCGCACTTTCCACGTGCTCTGCGCTGAGTAGTGAGAGAGATGACTTGGATCGAAATCCTCACCCTCAGCGCCGCAGGCTGCGCTGCCGGTGCGATCAATGCCATTGCGGGCGGAGGCACGCTGCTGACGTTCCCAGTGCTGCTCATGTTCGGCACGCCTCCCGTGCTGGCAAATGCCACAAGCACTGTAGGGCTGGTCATCGGTACGGCGGGCAGCATCGTGAGCTTTCGCGGGCATTTGAAAGCGATCCGCACACGGCTGTTCCAGTTCATCCCGATCTTCTTCATCGGCGCGGCCATCGGGAGCTGGTTGCTAACGCAGACCAGCGACGATCAGTTCTCCAAGCTCATTCCCTTTCTCGTTCTGTTCGCGACTGTACTGTTCTTCCTTCAGGGATTTCTGCGCAAGTCAGCAACTTCGTCGAAATCAAAGGCGCTGTGGTTTTCCATCGCACTGCAGCTGCCGGTGGCGATCTACGGCGCGTTTTTCGGCGCGGGCATCGGCATCCTGATGCTCGCGTCGTTCGGCTTCATGGGGATGACGAACATCCACGAGATGAACGCGCTTAAGAACATTCTCGGCTCGCTGATCAACGTCATTGCCGCCGTATGGTTCATCGCAGTTGGCATGGTCAACTGGCCGCAGGCATTGGCCCTGACAGCAGGTGCATTGATCGGCTACTATCTCGGAGCACACTACTCCCAGCGCATTTCACCGCAGAAAGTAAGGAATCTCATCACAGCCATCGGGTTGATCATTTCTGTGCTCATGTTCTGGAAGCAGTTTGGATGACCGGACTGCTCCCTCGTCGCCGAAAACGGCCCGCGAATAAGATCCATGAAGTCGAAATGGAATTTTAAAACGGCTTGGCACCAATCAATTCGAGCCAGCTGATAGTTCCCTGATGCCGCCAGGTAGCTGTTATCACGAACTGGCTTGACTTGCCCCAGGGGAGCAGTGTTTCAAGGCGTTTGCTCAATGCTTCATGCCTCGGTATGAAGGCATGCCCCTGACCACTGTCGGTCTCAACCTTGAAGCATTCGTATTCCGCATATCGTGGCGCATCACCTCCAAAGTAATGCATGCGGGAGAGCATGGCGATCAGAGTGAAATTTCCGGCCTGTGGCATTGTCAAAATATCTGAGAGGTCATTGCCACGAGCTTCACCAAGGAGCCAGTGGTTGATGGCTTCGCGAAATGGGTCCGGCATGCGAAGCTTGAAGTCCTGCGGGATGACAGGCCTCATGAACATCTCCTCCACGGGCTTGCCGTTCTGTGGCAGGTGGTGCCTGCGGAAGATGGTGGGAGACGCCAGCCATAACTCCTCCTTCTCCCGGTCCCAGAAAATGATGAAACGCTCGTTTTGGATCGACAGCGGTGCAAAAGCGGTGACACCTGCGACGCCATCGCTCAGCCTGTCTTTGAGGGTGTAGCTGCGCATGCTCGAACGACCGTCCTTTCCCCGCATGGGTTGGGGATCGACACTGATGGTATAACGCGAGTTCAGCTGAAGTGGGCGTCCGGCTGTGGTGAGGAATCGAGGATCGTCTTCCACAAACTGTGGAATGCGGGTCGCTGGTTTCAGCCGCTCCTGCTCGATTTGTTTCTCCAGCCTGGTGATTTGCTCGCTCAAGGACTTCATCTGTGGATGGTTTCGTCCGAGTGTCTGTCTAAGGTCGGACATTTGCCGCTGACAAAAGAGCAGTTCCTCCTGCAGCCGGTTTTCCCAGGCCGACATAAGGGCCTTGGATTTCGCAGGCGGCTGAACAGAAGCTGCGCTTTTGCCGGGAGACTGGCCGCTGAAATACCACACCACACTGCCTGCCACGCCCAGTAAAAGCAGGGCCAGCAGCAGGATGAGCACCACTGCACAGCCTATGCGCTGGCGCTTGAAAAGAGAACGAATCAACCCAATGAGACCGACCAAAACCAAGGCCAGCACCAGGATTTGCAGACCAAAGATATTGGCGCTGACTCCGAATTGTTCCTGAGGAGTGACGGTGGATGAAACAGTGCTCGCCTTGGCAGGCAGCTCAAGCTTCAGCGGCTGGTCCAGCAGACGACAAATGACAACTGCACTGTTTGTATTTGTTTTTGCAGAGATGAGGCTGGTCGTGAGAAGTTCGTTCTGGAGTTGTGTGTAATTGCAGTTGAGTTCCTTTGTCTTTTCAGAGTCACCAATCTGTGTGTGAATTCGAACAAGCTCGTCTTTGAGGCGGGTGATTTCGATCCGTGCCTTCACTTCATAGTCTTTAGAGGCCTGGTTCCACTGCAGGTGGCTGGACTGAGTGACGTTGGCATATTCGATGCGCACTTCGCTCGCTTCCAAGGAGCTCACGGTCCATTGGACGTAAAAGGATGATGCAGTCCCGCTGTGCTCACTCATGATGAACACCCGGCTTGAAGTGTTGGCCGTCGTGGTGCGCGAAGTATCGTGACGCAGGATAAACAGCACCACCAGAATTCCTGCAATCAATGAGCCTAGCACCATGCCGAGAGCGCCCCGCCTTTTTTGAGGCCGCGGCGAAGCCGTATGCGTTTTTCCCAGCTCCGTTTTTTCGGGCATGGGTGTCACCGCTCCGGCGAGCTGCGTGCGGAATTCTGCCGCCGTGGCAAAGCGCAGCTCCGGTTTTGTTTCCAAGGCACGCAGCACAATCTCATCCAGTCGCACGTCGATCTGCACGCGTTTGGATGGCGGTTCGAGTTTTTCATTCGGCAGCTCGCCAGTCAGAAGTTCGTAGAGAATCACGCCGAGTGAATAGATGTCCGCCCGATGATCCACATGGCTTGTGTCACTGCGCTGCTCCGGCGCTGCATACGCCGGTGTGCCGAACGGCTGTGACAATGACTCGCCGCCATTCTCTGACATTGTACCGATCATCTTGGCGATCCCAAAGTCGGCGATCTTCACGCGTCCTGTTTTGTCGAGCAGTAGATTTTCCGGTTTGATGTCTCGATGCACGATGCCGTGCTCATGCGCATACTGCAGCGCCTCACACACCGGTGGCACGATGGCCAGCGCCTGCTCCGGCGTGAACCGGCCTGCCTGCATCGCCTGGCGCAGATTGACGCCATCGACGTACTCCATGAGCAGATAGAAATAGCCGCCGGCCTGGCCGAAGTCGTGAATCGTGACGATGTGCGGATGATTCAGTGCGGCCAGCGCCTGCGCCTCCTTTTCAAAACGTGCGGCGAACTTCGCGTCCTCCGAGCGCTCTGGAGCGAGGAGTTTAAGGGCGACGAGGCGGTTCAGTGTTTTTTGCCGGGCCTTGTAAACAACACCCATGCCACCACGACCAAGGCACTTGATGATTTCCAGCTGTGGAAAATGCGGAGCCAGTTCCTCCGGAGTCAGCGGTGCCTGGGGTGAAAGGGGAAGGGCATCCGGCGGCAGTGTTTCCGTCGCGAAATTCAATGCGGCGAGGCAGCGCGGACACAGGCCCTGAGGGGCATCGGTCGGCAGTTCGCAGCCGCATTTGGGGCATGGGGTGGATTCGGAACTCATCGCTTCCATGAGTAGTTCAGGGGTTTCGCAGTCGTGTTACAAGCGAATTCCCATCAAACGCTGCTCAGCACTGCGACCACATGCTTCATCTCCATGTCCACATCCTCGCCTTCCGCCAGCGTGGCGGCGATGCTGGCACGGAACAGTTCACGGAAACGCTTGCGCAGCCGATGCACCGCCACGCGTGCCGCACCCTCGGTGCAGCCTGTTTTGGCAGCCAGCTCCGGGTAGGAGATGCTGCCGCGATCAAGTGTCAGGCAGTGCTTCAGCGCCTGAAAATCTTCGGCTTTGGATGCCGCCGCAAATTCAGCCTCCAGGCTGGTCAGGGTCTGCTCCAGGAGCGTCATCGCCCAGCGCCGTTCAAACATCGCATCCGGTGCCAGATCAGGCTCGCTCGCAAACCGGCGCTCCGCATCCTCTGCATCCAGCGGCACATGCGTGATGTGTCCTCCGCGTTTCTGCGAGGTGTTTTTGTGCCATTCGTTGATGAGAAATCGCTTCATCGCCACGAGCAGAAAGGTGCGAAAGCGCCCCTGCTCCGGCCCGGCGGCACGCAGCCAGTCCTTTTCCACCAGTCGCGCAAAAAACTCCTGCGTAAGATCCTGCGCATCGTGCGGAGTGTGGCCATCTCGACGAACATACGCATACAATGGATACCAGTAGGCCCGGCACAGCGTCTCCATGGCCTGTTGGGAATCCTGATGCTTCGCCGCCAGCACGACGGACCAGCGAGTGGTCACAAACAGTGGGGAAGGAGAAGGGCTGGCGGGCATGTTGGCGGCGTTTCTTCAGGAAACGCGGCCGCATGTTACATGCAAATCACACCAGCTGCCACGGGCCGCGCATCGGACGTGTCAGCATGGCGGAGGCTTCTGCATCATCGAGGATCTGCTCTTTCGCCGGATCCCAGCGCAGCTTGGAGCGGTTCAGCCGCAGGGCGATGTTGGCCAGATGCGCGATGGTGATGCTGCGGTGAGCGTACTCGATGGGAGCGGCTGGTTTCACACCGTCTTGGATGGCGTCGATGAAATTGCGGAAGTGGTCCTTGCTCTCGTAGAGGCGGACATCGCTTTCGGCCAGCGGCTTGCGCAGCGTGTCGGGCTTGATCTCCAGCTTGCCCCGGGTGCAGAGTACGCTGCCGCTTTCGCCTTCAAAAAGGATGCCGGAGCCAAAGTCCTGCTTGTCAGCCACACTCACGGTGGTGCCATCTTCGTAGCGATAGGCGAAGGAAAACGTTGGTGGCGTGGTATAGAGACTTCCGGCAACGGGCCAAGTGGCCTTCAGATCGAAGAACTCGACCGGGCCGCTCTCATCCTGCCCCAGCGCCCATTGCACGATGTCGAGGTGATGCGCGCCGAAGTCGGTGATGTTGCCGCCGGAGTAGTCGAAAAACCAGCGCCAGTTCGAGTGCAGTCGTGCCGGACAAAAGGGGGCGTCAGGCGCTGGGCCGAGCCAGAAATCGTAGTTCAATCCTTCTGGAACTGGCGCAGGTGCAGTTTGTGCCGCGCTGCCGTTGTTGTCGCGGTTGTCGCTCGCCAGACCGACGCGGATTTGTTTCAGCCTGCCGATCTTGCCGTTGCGCACGTATTCGCAGGCCATGCGGAAGTGGATGTCACTGCGCTGCTGGCTGCCGGTCTGCCACACGACCTTGCTGTCCCGCACCACGTCACTCATGAAGCGGCCCTGCGCGACGGTGAGGCTCAGCGGCTTCTCGCAGTAGATGTTTTTCCCGGCCCGTGCCGCCGCCACGGCCATCAGCGCATGCCAGTGGTCCGGCGTGGCGATCTGAACGGCATCCACGTCTTTGCGTGCGAGCACCTCGCGGAAATCCTCATGCGTGGCGCAGCCTTGCGTGCCGTAGGTCTTGTCCACCAGACGCCGCGCCGGTTCGCGGCCCAGTGTTCCCGCCTTTTTGATGATGCCCTTGTTGTAGCGGTCGGATTCGCGCTCCACATCACACACCGCGATAACCTGGACACGTTCGTCCTGCAGAAAATTCTTCACCACATCCGTCCCACGACCACCGCAGCCGATCAGCGCGAGCGTCGTTCGGTTGGACGGTGACACCGCGCCATTTTTCCCCAAAGCTGAGCCGGGGATGAGCGTGGGAAAGCCCAGTGCCGTGGTTGTGGCGGTGCATTTCTGGAGAAATCGGCGACGGGAGCAGGGTGCTGCGGCATTCATGGCTTTGAATGTCAACGTGTTGGCTAAGGCAGTTCTTCAAGCAAGAGCCAAGGATTGAGGACATGCGTAATCAGTTGAATGAGTATAGTAATTAGGCTGTAAGATGTTAGTGCAAATAGATGGCAGGTAGGTAAATATGGTTGACGATAAGCAGATACAATTACTAGAATCCATGCGTTAATCGTGAAATCCTCTGCTATGAAAACACATATCCTCGCCAGTCTGTGCCTCCTCGCCGTAGTTCCGGCGCTGTCTGCCCATGAGTTTACCGATCTCCAAGGTCGCAAGCTCGATGCAGAGATTGTTGCCGCCTCCGGTGGTCAGGTCATGCTCAAACGAACTGCCGATGGCCGCACATTCAATGTGGCTGCCAACAGCTTCATTCCAGCGGATCAAAAAATCATCTCCGACTGGGCGGACGCCAATACGAAGTACAGCTTTGACGTGACCTACACCAAGAAGAAACTCAATCAGACCCGCACGAAGCGGGGGGCCGTGACTCTTGAAGAGGAGACTTGGATCTACAAAATCAACATCAGAAACCGCCTGCCCACCGCAATAGGTGACCTTCGTGTCGATTATTGGTGCTTCCGCCGGGAAGACTCTGGCAAAGGCAAAGGAGCGGCCCGGATCGAAACTTCCGGCAGCAGCAAAGTAGAATCCGTTGTCGGCTCTGGCGCAGCGACGGTGGACACCACGGAAATCATCCTGCACAAAGAAGAGCTCGCGGGCGGCTTTTATTGGGCCAATGGCGACAGTGCCATCAAGTCTGACGGCATGGGTGGTCTTGCCATCCGCATCTTTGATAAAAACGGCCGTGAGGTTTACAAGTGGGCGACCAAGGACGACCTCTTCGCAGCCGCTGTGGGCAAGCCGCAGGCAAACGGCTCACGCTCGCAATCTAATGCCAGTCCGAAATAGTTCACTGCCCATCCTTGAATTTGCGCGTTTCGCACGCTGATATGCAGCGCCGGGTGTTTTCACCCGGCGCTTTGTTTTGGACCCCGTCAAGCGCGCCACCAAACCTCGCGCCGTGAAGAAGGCTGCGAACCGCAAACCACCACCCCACTCCGGGCGTGCGCGGGGGGATGCGCTCGGTCTGGTGGATCTGACGCTTGCCGCTGCCGAGGTTCAGCGAAAACTCAAGCAGACAGACCTGGTGCTCGACCACGTCACGCCGCAGGCCTTTGGCTTTGCGGCGGCACTCATGGTTCGGCACGCGGAGAAGACCATGCCCGGGCGTCGCGTTTGGATCTTGTGCGCGGACGTGAAGACGCAGGATCACGTGCATGCCGAACTCGGTGTATGGCAGTGCCCCGCCTTATATTTCCCGCGTCTTGGGCAGGTGGTGAACGATGCCTTGGTTGATCCTGAACTGCTGGCGGAGCGCGCGGGGGTGCTTGGCCGCATGATGGAAGGAGACGCGCCGGTCATGGTGCTGTGCGCGGAAAGTTTGGACGAGCCTGCTCCCGCACTGGCTGAAATCTCCAGCCAGCGCCGCGTGCTCAGCGTCGGCGCGAAGCTGGATGTGGAGGACCTGCTGCGAGATCTGAGCGAGGCGGACTACGAACGTGTGCCCGTCGTTACCGAGCGCGGTCAGTTCGCCCGTCGTGGTGGCATCGTGGACTTTTTCTCCTGGCAGGCGGAAGAACCGCTGCGACTGGAGTTTTTCGATGACGAGATCGAATCGATCCGTGCCTTTGATCTGCACAATCAGTCTTCCATCAAGCGGCTGGAGAGCGTGGGCGTCATCCTTCAGATGAATGACAATGCGGAGGAAGCTTCTCGAGTGCGGGAGCATCTGCATAAGGAGGATTTCGTCGTCACCATTGATTGTGAGGGCGAAGCGCATGCCCGCATTCTCAGCGGTGCGGCGCCCGTTGAGGGCATGGAGGATTACTCGGCGGCGATTCATGAGAACCCGCTGGGAGTGTTCGATGCTTCCGACTTTGTTTTGCATGAAGCACGGCGTGAGCACTTCGCCCGTCAAATTCGCGAATGGCATGGCGATGGCTGGCGCACCGTCATTTTCTTCCATAACGAGGCTGAACGTGAGCGTTTCGCGGAACTGCAGAGCGGCCTTCCTGCCTCGCTCGAAACAAAGCTGGGCTTGTTGTATCGCGGTTTCACCGTGCCGGCGGCCAAACTGGCGGTGCTGACCGGAGCTGAAATTTTTGGCCGTCATCAAAATATCCGCCGCGTGCGCGGCTCGAAACTCGATGAAGCCGAAGTGCTGCGCAAGGCGCGCGATGTGATGCGCGACCTGCGCGAAGGCGACATCGTCGTGCATGCCGAGCATGGTGTCGCCCGCTTCGGCGGCGTCGAGGTGCGTGATTCCGGCAAGCGCGAAGAGGTGCTCGTGCTGCATTACGCCGAAGGTGCGAAGCTCTTTGTGCCCGTGGCTCACACGCACATGGTCACGCGTTACGTGGGCGTCGGTGGTAAAGCGCCCGCCTTGAGCAAACTCAGCGAAGCGCGCTGGCAGAAGACGCGCAAGAGCGCGGAGAAAAGCGTCGAAGACTTCGCCGTGCGCATGCTCAGTGTGGCGGCAGAACGGCAGACGCTGAAGGCGTATTCGCACCAGCCGGACACGAAGTGGCAGGTCGAGTTTGAAGAATCGTTTTTATACCGCGAAACTCCGGATCAGCTTCGCAGCGTGGAGGAGATCAAACGTGACATGGAGGCTGAAAAACCCATGGACCGTCTGCTCTGTGCCGACGTCGGCTTCGGCAAAACCGAGGTCGCCATTCGTGCAGCCTTCAAAGCCGTCATGGGAGGCCGTCAGGTGGCCATCCTCGTGCCCACCACGGTGCTGGCACGGCAGCACTGGGAGAATATTCGCCAGCGCATGAGCGAGTTCCCTGTGTCGGTTGAAATGCTCTGCCGCCTCACACCACCACACCGCGAACGCGAAATTTTGCGGGGCATCACTGAGGGCACCGTGGACATCGTCATCGGCACGCACCGCGTCATTTCCAAAGATGTGCGCTTTAAAAATCTCGGCCTCGCCGTGATCGATGAGGAGCAGCGCTTCGGTGTGAAGCACAAAGAAAAATTCAAAGATCTCTTTCGCCTCGTCGATGTGCTCACGCTCAGCGCCACGCCGATTCCGCGCACGCTCTACCTGGCGCTCATGGGCATGCGTGACATGAGCACCATCGAGACACCACCGCCGAACAAGCAGGCCGTGCAGACGATGATCTGCCCCTACGACGAGCGCACGATCAAGCAGGCCGTCGAGGCGGAGATCGAGCGTGGCGGGCAGGTCTTCTTCCTGCACAATCGCGTGATGACCATCGAAAAAGTCGCGCAGCGCATTCGTGATTTATGTCCGAAGGCCCGCGTGATCATAGGCCACGGCCAGATGGACAGCGAGCTGCTGGAGGACGTGATGCACACCTTTGTCGATGGCGGGGCGGATGTGCTCGTCTGCACCACCATCATCGAAAGCGGGGTCGATATCCCCAATGCGAACACCATCATCATTGATCGTGCGGATCGCTTCGGTTTGGCGGATCTCTATCAGCTGCGCGGTCGTGTCGGCCGTGGGGGGGTGCAGGCCTACGCCTATCTGCTGCTGCCCCAGGATGCGGTGACCGCAGGCGATGCACGCAAGCGCGTGAACGCGATCAAGCAGTACGCTGGTCTCGGCAGCGGCTTCAAAATCGCGCTGCGGGATCTGGAGATTCGCGGCGCTGGCAATCTTCTCGGCACCGAGCAGAGCGGCCATATCGCTGCCGTCGGGTTTGATCTCTACTGCCAGATGCTGAAGCAAAGCGTCGCCCGCATGCAGGGCCGTCGTGTGGCACGCCCGGTCGAAGTCGGGCTGCGTTCAGATTTCCTCGTCATGAACGAGGCCATGATGGTGCAGGCGGAAAAACACGCCACGCCGGCCTTCCTGCCGTCCACCTTCATCGAAGACCTCAAGCTGCGCATCACGGCCTACCGCCAGGTCGGCGAGATCATGACCCGCAAGGAGCTTGAGGAACTGGAAGCCCAGTGGCGTGACCAATTTGGCGAAAAGCTTCCCCACGCCGTGCAGAACCTGCTCACCTGCGCCTCCATCCGCCTCGCCGCAGCACACGTCGGCATCAGCGATGTCGAAATCAAAGAGCGCAAACTCATGCTCACGCGGAATGGCAAGTTCGTCATGATCCAGGGCAAATTCCCCCGCCTCAGTTCCCGCGAAGGTCACAAGCAGCTCACTGAGACTCTGGAGATGCTGCGGACGCTGTGATCAGACGTGGCTCGACAGCTCCGCGTCGAAAAGCTTTTGCCCTGTGGCATCCCCAAGCTCATAACACTGCTTGAGCCTGCCCGGAAAAAATGGCGAAGGGCGCGAATGGTTCGTGGTGATGATGGTGAGCTTTTTGCCGTGCAGGCGTGCCAGTTCAATGCGGTCGTTCAGAATCTGGCGGTTCATCGATGCATGCGTCGCGGCGATGGTGGCCATCAGACGAGACAGCGGCATCAGCGGCGGCTTCCCACGCGGCTGGTCGATGCGGTGAATGATGATGTGATCGATGTCGTCATCCGTGAACCAGGGATCAATGGGCGATTCATGCGCGACACCACCGTCAGTGCACATGCGGTTTTCAAACTCAAGCGGCGTGAAGAGCATCGGCACGCAGGAGCTGGCAGCCATCGCCGTGGCCAGTGGCCCGCTGCGAACGAAGAGGGTTTCATGTTTTGACAGATCGCTCAAAGCGATCAGCAATCGGGGGCTCGACAGAGTTTCGATAGTCCGCTTGCCAACGACCGATTCGAAATGACTGATGGCCCCCCGGGGGTCGAAAAAGCCGGGATGAGGACAAAAGAAGCTGCTGATGAGCTGGTGCCAGAGCCACTTGGTGCGCATGGCAAAGGATAGATGGAGGCGAGGGCTTAGCACCGCCTGCCGGATGACTTCCTGTTCCAGGCCTGCGGCGTAAAGCCCTGCGGTGATGGCCCCTGCTGAAGAGCCGGAGATGGCCACCGGACGCACCCCCAGCGCATGAAGCCGCGCCAGGAAGCCCGCATGCGTGGCATAGCCCATGAACGAGGCTCCGAGTGAGATGGCGATGCGCGGTGGTGAACTCATGCGCACTGCGCCTCCGGCGCGATGATGGCGGAATGCTTGGCGCGCAGGAAGATCACACCTCCGACGATGCCCCAGAACAGATTGAAGATCCAGCCTGCCAGAGAGGCAGAGACGCCCACAGCCACGGGCACATTGGCCAGACCTGCCAGCAGAGCCTCGAAGGTGCGCTCACGTACGCCCAGCCCCGAGATGGAAACCGGCAGTGAGGCCGCTGCATCGACGATCGGCATGGCCGTGAGCACGTCGAGCACAGGTGCCGCGCCGCCCACCGCACGCAGGCCGCAATAAAAGCTCATGAAAAAAGCCGCATGCATGCCGGTGGAAACAACCGAAGCCGAAAGGGTGCGCTGCCAGAGCCGGGCAGCGACATCATGAATTCGCGAAAGACGTGCGATGAGTCCGGCCAGCCTGGGATTTCCCATGGTGCGGGGAAACGCGCGCCGTCCCCAGGCCAGCAGGCTGGGTTTGAAGGAAAGCCAGCTGATCACCAAGCACACAAGCGCCCCGCCGACATACATGGCATAACCCGTGATCAGCATGCGCAAATCATGGCCGATTTCATTCCAGTGAGAGGCCCTCGTCAGCATGCAGATCGCGAACAAGGCGGCCACGGAGATAAGACCCGTGAGATGATCCAGCACGAGCGACACACTCACCGGCATCGTCTGTCCGGGCAGACGCCGGGAAAGTGACATGATCTTGTAAGTGTCGCCACCCACCACGCCGACGGAACTGATGTTGAAGAAGGCGCTGACGATTTCCGTGGAGAGCACAACATGGAACGGCAGATCCGGCACCTGACCGCGCAGAATGATGTGCCAGCGCAGGGCGGCCAGAAACAGCGAGAAAAACGCAAAGGAGATCCCGGCAAGCATCCAGGGCCAGTTCGTCAGCAGGGCACGCAGACGCGGAACGATGTCAGCGATGAGATCATGCTCCCGAAACAGCAGCGCAAGCAGCACTCCGCTGATGAGCAGACGCAGGGAGATGGAGATGAGGCGTTTCAAAACGCAGGGCTAGGGCAGGGAAGTCACGCTGCCGCCTTCTGGTCCACGGCCTCAGCGATCGAGTTCACATTTTGCAGAATGCGCTTTGCCTGATCCTGATCGGCCATTTTGAAGCCAAAGTGTTTTTCGATCATCACCACAAGCTGAAGGGCGTCCACGGAATCGAGGCCGATGCCTGCGGGTCCAAAGAGAGGGGTGTCATCGCCGATTTCATCTGCGGCCATGTCGAGCATGAGTTCGCTGATCATTAGTTCCTTGAGGCGCTGGCGGGTCGGCATGTAGGGGATACGTTTCGTAGGGTCCAGAGGGTAGGCTAAAGGAGGCCTCCGTCAATTTTTAGGGTCGAACCAGTGATATAGCTCGCATCCGGGCTCGCAAGGAAGAAAACCGCAGCCGCAATCTCCGCCGGCTTGGCGAAACGCCGCATCGGGAGCTGCATTTTGAGTGCTTTGAGGTGCTCCGGGGTCCATTCGGACGGCAGACCCCCTTCAATATAGCCGGGGCAGATCACATTCACGGTGATGCCCATGCGGGCAGATTCCTTGGCCAGACTTTGTGTCAGACCTATCACTCCGGCCTTGGCGGCGGCGTAATTGGTTTGTCCCGCCGGTGAAGAAATGGCGCTGAGCGAGGCGATGTTCACGATCCGCCCCTGCCGCTCCCGCATCATCCCGGGCAAAACCGCCTGGCAGCCGTGGAAGACGGCGTTCAGATTGGCATCCAAAACACGCGACCACTGATCCTGCGCCATGTTGGCCAGCAGCGCGTCCTCATGAAAGCCCGCGTTATTGATCAGGACGCTCACCGGTGCTGCCTGGGCCTCGATTTCGGCCAGTGCAGTCTTCCATTCGTCTGGAGAGGTGATTTCGAGCGTGATCAAATCCGCACGGCCCGGGAATCGCGCCACAAGCTCCTGCGCCCGCTCCCGCCGCTCGCGCACACCAAGAAACACACGGCAGTCCTCTTCCCGTGTCAGGAAGAATTCGGCGGTGGCAAGGCCCAGCGCCCCATTCGCGCCGGTAATCAGGATGCTACGACTCATCGTGAAGCATTGGCGTCCGCAGGGAGGAGTTGCAAGTCACTTGATCGTTCCAATCCAGACCTGGGGCGATCGGACGCCCGGCCGTGCCTCACCGCCGGGGATCACGATTTGGTCCTGCCAGCGCACGGCATTGGTCGTGACGAGAGAAAAAGGCACCTCGCCCGCCTGGCTCCAAGTCTGCGTTTTCACGTCAAAGACTAGAACCGACCGTGGGAAGCCCGGATGCTTTTCCTTGGGTTCAAAGTTCACATTCGCTCCGTCGTCACCGCCCAGAATGTAGATCTTGCCATCGATCACGGGAGCCGGATTCGGAGCCGCCACGGCCACGCGGGGCATATCAGGCAGTTTTTTCCATCCTGTGGCCGGTTCGTAGGCCCACGCATTGTTCAGCCATTCGCGCTCAGGTTTGCCATCCTTTCCCGCGTGCAATGCCGCGCCACTGAACAAGTGCACCACGCCATTCACGGCAGCCATGCATGCCAGGATGCGTGGTTTGCCGGGGCAGTGGGGGAGTTCCTGCCATTTTGCATCGGATTGTTTCAAATCGAGCGACCAAAAGGTGCTCAGGGCGGTGGTGGCCGCCGGTGTTTCGATGCCCCCAGATATGTAGATGACCCCATCGGATTCGCACCCGCACATAAAGGCGCAGGGCTTTGGCAGCGGCGGCAGTTGGCCAGCTTTTTGCACCCAGAACACCTCGCGGAAATGCTCGGTGGCATTGCCACCGCCGAGGACGATCCAGCCGGCGGGAGTCGTGATGCTCACCCCGTAGCCATTGAGTTTGGGCAGTTTTCCCACCACCCGCCAGGCTCCGTCAGGTTTCTCCAGCGCGAAGAGTGTGTCATACCAGACCTTCGTGCCGCCTTCCCACGGCATTTTGTCGATGAAATGCGTGCCTCCGGCGACCATGAGCGTGCCATCCACCACCCCGGCAAACGAACCGGCGAACCCTCGTGCATCGGGCAGAGCAGGCAGCGGCGACCATTGCAAATCGGCGGCGGAGGCGGTCAAAGTGAGGGACATGAGACAGAGCAGCGGGCGAAGCATGACCGGCACATAACGTCGTTTTGATGATAGTTCCGGCACATTGAGTGCTTATTTTGGCATACTCATGCTCACCATTTCCGGCAAATCCCACGGCAAGTTCTGCGACGGCGTCTCGCGTCGCGACTTCCTGCGCATCGGCGGCCTCGCCATGGGCGGGCTGTCGTTGCCGGAATTGCTGAAGGCCGAGGCCGAGGCGCGCACGGGCCGCAGCTTTAAATCCGTGATCATGATCTACATGTGTGGCGCACCGCCGCACCAGGACATGTATGATTTGAAGATGGACGCGCCGCTGGAGATTCGCGGCCCCTATAAACCGATCAAGACCGCTGTCCCCGGCATCCACATCTCCGAGCACGCGCCGCGTCTCGCCAAGATCATGGACAAGCTGGTGCCGATCCGCAGCATGTACGGCTCTCCAAACGGCGCGCACGACAGCTTCATCTGCTACACCGGCAAGCCACCCCCGCCGAACGGTGGCGGTGCCCCTGTGGGCCGCCTTTCCGATCCGCCCTCCATCGGTTCCGTCGTTTCCAAGCTCAAAGGCCAGGCGGATCCTGCCATGCCCGCCTTCATCGGCCTCGCTCCCAAGGCCGGTCATCCTCCCTATGGCTCGCCAGGACATCCGGGCTTCTGCGGCAACACGCATGCCGCCTTCCGTCCGAACGGCGCGGGCATGGAAGATCTCCAACTCAATGGCATCACGCTTGACCGTCTCGAAGACCGCCGCTCACTGCTCACCGGCTTTGACAAATTCCGCCGCGAGATCGACGCCAGCGGCCTCGTCGGCAGCATGGACGCCTTCAATCAGCAGGCCCTGAATGTACTGACATCCAGCAAGCTGCTCACCGCGCTCGATTTGAACCAGGAGAGCCTCAAAACCCGTGAACGCTACGGCAAAGGCGACCCGAGGAACTACGGCGACGGCGCTCCGATGAATCTCGAGCACTTCCTGCTGGCCCGCCGTCTCGTCGAAGCCGGTGCCCGTGTGGTGACGCTGAATTTCGGCCGCTGGGACTTCCACGACAACAATTACCCGCAGCTCCTGCGCCATCTGCCGCTTTTCGATCAAGGCATGAGCGCTCTCGTGGAAGATCTCCATCAGCGCGGCCTCGACAAAGACGTCGCTGTTGTCGCCTGGGGTGAGTTTGGCCGCACGCCGATGGTGAACAAAGAGGGGGGGCGCGACCACTGGCCTCGTGTCGGCGGTGCTTTGCTTGCGGGTGGCGGTATGCGCACAGGTCAGGTCATCGGTGCCACGGACCGGCTCGGCGGCGAACCCACCGAACGCCCCGTCCATTTCGGCGAAGTCTTTGCCACGCTCTACAAGCACATGGGCATCGACACCGTGAAGACCACACTCAACGATTTGACCGGCCGTCCGCAGTATCTGGTCGATGGCTGGCAGCCCATGCCGGAGCTGATTTGAGGCGGAACGCGCCTTGCCCATGCCCCCTTCAGGCATTATAGGTTGCCATGTATCCGATCAAAACCACCATTCCAGAAGGCTTGGTCCTCAAAGAAGGGGATGAAGCTGATCTGCGTGTGGTGATGCAGGATGGCGCGATTGTGGTGACCAAGATATTGCGTCAGAAGTCCGCTGCAGATCCTGCAACCGCTGATCATACGATCAAGCTGGGTGCTTGGAACCGGAAGTAGTTCGTTTGGAAAGTCTTGGCGGCAGAAGGCGTATTTCCATACGCATGTCTTTTCCGCATCCAGCACATCCCGTTTCCCGCCGTGAAGTGATTCAGGCCGGGGCGGTGGGTTTGCTTGGCCTCGGCATGAATCATCTCAGCGCGCTCCAGGCGATGACGGCGGCCACGCAACCGCCACGGGCAAAGTCCGTGATCTACATCTTTCTTTCAGGCGGACTCGCCCAGCATGAGAGCTTCGACATGAAGCCGGATGCCCCCATGGAAATCCGGGGCGAGTTCAAACCCATCCGCACGCGTACGCCAGGACTGCACATCTGCGAGCACCTGCCCAATCTCGCGCGCATCTCGGAAAAGTGGTCGCTGGTGCGTTCGCTTACCCATGGCAGCAGTGATCACTCGCTGGGCCATCACATCATGCTCACCGGCCGCAGTGATGCGCCGCTGGGGTTCGATCCATCGAAGCCGAAGAAGTCCGATCATCCCAGCATGGCGGCGCTGGCCACGGCATTGCTGCCAAAGCGCAAAGACAATCTGCCGCCTGCCATTGTGCTGCCGGAGAAACTCGTGCATCGCGAAGGCCGCACGCTAGCCGGGCAGTTCGCAGGCACGCTTGGCGCGCAGCATGACCCATGGTTTTTGGAGATGTCTCCCTACCATCCGAAGCACTACGGCGCGTTTCCAAACTACCTGTTCCATCATGAGCGCGGTTTTGAAACGGACACCACCCTGCGCTTTCAGGCCCCGCATCTCTCGCTGCCGCAGGGGCTCACGATGGATCGCGTGATGGACCGCGTTTCACTCCGCAATGCCTTGGAGCAGCAAACCAATGATCTCACCGCGCTGGCGGGTGATGAAGCCTTTGATTCCACCCGGCAGGCGGCCATCGGCCTGCTGAGCAATCGCAAGGTTCATGATGCATTCAGTCTGGAAAAAGTGGATCCCAAAATGCTCGACCGCTACGGTCGTAACAGCTTTGGCTGGTCGCTGCTCATGGCCCGCAGGCTTGTGGAAAGTGGCGTGCGCATGGTGCAGGTGAATCTCGGCAACAGCGAGACCTGGGACACTCATCAGGCCGCTTGGGGAAATCTGAAAAACTACCTGCTCCCGCCGATGGATCTGGCCGTGAGCGCCTTGCTCGAAGATCTCGACGCTAGCGGGCAGCTCGATGAGACCCTCATCATCATGGGCGGCGAGTTTGGCCGCACGCCTAAAATCAAAAGCATCTCCGCCACCGCTCTGCCGGGTCGTGATCACTGGGGCCACGCACAAAGCATTCTTCTTGCCGGCGGTGGCATCAAAGGTGGTCGCGTCATCGGCTCCACCGACAAAATCGGCGGCTATCCCGCCAGCGATGCGCAGACGCCTGAAAATCTCGCTGCGACGATCTACGAGGCTCTGGGCCTGCCACGCGAAACGATCTGGAAAGACTTCACAGGCCGCCCGCACACGCTGTACATGGGCTCGCCGATTGGCGGGCTGACGTAACGCGTCATTTGCCTTTCCGCTCGGTCTTTGCTGTCACATCGACACCATCAGAAGTGATCTCAATGTTGCCATGCCACGCGGTCACAAACACCTGCGTACCCAGCGGCTCAAACTGCTTTGTCAATTTCTCGCCGGGCGAGGGCACTTCGCTTCCCGCGTAAAAATCCAGGCATGAGGCAATGGCAAATTTTGGCTTCGTCGCCGCCGCAAATTCGGGATGCGTATTGAAACCATGATGCGGTGCCGTGACCACCGCCGCTTTCAATTTCTCCGGCGGAGTTTTTTCCAGGACATAGCGCTGCCCCGTGCCGTAGGCGTCGCCGGGGAAGAAGATGACGTTTTGACCATGCTGCATGCGCAGGAAGAGCGAGTTTGTGTTCAGCAGTCCGTGCTCGGTGATCTTGGCAGGATCAGTGTCGACGTTGTGCATGGTCTTCGGCGGCGAGAGCACTTCGACGGTCAATGCAGGATCAAAGTTGAGTTTGTCTCCCTCGGTGGCGGCGATGTACTTCGCACCGCGTTCCTGCGCGTGTTGGCGGAGGCGGTTGTAGGCCAGCGAGAAGCCGCGTGCGGAGTAACCAGTGTCCACAAAGGTCTTCACCGGCATGTGATCCAGCAGCCACATCGCGCCGCCATAATGGTCGCCATGCGGATGGCTGATCGCGATGCCGTCGAGCTGCGTGATTCCCCGTGCTTTGAGAAAGGGCTCAATGGTGTCGCGTCCGGCATCATACGTGTCGGACTGCGGCCCGGTGTCGATCATCCATGTCCTGCCGCCCGGTGTCGATCATCCATGTCCTGCCGCCCGGCTTTTGCACCACCACGGCCAGCCCGTGCTTCGGCATGTTCAAGTAGGTGATGATGAGCTTGCCATCCGCTGCGTGAAGGGATGTCGCCAGCAGCAGGCAGAAGGTAATGAGTCGTATCATAGACGTTTGAGCCTGTTCCAGCCTTCAGCGGGCTGTCGAGGCAATTTCCTCCACTCCGGCACCTGCACGAGAGTTTGCTCCATCAAATCGGCGCATTGCTCGGCGATTGTCACCAAAGTATCCCGCATGCCCGCGCTCTCGGCGATTTTGATCATCGCATCAAACTCCAGCCCTCCGCTCACGCGCTTCGCTTCCTCGCTGTCACGCTGCACCACACGCAGCACATCGGTGGTGTGATACGGGAGCCAACGGCGGTTTTCGGTGAGCACAGCAGCCAGCAGTGATTGTAACTCGGGCTTCCAGCCGTCATCAAACAGCTGCGCGAGATCACCGCGCTTTTCGCCAACACGCATGTAGTGCGACTGGATCGACTCCACCGGCGTTGCGGCCATGTCACGAAAGGTTTTGACCCACTCGATGCCCAACTCGCCGCCAATCGTATGAAACGTGAACTGATCCTGCACGATGCGATTTCGCGGGGTGTAAACGCCATCGAGCAAATGCATTCGAATGCCCGGCTGGATCGACTTGATCAACGAGTCTCCAACAATGTGCACCATCCAGCCCAGTGCATAAGCCAGGCCGCGCTCAGAGCTCATGTCATCACGAATCGCCCGCGCACAATAATCTGCCAGATGGTCCCACGGCACACGCAGGTTCACCTCCGGTTTTGCCCAGCCGAATACTAGATGCGCACGTCCATAAAACAGCTCATGAATTTCCTTGGGCCGGTATTTGCGCCCCTCATGCTCCAGTGTCCAAGGTTTCACCGCACCTCCGGTGATCGGGCTTTTTTCCAACGGCACCGTGCCAAAGCCCAACTCGCGTCCGGTATCTATACAGACGGCTTCTGGCATCACCTGGATGTCGCAGCCGAGATACGCACCGCAGAGGAAGCTGGGCAAATGTCGCTCGATGATCGGAGTGATGGGCAGGCCGCGTCCTTTCGCGGCTTTTGCCGCGAGAATGCCATACATCGTGTGTCCGATCAGTCCGCTCATGTTTAGAACCAAACGCATTCTGTATCACCGGTCTGGCAAGAGTCCCATCCCTCGCCCCGTAGGTTAACGGCCCTCCACCCAGCCATGCTCAATCTCTACTCACATCCCAGCGGCGGCTATTGCGATGGCGTGTCGCGTCGAAACTTCCTCAAGATCGGCGGGCTCGCCATGGGCGGGCTGTCGTTGAATGATGTGCTGCGTGCCGAGTCCGTTCAGAAGACTGGCAAGTCGCACAAGGCGGTGATCATGATCTTCCTGCCCGGCGGCCCGTCGCATCAGGACATGTTCGACATGAAGCCGGACGCGCCGAGTGAGATTCGTGGCGAGTTCAAACCGATCTCAACCAACGTCCCCGGCATCCAGATCTGCGAGCATCTGCCGCGTCTCGCGAAGATGATGGACAAGTGCACTCTCATCCGTTCGCTCGCCGACTGTGATTCGCGCCACGATGCCTTTCAGTGCCTCACCGGCCGCAACTCCAAGCAGCAGCCTCCCGGTGGCTGGCCTTCGCTCGGCTCCATCGTCTCGCGTTTGCAGGGCAGCACCAATCCCGCCATGCCGCCGTTCGTCGGACTTGCGCCCAAGATGGGCCACATGGAATGGGCCCGCACGGGTGAGCCAGGCTATCTCGGCGTCGCGCATGCACCGTTCCAGCCAAACCGCGGTGGCGGCACGGAGGACATGTCGCTCCATGGTATCACGCTCGATCGTCTTCGTGATCGCAAGTCGCTGCTCTCCAGTTTTGACGTTCTGCGGCGTGATCTCGATGCCACCGGACTCATGGGCGGCGTGGATGTCTTCAATGAGCAGGCTCTCAATGTGCTCACGAGCCCGAAGCTGCTTCACGCCCTCGATTTGAGTCGTGAAGATCCGCGTGTCGTCGAGCGCTACGGCAAAGGCGAAAACCGCAATCGTGACGACGGCGGCCCGCGTCTGCCCGAACACTTCCTTGCCGCACGCCGTCTCGTCGAAGCTGGCGCTCGTGTCGTCACGCTCGCCTTCAGCCGCTGGGACTACCATTCCAACAACTTCGGCCAGTTGCGCGAAGACCTGCCGCTGCTCGACAGCGGACTCAGCGCGCTTATTGCTGATCTGCACGAGCGCGGCCTGGACAAAGATGTCTCCGTTGTCGTTTGGGGAGAATTTGGCCGTACTCCGAAGATCAACGCCAATGGAGGCCGGGACCACTGGCCGCGCGTCGCCTCCGCACTCCTTGCCTGCGGTGGCATGCGCCACGGTCAGGTCATCGGTGCCACCGATAAACAAGCCGGCGAACCCACCGAACGCCCCGTCGCCTTTGGCGAGGTCTTCGCCACGCTCTACAAGCAGATGGGCATTGATGTCACCAAGGCCACGCTCACTGATCTCACCGGCAGACCCCAGTATCTGGTCGATAGCCATCTGCCGATGGCGGAGCTGGTGTGAAAGATTCAAACCGGAAACTCACTCTCCTTTTAATCTGGAAGACAAGAATTCAGCTCTCACCCCGTAGTTTGACCCATCATGAATCTGAAACGCGCCACCCTCATCGCCGCACTGTCTGCTTCCGCACCATGTTTTGCGGCCGAAGCTCTGCGCCCGCTGAATTTTGCGAACGACATCGTTCCCATCCTCACCAAGGGCAGTTGCAACTCCGGCGGTTGCCATGGCAAATCGGGCGGACAGAACGGCTTCAAGCTCTCGCTCCTCGGCTTTGAGCCCCAGGAAGACTATGAGCATATCGTGAAGGAAGCCCGCGGACGCCGCGTGTTTCCGGCCTCGGCAGAGCAAAGCCTGCTGCTGACCAAAGGCACCGCCCAGCTCCCGCACGGCGGCGGCAAGAAGCTCGATCCAAAATCCGAGGACTATGCCGATCTGGCACGCTGGATTCGTGAGGGCATGCCCTATGGCAAGGACACCGATCCCAAGATGGCGAGTATCAGCGTGGAGCCCGCTAAGCTCACCATGCCGCTCAAAGGAGCGCAGCAGCTCAAGGTCACCGCACATTACACCGACGGCAGCACCCGTGACGTTACCAAGCGCGCGCTGTATGAAGCCAACGAAAAAGCGATGGCCGAGACCAGTGAAACCGGCCGCGTGCAGCTCTTTGATCTTCCCGGAGATGTCGCCGTGATGGTCCGCTATCAGGGCAAGGTCTCCACCTTCCGCGCCACCGTGCCGCTCGGCGCTCCGGTGGACAAACTGCCCGCCTCGCGTGGTTTTGTGGATGATCTCGTCTTCGCGAAATTGAAGACCATCGGCATGCCGCCGTCTGACATCGCTGACGACGGCACCTTCATTCGCCGTGTCACCCTCGACATCACCGGCCGCCTGCCCACCGCCGCAGAAATGAAGGACTTCATGGCCTCCAAAGATGCCGCAAAACGCAGCGTCCTCATCGACCGCCTGCTCGACAGCCCTGAATACGCCGAGTACTTCGCCAACAAGTGGAGCGCTCTCCTGCGCAATCAGCGCACCCAGCCCAATTTTGCGCGCGGCAGTTATCTCTTCTACTCATGGATTCGCGACAGCATCGCAGACAACAAGCCTTACGATCAATTCGTGCGCGAAGTCGTCTCCGCTTCCGGTGATCTCGATCAGAATCCCCCTGTCGCCTGGTATCGTCAGGTCAAGGAAATGAAGCAGCAGATGGAGGATGTGGCTCAGCTCTTCCTCGGCACACGCATGCAGTGTGCGCAGTGTCACCATCACCCCTTTGAGAAGTGGAGCCAGCAGGACTACTACGGCTTCGCCGCCTTCTTCAGCAACGTCAGCCGCAAGCCCTCGGCTTTTGCCGGTGAAGAAATGATCTTCAACAAGCGCGGTGTAGCCCAGACCACGAACATTCGCACAAAGGAGGCCGTCACCCCCACCAGTCTCGGCGGTCCAACTTTGAAACTGAAGCCTGAACAAGATCCACGTCGTGCGCTCGCCGAATGGATGAGCCAGAAGGACAATGCTTTCTTTGCCCACACGCTGGTGAATCGTTACTGGAAGCATTTCTTCAACCGCGGCCTCGTCGAACCCGAGGACGACATGCGCGAGACCAATCCGCCGGTGAATCCCGAGCTTCTCAGCGCCCTCGCGGCGGACTTCGTGAAGAGCGGCTACAATTTGAAGCAGCTCATCCGCACCATCACCAATTCCACCACCTACCAGCTCAGCGCTGTTCCAAACACCTACAACGCGAAGGACCGTCAGAACTTCAGCCGCTACTATCCAAAGCGTCTCAACGCCGAAGTCCTCTACGATTCCGTCAACACGCTGCTCGATGTACAAACAAATTTCGCCGGTCAGGCCCCCGGCACACGCGCCGTCTCTCTGCCTGACAACAGTTACAACCAGAGCACCTACTTCCTCAGCGTCTTTGGCCGTCCCGACTCCTCCAGCGCCTGCGAGTGCGAGCGCACGCAGGAGGCCAGCCTCGCGCAGAGCCTCCATCTGCTGAACGCCGCAGAAATCCAGACCCAGCTGTCCCGTGGCAATGGTCGCGCCGACACCCTCACGAAGGACACGCGTCCTGATGACGACAAGATCTCCGACCTCTACCACATCGCTCTCAGCCGCGACCCCAACGCTGCCGAAGTCAAATTTGCCCACACTCATCTCGACAAGAAAACTGCAGGCAAAACCGGCGATGAAGCCTTCAAAGGCAAAAAGGAAGCCTATGAGGACATTCTCTGGGCGCTGCTGAACACGAAAGAGTTCCTTTTTAATCACTAAGCGCTCGTGCCATGCCTTGCTCCAATTTTCAGTTTTCAGTTCTCAGTTTGCAATTTTCAGTTCTGCTGGCGCTCTCTGCTCCAGCGTTCTCTCAGGCCACCTTTCCGTCTCCGACGCTGACCTCGGTTGCTCCTCTGGGTGCCAAGGTCGGCGCCACGCTGGAACTCACCCTGCGTGGTACGGATCTCGAAGGGCCGCAGTCGGTCCTGCTCAACGAGCGCGCCATTCCGCTCAAGAGCATCAAGCCGAACGTCTTTAGCATCACGCTTCCCGCAGACCTGAAGCCTGCCCTCTACGATTGCCGCTTCGTTGGCCGCTACGGTGTCTCCAACCCGCGTGTCTTTGAGGTCACCACGCTTGATTCCATCGACTCCACTGGGGTAAACGCCAAACCTGACAAAGCGCTCAAAGTCAGTCTCAATTCTGTGGTTGAAGGCTGCTTCAAATCCAATTCGCCCCAGTGGTTCAGCGTGGATTTGAAAAAGGGGCAGCACCTTACCGCCACCTTCGACGGACGACGTTTTGACACACGCACCGAGTTGCTTGGCGCGCTGCTTGCACCCACCGGGCGCGAACTGGCCCACATGCGTGCCGGAGTCCTCGCCTTCACCGCCGCCGCCGATGCCACCTATCTTCTGCGCGTCAACGAGCTCATGTATCGCACGGGGGATGATTACGGCTACCGCATCACTCTTTCATCCGCGGCCCCTCCGGCACCAAGGACCGTCAAGCTTGAGGACGTGCGCCCCATCCAGATCGGTCAGACTGTTCGGGACTCCTTCCTGCCCCAAGGTCTGCCGCAGGTCTTTGATCTGCCCTTCAAGACGGGCGAAAAATTCATCATTGAGGTGCATTCCCATCAGCTCGGTCATGCCACCGATCCGCATCTGGTCATTGAAAATCTTGCCAAAGATCCGGCAGGCAAAGAAACGCTCAAACCACAGGCTGAGGTTGCTGATGCACCGGCCATCGTGCCCGTTCCCAGCATCAATCTTCCCAGCCGCGATCCCTCGTATGCCTATGAAGCAAAGGCGGACGGCACCTTCCGCATCACCCTCAGCGACAATTTCGCCACCACACAGCCCTACGAGCTGCGCATTCTCAAGGAAGCGCCCAAGCTTGACGAGCTCATCGCCCTCAATCCCATCCTCCCCGGAGCCAAGACCAAAGGAGGAGAGATCGGCAGCGCCAATATCCCGCGTGGTGGCATCGCCGCGTTGGAAATCATCGCTCCCAATCGCAATGCCCTGAGCGAGCCCCTTGAACTCAAGGCCGACAAGCTCCCTGCGGGCGTCACCTGCCTCGGCGGATTCATCGGCAAAGGCCAGTCGCTGGGCTACATCGCGTTTCAAGCGAGCGCCGATGCCCCGGCTGGAGCCAGCCTCCTCAGCGGAATTCCAAAGAGTCGCTTCGTGTGTTATGCGGTGGCTGACGCCACCCGGGACAACGTCCTCTATCGCACCGCCGGCGCATCTGCGCTCGGTGTCAGCGCACAAACCGCTCCTGCGTTCGTGCAGACGGAGAAAACGGACATCCTCGAAGTCGCTGCCGACGCCAAACTCGAAATCGCTCTCAAAGTCACCCGTCACGCCGACTTTACCGATGCTCTCAAACTGAAGGTCCTCGGTCTCATGGATGTCACCAAAGCTCCTGAAGCCGACATCCCCGCCAAAGCTGCGGCTGGCAAATTCACGCTGGATGTGAAAACGCTCAAACTCGCACCTGGAGATTACGGCTTCATCCTCCAAGGCCCGGCAAAAATGAAATTCCGCCGTGGTGTCGAAGAACTCAACGCTGCCGAAGCCGAAGCCAAAAAAGCCATCGAAGCGCAGGCTGCAGCCAAAAAGCAGCTCGACACCGCGAATGCGGACGCAACGCCGAAAAAGGCCGAACTCGTCAAAATCGCCACCGCCGCCCTCAAGACGGCAGACACTACCAAAGCCACCGCTGACAAGCTCGTCAAAGACCTCACCGCGAAGTCTGCTGCCAAAGACGCCACCTTCATTGTCTATTCCAATCCCATCCGCATCCGTGTGAAGGAGGTCGCAAAAAAATGAGAATCATCCTCCCATTCATCATCCTGAATTCGTCTTTCGTCATGGCCGCGGCTCCCGCGCCCATCGACTACGACCAGCAGATCCGTCCGTTCTTGAAGGACAACTGCATCGCCTGCCATAACAAGACCACCACCAAGGGCGGCCTCAACATGGAGACGCCTGAGCTCATGGCCAAGGGCGGCGAGAGCGACAAGGGCATCATTCCCGGCAAAGGCGCGGAGAGCGTCATGTACCAGGCTGCTGCGCATACCTGGGATTCCGAGATGCCGCCAAAGGGCAACAAGGTCGGCGCGGTGAATCTCACCCCCGAGCAGCTCGCGCTCTTCAAAGCGTGGATTGATCAAGGCGCAAAAGCCTCACCCAAAAAGTTGCAGATCATCGCATGGGAGCCGCTTCCGGCGGGCTTGCAGCCCATTTATGCCATCGCCGTTGCACCCTTGGGTGACTTTGCTGCTGCAGCTCGTGCAAACCAGATCAGCATCTACCACCTGCCCACCCAGAGTCTCGTCACCAAGCTCACGGATGAAACCTTGCTCAAAACCGGCCTCTACAAACAGCCTGGTGTCGCCCATCGCGATCTCGTGCAGTCTGTGGCTTTCAGCCCGGACGGCACACGCCTTGCCACCGGCAGCTTTCGTGAGGTGAAGCTGTGGAAACGCAGCGCCCCCGCTGCTCCCGCCTTCGCTCCTTCGGCCAAATTCACCGCAACGCAGGAGGCGGACAACTCCATCAAGCTGACCGAAACCGCCGGCGGCAAGCTCATCGCCCACATCAAATCCGACCTCTCCGCCGAGCAGGCCCTTGCTCAGCGCACGCTCACCGCCGTGCGTGCGGCGCTGGAAGAGACTTATCAGGGGGCAGCCATCAGGACGGCTGAAAGAGCTGTCACTGAGCAGACCGATCGCCTGAAGAAAGCCAACGAACTCGCCGAGCTCGCCAAGAAGGCCCTCGAAGAAAAGAAGAAGGACATCAAGCCCAAGGAGGACGCCAAGGTCGCAGCCGATAAAGCTGCCAAGGACATCGCGGATGAAGTGGCTAAAGCCAGCGCTGGCAAACCAGATGAAGCTTTGGCTCAAAAGCAGACTGCCGCACAGGCCAGTCTTGCCAAAGCCGTAACCGACCTTGCTCAGGCTCAGGCCGCTCTCCAACGCGCCGAAGCAGCCTTGGTAACCGCTGCCGCCGAAATCAAACTTGCGGCCACCAGCGATGCAAAAAAAACGGCTGCTCTGACCGAGCTCGTGGAACTCGCTAAAACGGGCCTCGAAGAAAAACGGAAGACCCTCAAGCCCAAGGAGGATGCCAAAGCCGCGGCAGAGAAATCAGCGAAGGAAATCGCGGATCAAATGGCCAAGGCTCCCAAAGGCAAACCCGACGAAGCATTGGCCAAAAAGAACACTGACGCTCAGGAAAAGGCCACGAAGGCGGCTGCGGATCTCAAACTCGCGCAGGAAGCCTTCACCCGTGCCGAAGCCGCGATCACCGACACGGCGAACGAAATCAAACTCGTCACCGAAAATGAAAAGAAAGCCAAGCAGTCCGTCATTGATGAGAAGGCACGCCTCGAAGTGGTGAAGAAGGAGGCGCTGAAGGCAAACGCAGACCGTGATCTCATTGCCAAAACGCTCACTACCGGACTCAAGAAAGCTAAGTCGCTCCAGTTCTCCGCGAACGGCCTCGAACTCATCGCCGAACAGGACAGCGGCCCGCCGCTCGCTTGGAGCACCGTGAATGGCAAACCCATCACGCCGGGCAGCACGAGTGCCGCATGGACCCTCGAACGCACCTTTGGCACCGGCGACGGCAATTCCCAAATCACTGACCGCGCCAACAGTCTCGCCTTCAGCCCCGACGGCAAAACGCTGGCCATCGGCAGCGGCGAGCCATCACGCAGCGGTGACATCACACTCTGGGACGTGGCGACTGGAAAGCTCACCACGAACTATGCCGAGCGCCATCTCGATAGCATCTTCGCGCTCGATTTCTCGCCCGATGGCAAGCTCCTCGCCTCCGGCGGCGCGGACAAAGCCGTGCGCATCACCGATTTGAGCACAGGTAAAGTCGTGAAGGTCTTTGAAGGTCACACGCATCACGTGCTCGGCCTTTCATGGCGCGCCGATGGCCGCGTGCTGGCCAGCAGTGGTGCTGACAACGTCGTCAAAGTCTGGGACTGGACCACCGGCGATCGCCGCAAGAGCGTCGATGGCTGGGACAAGGAAGTCACCGGCATCCACTACCTCGGTGCCGCAGATCAGATCGCCACTAGTGCTGGCGATACCAAGCTCCGCCTTATCACAAGTGATGGCGGCGAGGTGAAAAAACTGGCTGGCAGCACGGGCTTCCTCCAATCACTCGCCACCACCAAGTCCGGAGATGTGGTTCTCGGCGGCGACCAAGACGGATTTGTCCGCGCTTGGGATGTCGCCACAGCGAAGGAAATCGCTGTCTTCAAACCTTGAGTCTCAATCTGAGCATGGAGTGAAGCCGGGAGAAAGGATGCTGGCAGCGCTGCGTTAGCCTGTTGTACTCAGCAAGCCA
>NZ_JBIPNG010000469.1:0-5229 GCF_044373815.1 Prosthecobacter sp. | reverse complement strand
GGAAGGCGAGGACGTTGAGGTCGCACATGACCTGCATGTATTCGCTGCGCTTGTCGCCGATGGGGATTTTGATCTCGATGGGCGGGGTGTCGGTGGCGCGGTGGCGGCTGGGGGCGAGGCCGGATTTTTCGAGGGCGGCTTCTTTTTGTCGATACTCGATGGCGGCGATGCGGCGCTCGACGGCGCGGACGCTGTCGAGGTATTCATCGAGCTTTTGCTGGTCGTCCTGCGGGAGCTGCTTTCTCAAGTCGCGTGCGCCGGTGATGACGAGATCGAGCATGGAGCGATCAAGCGCCTGGGCTTGCGCATTGGCGGCGCTGGTGGGGCCGCGGCTGCTGCCGGGTGTGTTGCTTTGATTGAAAAGGCGGTTGAGGACGTTGCGGGGATTGATCTCGGCGGGGACGGCCTGGGTGGCGGAGCGGAAGCTGCAGTGGGAGTAGTAGCCTTCGTTGAGCCCTTCCTGATTTTCCTTGTGCGTCTGCGGCATGGTGGCGAGCTCGAGCGACGGGAGGGCGGTGAGTGCGCCGATGTAATTCGCGGCGATCTGATCGGCGGAGATGGCGATGTTGATGCGGTTGCGCTGGCGTGAGTCGGGGAGCTGGGCGGTGAGCCAGGTGGAGAGCTCCAGGGCATGCGGTGCGCCATTGAAGGGGGCGATGGGGATGCCGCCGATGCCTTTCATGAGGAGACACTGATCAAGGACGCCGCGCAGGGACTCAAGCGCAGGCGGCGGGGTGGTGAGGTAGCTCTCGGGCGTGGCGGGCCAGAACTGATCCATGATGACGCCGTGGGGCATGTACATGAAGCCGAGGCGGACGGGGGGACGCGCTGCTGCGATGGCGGCGGCGGCACTGGCGCTTTTTTTGGCGGTGTCTGCCCAGCCCATGACTTCGAGCAAGGGGAGCGCGAGGGTGGTACCTAGGCCGCGGAGGCAGGTGCGGCGGGAGATGAGGGGGCGGCGGGACATAGGGATGAAAGGTAGCAGGAGCGCCCTCGATATCTTTCTCCTACTCGTCCTCGATCCTTTAGCGGCCGCTGGATGATGAGGGATGGAAGAACTGAAAATTGAGAACTGAAAACTGAAAATTTTAAATTGGCCGGAGCGGTGTAGCGGGGCTGATGAGGGTGAGTCGTTGCACTGTAAGATACTGCGTGATGGTGTGTTTTCTAGCAGGAGGTAGATGGGGGTAGCGTTTCCGAGGTGCGGCTGTGAGGGGCCGAGGGCTGGCACACGCGCAATTGTTTGCAGACGGGTGGTGGTGGCTCATGCTAGACTCTGATTTTATGAGCCTGATCCCCATGCGTTTGTTGATGCTGTCTGCCGTGCTTTGCCTGGCGGGGTGCCGGTCTGTGGAAAGAGAAGGAGGTGGAGACAGCGCCCGGTTCAGCGGCGGCGATTCGTTTAATTCGACTGAATTAGTGATGGAGAACTCGAGGCTGTCGCAATACACGATCGGGCACAACGGCGCGAACCGAAAGAGGACGAAGACAAAAAAGCTCACGCCGGAGGAACTGGCCGCCTTTTGGAAGGACCTGGAACAAACAGGTGTGTACCGCTGGCGAACGCGGTACGAGCCCCATGGCAAAATCCCGCTCTCAGATCCCGGAAGCTGGGACATCACGATCTACAAGGACGGCAAGCAGGTGTTTCAATCGATGGGCTATGGAGGGTACCCGAGCGATGCGGACCCGCAGAAGACGACCTCGTTTGTAACGCCGGACCGCATGTATCGAGTGACCAATCTTTTTAAACCGGACCCGCGAGATCGGGCAAAACTGGCACCGCTGAAGGACGGTCATGAATGAGATGAGACGTACTCTTTGGATCACACACCTCGGCATTGAACGAAGCGCGGAGCTCTCGGTCCAAGGTCCCGTTTTGGAAGACTCCGAATGGTTCTGTGAGTGGTCTTGTGATATCCTTCATCCTCGGCCCAAACGAATCTACGGGAGCGATGAGATTTCAGCGCTCTACTACTGCCTGTCATTCATTGGAGCCTTCATCCGCGAAATGGAAGCGAGCGGCTATGGCGTGAAACACGAGACTAATGGTGATCACGGTGGATTCGACTTTGGAAATGCGGAATGGCCGGCAGATGCCCCAGCGCTGTCGAGGGAGGATGGAGGAAAGGCAATGTGAGAATGGGGCGGCTCACTCACCGGCCGATTCTTTGACGGTCTTTTGCCAAGAACGGCAGCCAACAAAAAGCCTGCCGGAGATCTCGTGGTCTCCGGCAGGCGTTGAGTTAATTGTGGGGATTAGCGGCGGCCGGAACGACTGCCGAAACTGAAATGAAAACCGGGTGCGCGGGAGGGGCCGCAGTTGCTGCCATGGCCATGGTTATGGCTCACAGGGCGGCAGTTATGACTGACAACGCGGTAGCCAAAGATGGGATGACCGTGGCAATCGCGACCGGTGATGACGCGTTCGCGATACACGGCGGTGCCGCAGGAGCCGCAGTTGTTCGCGAAGCTGCGGCTGGGGCTGGGGCCATGACTGTGGCCGTCAAACGCCTGCGAACTGGCAGGAGCGAAAACCGCAAGGCTGGCGGTGGCAGCGAGGAGGGTGAGGAGCTTTTTCATGATGAGTGGGAGGTTTGCTTTTGATTTGTTGCCGCATTCTTGCGGCGTGTTCATGAGACGCGGGGCGGCTGTGCGTATTCGAGATGAATGCAGATTTTTTTTTTGAAGACTGTGTGGATCCTGGCTGATGGGCTGACATGGAATGGTGTCAGGTCAATGAGGGCAGCGTGCCGATTCTTAACCGATGGAATGACGGTCGCCTGGCGGAGGCAGTGGGCTGGTTCAGCACGAATCCAAGGATACCCGGACTGGCGCCGGTGTCGTTTTCCTGCCGGGCGCATGAGATGAATGGTGCGAAATCGACGCTGGAATATGCGTCGGATTTTTTGTCAATTATTTGCATCCTGACCCCATTTTGCGCTGACCCCGTTTTCCGAGGAGCTGATGTGTGCGATGCTGGAAGCTGCGAAAATTTACGAATGATGGCCCTGGCGGGTGCCACGGGCTGGATTACTTCCGGATTTTTTCGACGAGCAGTGCGATGAATGTGAGCGCTGCGGGGCCGAGGGTGATGAGTGCTGCGGTCCATGAAGGATCGAGCTTCAAGGTCGGATGACTGGTGTGTAACATCACGCCGAGGGTGAAGAGGATCAGGAGGCTGAGGCCGTTGAGTTTCAGGATGGGCCTCCACAAAGCGGGGCCTTCGAAATAGGCGAAGGGCAGGATGACGAGCAGCACGGAGCTGATGACGAGGAAGATCCAGATGGCCGGGAGAATGAGTAGAAAACTCAGCGGGGGCACGGCATAGGCCAGGCGGGGCGGCAGCGGGGGCATTGGCAGTGACTGCTTTTAGGCGGGGTCATTTTTTGATTATTTGCACACTGACCCCATTTTGAGGGGGCTGCGGGGGCGCGGTTTGCCCTTTCGAGCAACTCATGGCGTGCGTGTGCTGGACACGCTTGCGGAGAATCATTGGCTCCCGCTTTTGGGTATTGGCTGGTATGCGTGAGTCACCGAGGACGGCGAAAGCGGTAGCTGCGTTCGTTCCTCACTTCGCGACCGCAGTCCATATGGTAGGAGTGCTCCAAGGGAGCTACTTCTTTGCGGGGGCGGCAGGAGGTGGCGTGAGCTTGGCTGCAGGAGCTGATGAGCGGTTTGCAGCGGGAGTTGGCGCGTGTTTGGCGGAGGGGGCTGGCGCGGGTTTCGCGGCGGGAGCAGGGACGCTGAGGGTTTCGACGATGCGGCGGTTGAGGAAGGGGTAGCTGGTGATGACGGAGGTGATGAGGGTCTGCATGCGGTGGTTGTCTTTCGCGATGCCCTGCATGAGCTGATCAATGATGAGTTCGTCGTAGCCTTCGAGCTGGCGGCAGAGGGCGTAGGCGAGGAGTTTTTCGGTGAGGTTGCGGGTGAGGTCGTCCTTGCGGGCGGCGATGATGGTCTTCAATTCGGCGGGGGTGCTGAAGTGCTTGCCGCCGGGGAGCTCGCCGGCGGCGTCGATGGGGCCGCCGGTGTCGTCCTGGGCGCGCCAGCGGCCGATGGCGTCGAAGTTTTCAAGGCCGAAGCCGATGGGGTCGAGGATCTTGTGGCAGTTGGCGCAGACGACGTTGGTGCGGTGGAGCTCGGTGCGCTGGCGGAGGGTGAGGTTGGCGATTTTCTTTTTGTCCTGCTTTTCCAAGGTGGGGACATTCGGCGGTGCGGGGGGGACGTGCTGGCCGAGGATCTGCTCGAGCACCCAGACGCCGCGCTTGACGGGGCTGGTGCGATTGGGGAAGGAGGTGACGGCGAGGATGCCGGGCATGCCGAGGATGCCGCCGCGATTGGGGTCGGGGAGTTTGACGCGGCGGAGGTTTGAGCCGGTGATAATGACGGGCTGTGAGGCGGTGACTGGGGAGTTATTGGATGCCAAGTTTTTGGCAAGGGAATGGGGAGCAATGGAATGGGGAGCCGGAGGGGGGGAGTTAGTGGCCGAGCTATTGGTGGTGTTAGTTGCCGGGGAGGTGGTGGATGGTGACTTAGTAGCTGAGTTAGGGGCTGCTGAGTTGGGGGAGGAAGAGGAGGATTTGGTGTTTGCTTCTGCGGTGTTTTTTGCGCCGAGATTGTAGAGGGCGGCGAGGGTCTCGTTGAGGTAGGTGTAGTCGGCGGTGATGAAGGTGGAGACGGGGGCGTTGTCGCGGATGATGCTGGTGAAAAAGAGGCGGGCTTCGTCGTACATGGCCTGACGGAGCGCGGGGGTCATCTGGGGGAATTTGGTGGTGTCGAAGGTTTTGTCGGCCAGATCGGCGAGGCCGAGCCATTGGGCGCCGAAGCCGTCGAAGAGGGCGCGGGAGCGGTCGTCTTTGAGCATGCGGGCGACCTGGGTCTTGAGGACGGCGGGGTCGTGGAGTTTGCCTTGATCGGCGAGGGTGGAGAGCTCGGGATCGGGCATGGTGGCCCAGAGGAGGTAGGAGAGGCGGGAGGCGAGCATCCAGTCGTCGAGGGGGAGGATCTCGGGCGCGGGTGGGGTGGGTGCGGGTGGGGTCCCCTGCCCTGGGGTGGAGGTCGAGGACGAGTTCGATGTGGTGGTGGTGCTGGAGGGGGTGATGTAGAGGAACTGGGGGGAGACGAGGGTGGCCTTGAGCATGAGGCGCAGGGCGTCTTGATGGGGGAGTTTGTTTTGAGTGGCGAGGTGGTAGACCTGCATGAGGACGTCGATTTCTGGATCGCTGG
>NZ_JBIPNG010000466.1:0-5231 GCF_044373815.1 Prosthecobacter sp. | reverse complement strand
CGTACAAAACCTCCTCGGCATTGATTACAGCAAAGAAGTCATGACCCCCGTCGGCCGCCCCATGGCCCTCAGCAAAGGCGAGCCGGTGAAGGAACTCCAAGCCCACGCCTGATCAGCGTCCGGCACTCTCAAACGGGCTGCCTTCGATGATCTGCTTTTTCTGTTCCTCCGGGGAGGCTGCCGCGTCGGGATTGAGCGTCATGATGTAGGCCACCACGTCTCGCAGCATCTGCTCGTCTTCGATGAATGAGGTCGTGATCTGTACCATCTTCGCGCCATTCACATCGTTCTTGATGGCCCCGCGTTTGCCAGATTTGAATTTCTTGAGCTGCTCCTCCAGGTACCAGCCCTGACGCCCAATCAGCGGCGGACTGCCAAAGGTCATCTCTCCGCTGGCGTTGTACCGGTGGCATTCCATGCAGCGTTCCTGAAAAAGCCGCATGCCCTCCTCAGGGTTGGTATTGGCCATCACCCGGTCCTTGCCCATGGGCACCCTCATAGGCATCTTCTCAACATGGGCGACCACTGCCTTGACCTGCTCAGGCTGCAGTGCCTTGGCAACCGCCGCCATCATGAATGACTGTGGATCTGCCGCATCATGTCCCCGCCGGCCTTCCCGCAAATTCGCAAACTGCGTGTTCACATACCACGAAGGCATCCCGGCAATGGATGGCGACTTCAGTTCCGGCTTGCCTTCACCAGCGGTCCCGTGGCATTGCGCACACACGGTCTGGAAAATGGTCTTCCCATCCGCAGCCTTCGTGGTTATGACGGGTTCGGTGGCATGGCCCGCTCCGCTGAAGCCAAGGAGCATGAGTGCGATGTGGTGGAACTTCATGGTTCAAAAAACGCCGTAAGTTGCACCCGGGTTACAACAATGCCTCCCTCCCTCGGTTTTTGCCAAATCCGACACACCGCAGGACAATTTTGTCCCACACTTGCGCCCGCCAGCAGCCTGTGCCTTTCTCCCAGATGCCTCCCATTGCATCGAACGTCGTCGAACTTACCCAGGCACTCGTGCGCATCCCCTCGGTGAATCCCGATGGCGACCCCGGCACCGACGGCATCGGCGAGCAACAATGTGCGCTGTATGTCGCAGATTTTCTACGATCTGCCGGAGCTGAGGTGACGCTTGAAGAGGTCGAGCCTTCGCGCCCCAATGTAATCGGGCGCTTTCCAACGCATCCCAGCGCAAATGGAGGAAAGAAGCCTCGCATCATCTTCGCCCCCCACACCGACACCGTCAGCGTCGGCGGCATGACCATCGAACCCTTCGGCGGCGAACTCCGCGACGGCAAAATCTGGGGCCGCGGAGCCTCCGACACCAAGGGCCCCATGGCCTCCATGCTCTGGGCGCTCTACGAGATGCGCGACGAAATCCCCTCTCTGCCGGTCGAAGTGCACTTCGTTGGCTTCATGTCCGAAGAGAGCGCACAGCTTGGTTCTCAACACTTTGCGAAGCATCATGGGCGTTATGACCTCGCCATCATTGGTGAGCCCACGAGTCTGAAGACCGTGTTTCGACATAAAGGCTGCCTCTGGGCTGACGTGCACACTACAGGTGTGGCAGTGCATGGCGCCACGCCGCACCTGGGTGTAAATGCGATCGTGAAAATGGCAAAGCTGGTCGCTGCGCTCGATACGGACTTCCGCAAGACTTTGGCCGAAGCCAGTGGCGAGGACGAATGGCTGGGAGTCAGCACCATCAATCTCGGCATGATTCAGGGCGGCACGCGCAGCAACATCGTGGCAGATTTTTGCAAATTGCGGGTGGATATTCGCACGACGCCGGGCCTGCAGCGCGCTGGTGGGGCTCTGGCACTTCTGACAGATTTTGTGCAGGGCATCGACGAAACCGCCCGGGTCACCGTCGCCAGCGAGGCGTTTCACCTCGATACCGACCCCGAGAACGCCTTTGTGCAGAAGCTGATTGCCGCCGGGGCCGGTCTGACCGGCGCGCCGTGGTTCTGCGATGCTGCCTTTCTGGCAGTCGCGGGCACTCCGGCCATTGCCATCGGTCCCGGTTCGATTGCTCAGGCGCATACGAAGGATGAATTCATTGCTGTGAGTGACGTGGAGGAGGGAGTGACTTTTTTCCGTCGTTTCCTCGCCAGCTTGAAGTAATCAAGGAATCCCCACCCGGTAGAAACGGCGGGTTTTGTTTACTGCATTCAAGTCCGTCCATGTGGAGGATGTGCTGGTCGCCGTGAAAATGTCAGGGGTCCATTCCTTCAAGTCATCGCTGTATTCGATGAGGTAGTCATTGCCTGGCACGGATGGAAACTGCAGCGTGGTGTTCGTACTGCGGGCGAGTACCGTTTGTGGGAAGCTGCGGGGATCGGCGTCGCTGGTGCCGAACCAGGTTTCGAGGTCTGAATGCACTCCGTCACCGTCATTGTCCAGATGAGTTTCGAACTGGTCGACCAGACCGGAATCGAGGCCGGAAGCGGTGAAGTCATCCTTGATGTAGGACCATTTGAGCGTGTGGGAGCCGGAGGGAATCAGGACGGCTTTGCGTGTCCAGCCCACTTCCCCGCTGATGGCTTCCTTTTCCACGTCGTCGATGTAGAATCGCATGAAATCGTAACCGGCTTCGGAAGAAATGCCCCAGTAAAAAGTCACTTTGCACGGCCCGGTGACCTGGGTGGTCATTTCACTGCGCTGGAGGTCTCCAATGGGGCCGCTGCGGGCCGCGTCATTGCCGTCATGCGCGTACAACCATTGCGGCACCCAAGTGAGATCGCCCGCAGACGTGATGGCTTGGGCGGGGGCGTCCAACGCCTCCGCCAGACCTTGTGCGATGGTGCCCACCTGGAGCGTGATGACCTGGGTCGTGGTGCCGAAGGCGTTGGTGACGTGGAGCGTGATCTGGTACGTACCGGGTGCAGTAACGCTGCCGTAGAGCAGACCCGTCGTGGCATCCAGTGTGAGCCCGGGGGGCAGACCCTCGGCTGTGTAGGTCGCCGGAGCGTTGGAGGCCATGATGACCTGCCGGAAATAGACGCCCTCATAGGCGTCCAAGGTCGTTGTGGTGATCACCGGAGCCGAGGTCGTGGGGGTGATGACGATTTGGTCCACCCAGCCAGCATCCTGTCCCTTGGCCTCAGCCTGATCCTTCATGTAGTAGATATCGATGTTATGAGGGCCCGGACCGACATCGGTCACGGAGGATTTCCAATCGGTTTCACCCGTGATGTAGTCCCGGACATATCCGTCCACAGTCAGCACGAGGTAGTCGTAGTTCTTTTCGGATGAAACCTTCCATTGGAAGTCCAGCCGCGCCGGGCCGTTCACGGTGAATTCCATGCCTGAATATTCCTCGTCATCGACCGTTGCGGTCTGCACCGCGTCCACGCCATCATGGGTCGTGGTTGTCTGGCTAAATGGATCGCCAAATCCAAACGGCACGATTTTGAGGCTGGTCGGCTGCTCCACCGCAGCCGACAGGGCAGGTGTGGCCGCAAGAATGTAAAAGTAGGCGAAGTCTGAGGTGGTTCCAGTGGCGTTGGTGGCGCTTTGCCAGCCTTCGAACAAACCGGTCACCTGCGGTGTGCCGGTGATCAGTCCGGTGGTGGGATTGAGGGTGAGACCCGCAGGCAATGAGCCGGTGGCATAGGTTCCGGCATCAAAGCTCGTGGTGAAATTGGAGGCGGACATCTGCTGACTCATCTCCCAGCCTTCACGGCCTGCGACGATCCAGTTGGAGGTGATGACGGGCAGGGGCAGTGCGCTGTTCGTCGGCGTGCCGTAAAATGTGATGGTGGCGTCAGTCAGTGTGCCGACATCCCCCACCACTTGGTCGATGGCCTGCAGCTTCCAGTCGCCCACAGAGCGCTCGCCCCAGCAATGCGTGGTCATGAAGGTCCAGTCGAGATCGGCCCCGTTGTCGTTGAAGCGAGAGCGGGCCAACCGCACCGAGATGCCACTGGGGGAAATGAGACGCCACTCCAAGTTACCGCGATTCGTGTGAGCGGCTTTGACATGCACGGTGATGTGTTCCAGCCGCAGATTGTCGGCGATGGGAACGGTGAAGGTTTTGGAGACACCGCTTCTGTCGTAGTCCGGTATGGGCAGGTTCAGCGCCGCGGCCGCATAGGTGTGAGACTGGCGCGGGGCGACGTTGATCCAGGTGGAGGCCAGGGCTGTGGCCTGCTGCGCGTTCACCAGACCGGCGCCGTATTTGATGTTGAAGTGGAAACCCGCGCCATTGGTGATCCAGTCGCCATCGTATGAGTCATTCTGAGTGGCGCTGCGGACGAGAATCTCCTGCACATCCCGTGTGGAAAGGTTCGGATTCGCCTGCAGCATGAGCGCCACGACACCTGCCACGGCAGGCGTGGCCGACGACGTGCCGCCAAAAGTGTTGGTGTAGTTGGGGTCGGTGAAATCGGGGTACTCGACCGTGCCGCCATCTTCATTGTAACCCAGCGCCCCAGTTCGGTCCGTGGTGGTGATGCCTTCCTTGCCACCATTGGAGGGAGCGCAGACAAGAATGTTTGCTCCGGGTTCGCTGTAATAGGACGACCTGCCCTTGTCATTCATGGCGGAGACGGCGATGGCATGGATCGAATTGGCCCAGCCGTCATAATTTGAATCGTCTCCGCTGCCGTTGCCATTGCCTGCCGCCCAGAGGAACACGGTGCCTTTGCCGTTGCGACCCGTCGTTGCCGCATCCTCCAGCGCCTGCGCGCTGAGAACGTCCGGGCCACCGGATCCGAATGCACCGTCATAGGGCCCCCAGCTGTTGCTCTTCACCGCGATGAGGTCCTTTTGATAGGCGAAGGCATCCGCCTCCTGCTGGTCGCTGGTGGGAGCGGCGATTAGACGCAGGCCCACCAGCGTTGCCTCGGGAGCCACGCCGGAGCCGCCGATGCCGTTGTTGCCGCGCGCGGCCGCCACGCCTGCGCAGGAGGTGCCATGGAAGTTCGTCGCGCCAGGGGAGGGGTCGCTATCATTGTCGTTGAAGTCGAAGCTGTGGGAGAGATCCACGTTCGGCGCGAGATCAGGGTGTCCGACCTCCAGACCATCATCGACGATGGCGATGCGTACCCCCGTGCCTTTGTAGCTGTCCCAGACGCTCAGCACATTCAAATCGGAACCGGCGACGGCACCGTTCTGGCCGGTGTTGCTCAAATGCCACTGGTAGCCGGGATTCGCAGCGTTGTAGGCAACATACGGGTCATTGGGGACAAAACGGTGAAACAGCTGGTGCGCGAGCATCGGCGCGGCCG
>NZ_JBIPNG010000467.1:0-5231 GCF_044373815.1 Prosthecobacter sp. | reverse complement strand
CCATTTCATACACTTTGGTAAAGCGCAGCCCCACCATCCTCACACTCACACGCCGTTCCCAGGCCCGCTTCAGCAGGCCAGTGATCAGCGGATAGACGTCATGTTCCAAGTCCGTCGGCTCATCTAGGCTCGTCGAGCGCGTCACCTCATCCACATCATTGTAACGCAGTCGCAGTAACACCGTCCGGATACTTTTGCCATCCTGCCGCACCCGCCGCATCAGCGTGTCCGCCATGGCTCGCAGACGGGCGATGATGAAAGCCTGGTCCGTGGTGTCCTGGCTGAAGGTGTCCTGCTCGCCGTAGCTCTTCGCCTCCGGGGCATCGCAGACCACGGGGCGGGTGTCGAACCCCATGGCATACTCATGCAGCACCGGTGCCCCCTGCCCCACCAGCAGCGACAGCTCATCCACCGGCGTTCTTGCGATGTGCTCAATGTGGCGCAGCCCGGCGGTGTTCAGCTTGGCGGCCAGCTGCGGACCCACTGTCGGCAGCCACCGGTTCTCCAGCGGCCACAGAAACCCCTGCTCACTTCCCCGCTCCACCTCGATGAAGCAATGAGGCTTCCTCAGCTTGCTGGCGATCTGGGACACCAGCTTGTTCGTCCCCACCCCCACCGAAACCGACAACTTCAGGCTCTGGGCGATGGCCTTCTGGATCGTCGCAGCCGCCTCCCCCGCCCGCGTGCGCTTGGCTCCGTAGAGATCCAGGTAGCACTCATCGATCGAGGCCTGCTCCACCAGCGGCGAAAAGTCATAGGCATACGAAAACATCAGCCGCGAGAAGCGCTCGTATTTCTCAAAATCGCAGGGCAGCACGATCAGGCTCGGGCACAGCTTTCGCGCCCTCGCCGTCGGCATGGGGGTGTAGATCCCCAGCTTCCGCGCCTCATAGCTGGCCGAGGCGATGATGCCCCGCCGCTCACCACCCACTGCCACCGGTCGCCCGCGCAGCTTGACGTCCGCCGCCTGCTCCACCGAGGCGAAAAACGCATCCGCATCAAAGTGAAGAATCATGGCGCATCACCTTTCAGACAGCCGCAGCAGAGCGATCTGCACCCCCTGGATCACAAGCTCCCGAGCCGGAATGAGGTCCGGGTATTTCGGATTTGAGGCCCGCAGGTAGGGCACGCCCCCCTGAATAACGAAGCGCTTCAGCGTCGTCTCCCCGTCGATCAGCGCCGCCACGATGTCCCCATGCTTCGCCTCACGAAACTCCATGATGACAATGTCCCCCTCCAAAATGGCCGCGTTGCGCATGGAATCCCCCCTCACCTTCAGCGCAAAAGTCCGCGCATTCTTCGGCAGCCGCAGGGTAGTGGGATCGATGTCGATGCACCCGTCCACCCGCCCATCCTGAATCTCCGGCCTGCCCGCAATGATGCTGCCAAGGAACGGTACCTGATGCCGAATCCAGGAACGGCCTTCGGACAGCCAAAGGAGATTCAAAGCGCGAGTTTGGCAGGGATTGATCATACCTACTTGATACTGTTCTTTAGAACAGTATCAAGTGTAAGCTATCAAACCTCACCGGATTATAACCATTTCCGAATCACATTGCCGGCAAGTTCGGAGGATGCATCTGAAAAGAAATTCCTTCACGAGGCCTCACGCTTCACACAGATCCAAACCCAGAGGGCGTAACGCGTTTCCAGCGATCCCCTGCCACCAAAGCAACGATCTTCATCTCTCTGGATCGGCAAGATGCCCAAAGCCCCGGCTGTATAAGTCCCGCCATGAATTCCAACCCAACTCCATCCTCCTCTGATTTGAATCAACCGGTCTGCCCAGAGTGTGCCGAGCACGCCTCCCCTTCTCCGCATCGTGGACGTCGTGACTTTATCCGGGTGCTTTCCGGCAGTGCCCTTGGAGTCATGGGCGCCTCCTCCTTGAGCTCCGGCTTTGCCGCCCCCGCCGACACTCCACGCACTGCCAAGCCCGCCGAAGAACTCATCCGCGAACTCTTTGCCACCCTCAGCGCCGAACAGAAAACGGCCATGGTGCGCCCCTGGGACCATGGCGCAGAAGCAGGCGGCATCCCCACACGCCTCAAGACCCACAATGCAGCACCCTTGGGCAAGAAACTCAGCGAGCAGTTCACCACCCCGCAGCAGGACCTCATCAAGCAGACCTTCAAATCCATCCTCTCAGGCGACGAGGCCTACGACCGCATCAGCCGCCATGGCAAATGGGACAGCAGCGGCTCCTTTGAAGGCAACGGCATCGCCATCTTCGGCGATCCCTCCGGCAAGGATCCCTTCTCCTGGGTCTTCGCCGGCCATCACCTCACCCTTCGCTGCGATGGCAATTCCCAGCCCAACACCGCCTTCGGTGGCCCCATGTATTACGGCCACTCCGCCAACGGCCACAGCGACATGAACGTTTACAACGACCAGACCAAGGAAGTCATGAGCGTCTTTGACATGCTCAACGAGCCCCAGCGCAAGCAGGCCGTTATCGTCGGCTCCCCTGGAGACGGCGTCGGCGCGCTCAAACCCAAGCTGGTGGAAAAGCCCGCCACCGGCGTCGGCTACGGCGATCTCGATGAATCTCAGCGCACTCTCGTCGCCACAGTGATGCGCAAGCTCCTCAACCCCTTCCGCCAGGAAGACGGCGACGAAGTGATGCAGCTCATCAAGACCAACGGTGGCATGGAAAAACTGCGCCTCGCCTTCTACAAGGACAACGCAGAAAAAGGCAACGACCGCTGGGATGCCTGGCGCATCGAAGGCCCCGGCTTCGTCTGGAACTACCGCGTCCTCCCCCACGTCCACTGCTTCGTGAACGTCGTCGGCCAGGCCTGAGTCCCTTGCAGTTGATGCGGGCATCCTTCTCAATTCTCTTCAGTGGGCTGCTGGTCGGCAGCCTCGCTGGAATGAACGCCCGTGCCGAAGACAAACCGCAAACCGCACCTGATTTCCAAAAAGACGTCCTCCCCGTCTTCGAAGAGAAATGCATCCGCTGTCACGGCGCGAAACGCCGCGATGGCAAGCTCGACATGCGCACCCTGGCAGCCCTGCTCGAAGGCGGTGTGACCGGCCCCGCCATCAAACCCCGCAACGCCAAAAAAAGCCTCCTCATCGAACTCATCCACTACAAGGAGATGCCACCCAAAAAGAAGGGCCCCTTCATCACGCCCACCGAACTCGAAATGCTGCGCCATTGGATCAACAGCATGCCGGACAAGAGTCGATCAATGTCCGATCGTAAACCGGCGGCAGAAACAATCCCGCAGTGGTCTCGTTGGTTTGAGCCATGAAACGAAGGCGCATACTCTCCACCATGGCCAGCTTGTATGGCGCCCAGGTACTGCTGCGTCATGACGCCCAGGCGGCAGAGCCGAAGAGCGAGGGCGATCTGCATGACCCCTATGCGGACGTGGACTGGGACAAGTGCGATTATCTGCACTCAATGTCACATCAGCATACGGGGCAGACGGCGGCATCGTGTGAGGAGTTTTATGCGATGGGCTACCGCCACTTTGCCTTCAGCAATTATTATCCTTCTGCGCCCACGTATCCACTCCCTCAGGCCTTCCTGGCAAAGCACTCCGATGTCGTGGCTGCGCCGAACGCGGAGCAGCACTCCATGCCAGACGCGGGGCTTCATTTCAACTCGCTCGGCAGTTTGCTCGCCACCGGATATGGCAGCAGTCTCAGTGCTGCGCAGCTCCGTACGGCTCCGCTGGTCCATCAGTTTGACGGCCTGCAGGTCTTCAACGAGGCCCGCCCATGGGCAGGCGTGTATCGGCTGGACCTGACTTTAACGACCATCGCCGAAGGCGGGCTCGCCAAACTGACGGTCAAAGGTGCCACCGAATGCGAGTTCACCGGTAAATTTGCCGCCAAAGCGTCGGTGCATGACAGGTCCCTGAAGGCGGGCAGTCATACGTTCTATTTCAGAACGGCCGAACCGCAGCTGCACGCGCAGTTGGTCTATGACAAGCAGCAGCTCATGGTAACTCAGTGTCGCTTGATGCAGGGTGCCAACCGCCCCTGGCGCGAAGTTTTCGGCGCGGCGCTGGATGGAGAAACCATTGATGGTCGTCGCACCGGCGGACTGCAGCATGCGGATGGCGGCGGCATCACGCTCAACCACCCCACGCAGGACCGTAAACTCTATGAGATGTTTCTGGATTTTGATCCCCGCGTGCTGGGCATCGAAGTATGGAATCAGCTGACTTCAGGCTTCGGATCCAGCAAAGGATTCTACGACGACAGCGCGGAGCCGCATCTGCACTTCTACAAGCTGTGGGACGACCTGCTGCGCACTGGCAGGCGCTGCTGGGGCTTCTTTGTCAAAGATCACAACACTTTCGGGCGCGGTCGCAATGTGCTGCTGGTCCCAAACACTGGAGTGCACGCTGCCGATGCGGAAGTGGAGGCTCTGCGGGCCTACAGAAAGGGAGCCTTTTTCGGAGCGGTGTCTGCACTGGCGGTCAACGAGGCGGGAGAAGTGGTGCCACCTTATGACTACAGTACCTTTCGCTTCACGCGCATCGTCGTCCGGCGAGATGCCGGTGGCAAGGCGGTGGCTGTCGAGGTTGCAGTCACAGGCAACGACAGCATCAAGCGGCCCAAGGTGCAGATCCGTTTTGTGACCGATCAGGGAGTGGCGCTGGTGGTCGATGCATCGCAGGCGGAGTTTCCTTTGCAGCGGTACGCCGCCGGCCAATGGGTGGCGGCGTTTGTGCGGGTGGAGGCCTTCGCCTATCCGGACACGCACCTTGGCGGAGAGCCTCTGACGGCTGAGAAAATGCGTGACCTGAATGTCCATGACATCTCCCTCCTCCATGACCGCCGCTCCACGGGTGGAAAGGCCCATTTCTCCAGTTCAGGCGGTGCCGAACTTCGCTCCCGCATCCCCATCGTGGACATGATCTTTTCTCAGCCTTTGCGAAGAGTGTGATCTCGTGACGACATGTCTTATTTCACCACGGCCGGTGATGGAAACAGGGCCTGCATGGCACGCACGGTTTGATCGACGAGGATTTGCCCGGCTTCGGGACCTACCTTGTTCACGTGCGGCAGACCGCTGTAGCTGCCGCCTTCGATGGCGAGCGCGGTGGGCAGATACATGCCGCAGCCATTCGTAAGCTGGAGCACAAAGGTCTGCTGCGCGGGGCTGCGGGCCTTCATCTGGATGCCCCAGTCGAGATACAGCTCAAACGTGTTCGTGGTGATGGCGATGTCGCCGAGGCGCAGCACATGAAGCTCCATGTCGTAAGTCGGCA
>NZ_JBIPNG010000468.1:0-5231 GCF_044373815.1 Prosthecobacter sp. | reverse complement strand
AAGCCGAGCCCATCGCCATCAAGACCGGCATCACCGATGGACGCCGCACCGAGGTCTCCGGCCCCGGCCTCACCGAAGGCATGCTCGTCATCACCCGCAACGCCACCCCCGCCTCATGAGTGCCGCACCGCTCATCGAGCTCCGCGGGCTCACCAAAACCTACGGCAAAGGAGACGCCGCGTTTCAGGCGCTCAAAGGCATCGACCTCACCATTCACAAAGGCGAATTCGTCGCCATCATGGGCCCCAGCGGCTCCGGCAAGTCCACCCTCATGAACGTGCTCGGCTGCCTAGACACCCTCACCACCGGCAGTTACAGATACGAAGGCATCGCCGTCGAAAATCTCGCCACCGATCAGCGCTCCCTCCTGCGCCGCTACGCCCTTGGCTTCATCTTCCAGGGTTTCAATCTCCTCGCCCGCACCAGCTCGCTGGAAAACGTGGAGCTTCCCCTGCTCTATCGTGGTATGTCCCGCAAGGATCGCCATGAGAAGGCCGTGGCCGCCCTCAATTCCGTCGGCCTCACCACAAAACTGAACCGCACCCCCGGCGAGCTCTCCGGAGGCCAGCAGCAGCGCGTCGCCATCGCCCGCGCCATCGTCACCGAGCCCAGCACTCTCTTTGCCGACGAGCCCACCGGTAATCTCGACTCCGTCACCACCGGCGACATCATGGAGCTGCTCAAACGCCTCAATGAAGACCGCGGCATCACCGTCCTCATGGTCACTCATGACGACCACGTTGCCACCGTCGCCAAACGCAGAGTCGTCATCAAAGACGGCCTCGTGGAGTCAGACATCACCGCACCGCCATGATCTGGAACGCCTTCGCCATCGCGCTGCGTGAGATCAGCCGGAATCTCACCCGCGCCTTCCTCACCGTCCTCTGCATCTTCATCGGCGTCGCAGCCATCATCACCATGGTCACCCTCGGTCAGGGTGCCACGCTTGCGGTCAAGGCGCAGATCTCCAGCCTCGGCAGCAATCTCCTCACCTTGCGCCCCGGTGCCGGTTTTGGTTCACGCGGCTCCTCCGCCGGTGTGCCCAATTTCACCGAAAAAGATGCCGAAATCCTTGGCGAGCAAATCGCCGCCATCGCCGCCATCACCCCCGTGCGCACCGCCACCCTCAGCACCATCTACCAAAGCAACGCCCGAACCAGCACCATCACCGGCACCACCCCCGTCTATTTTCAGATCAACAAATGGACCATCGCCGACGGCCGCTTGTTCACCGATGCCGACCTCCGCTCCGGCAGCGCCGTCTGCGTCATCGGCAACACCGTGCGCGTGGAACTCTTTGGCACCGAAAACCCCGTCGGCGCCAGCATCCGCATCGGCCGTGCTTCGTGCGAAGTCATCGGCCTCCTCGCCACCAAAGGTCAGGCCGGCATGGGAGACCAGGACGACACCATCATTATGCCGCTCTCCTCACTGCAGCGCCGCCTCATCGGCAAAACTTCAGAGCACAGCATCAATCAGATCTCCATCTCCGCCCAGGAAGGCACCGAGAGCCTCGCCCTCATCAGCGACATCACCGAGGTCATGCGCATTCGCCGCAATCTCCACAGCAATCAGGACAACGACTTCAACATCTTCGACACCCGCCAGATCGCCGAAACCCTCGGCTCCACCACGCAGCTCATGACCATGCTCCTCGCCGCCGTCGCTGGCGTCTCCCTGCTCGTCGGTGGCATCGGCATCATGAACATCATGCTCGTCTCCGTCACCGAGCGCACCCGCGAGATCGGCATCCGCCTCGCCATCGGTGCCACCGCAGGCGAAGTCCTCCTGCAGTTCCTCATTGAAGCCGTCACCCTCTCCTGCATCGGCGGACTCCTTGGCATCCTCCTCGCCTTCGCCCTCTGCTACGGCCTCGCCCAAGTCATCAAAGTCCCCTTCAATTTCAACGCTCAGATCAACGTCATCGCCTTCGCCTTTTCAGCCATCGTCGGCGTGCTGTTTGGCTACATGCCAGCACGCCGGGCCGCAAAGCTGAATCCCATCGACGCTCTCCGGCATGAATAACGCTGCCGCTTCAAAGTAGGTTTTCACCCCATGGCAGCGATCCGCCCTCCGGGTGCAAAATAGTCTTGCCATGATGACGCACAGCAAACCACACATTCTCGCCCGTCTTGAAATCGGACTCCGCACCGATGCCAAATGTTTGACCAAACTGGAGGACGAATTGAGGCTCGTTCTTCAGCGTGGCCGTGGTCTCGGCACCGAATACGGCTCCCCCGGAGACTGGAGCAATGCCTGGGGCCATCACTGGGATCAGGTCGAGACAATCCTGTGCCGCATTCATGACCTTGTCAGTGAAGTGCAGGATGGCATCCAAAGCCATGACACAAATCGTCATGAAAAGGCCCTGGAAACCTGGACCAAGCTTCAAATCGAAGACACCCATCTGGAGCAGACCCTCCACGCCCTGCAAGGCCAGGCCGTGGGTCTCAATGCCTCAGCCCAGGCTGAATGGGCCGCCATAGCCCGGACTCTTGAGTCCCATCTACAAGTCATTCACAACTGCGCCGATGCCCTGCACATCAAGCTCGAACTGCTGAAAAACAACTCCAGCGTCGAGGTCGATGAGCACGTGCAAAAGCTCCTCGTCCGTCTCTCCCGCCCGCCTCACTCCCCAAGTGGCAGCTCCATCAACAGCAACGAGGAGTACCAGCATGCCGCCGTCGAACTGCAGCAGGAGAAAAACAAATTCATGGGATTCGTCGATCTCGTCAAATGCATGTTCCTCTGGACCGACTCCACCCAGGAACGCGCCGACAAAAACACCCTGCAGGAATCCTTCTGATCCCGCCCCCCAACCCCAACCATACCCCCTTATGAAAACCAACATCGGCCTGTGGATCGACCATCGCAGAGCAGTCATCGTGCAGGAAGCCAGCGCAGGAGAAGAGATCCACGTCATCCTGTCAGACGCAGACCGTCAGCCGGGCCGCATCGATGGCGAACGCTCCACCGCCTCGTTTGAAGCTCAAAAAGTCAAAGCCGACGACGTCGCTCAGCGCAAGTTCACCGCAGATCTCCATCATTACTACCAGGAGGTGGTGGCGTTTGTGCGTCATGCCAGGGAACTGCTGGTTTTCGGCCCCGGCGAAGCCAAGGGCGAGCTGGTCAGGGAACTCGAACAAGTCCTGCCCAAAGACTTCGTCATCGCCGTCGAGACCGCAGACAGAATGACCGATCGCCAGATCGCCGCCCATGTCCGCGATCATTTCAAAGAAGCAAATTCCGTCATCGCGTTGCATTAGCTTCACCCGCTTCGCATGAAGACACTTCCTCAGCCTGAGATCACCGCATCAAAAGCTGCGGAAGTCTGGTCTCCTGAGTCCGTCCTGGCCATGAACATCTTCCTGCTGCAGCATCCTTTACTGGACATGCAGCCTTGGTTTGAAGAGCAGGTCGCCATACATTTGGGGTGTTCACCCCATGGCAGGCGCGTGGATTATTCGCCTATCGCTTGAGTCATGAAACTCAAGCTCACGCACACCCGAAACAGCCTCCCGGAAAAAACGAGGATCGAAATCACCGCACTGCTTCAGGAGCGCCTCACGGAATCCATCGACCTCATGATGCAGGCCAAGCAGGCGCACTGGAATGTGAAGGGCCACAACTTCATCGCGCTGCATGAGCTCTTCGACAAAGTGTACTCCGACACCGGCACCTACGTCGATCTCATCGCCGAGCGCATCGTCCAGCTCGGCGGCATCGCCCAGGGCACCATTCGAGTTGTTGCCAAAAAGTCCAGCCTCCCGGAATACCCGCTGGACATCACCAGTGGCAAAAAACACGTCGCCGAACTCGCCCACGCCATCGCCTTCTACGGCGAGCTCATCCGCAAGGCCATCGCCACCTCCACGCAGCTCAAGGACGCCGACACCGCCGACATCTTCACCGAAGTCTCACGTGGCTCAGACATGAACCTCTGGTTCGTCGAAGCCCACGAGCAGTCCGAACACTAACCACCCGCTCATATGAATGCTCTCGTTTATCATGGCGTGGGAAAGAAAGCCCTGCAGGACATGCCCAGGCCGGCGCTGCAGGAGGCCTCGGATGCCATCGTGCGCATCACCAAGACCACCATCTGCGGCACCGATCTTCACATCCTCAAAGGAGACGTGCCCACGGTCACCGAAGGCCGCATCCTCGGCCACGAAGGTATCGGCATCATCGAAGAGGTGGGCACAGGCATCACCCGCTTTCGCAAAGGGGACCACGTCATCGTCTCGTGCATCACCTCCTGCGGAAAATGTGAGTACTGCCGCCGTGGCATGTGCTCTCATTGCGATCAGGGCGGCTGGATTCTTGGCAACACCATTGACGGCACACAGGCCGAGTTCGTCCGCATCCCGTGGGCGGACACCAGCCTGCACCACATCCCCGAAAATGCGGACGAGGAGGCCATGGTCATGCTCAGCGACATCCTGCCCACCGGCTACGAATGCGGCGTGCTCAACGGCTGCGTCAAGCCCGGCGACACCGTGGCCATCATCGGGGCCGGCCCTGTCGGCCTCGCCACCCTGCTCACCGCAAAGCTCTACACACCGGCGGACATCATCATGATTGACGTCGATGAGCATCGTCTCGATGTCGCCAAACGACTCGGGGCCACCAAACTCATCGACAGCACCGACGGCAGGGCCATGGCCAAAATCATGACAATGACCTACGGCCGCGGCGTGGATGTCGCCATCGAGGCCGTTGGCGTCCCCGCCACCTTCGAGCTCTGCCAGTCCATCATCTCCCCCGGCGGGCACATCGCCAATGTGGGCGTGCATGGTCAAAGCGCGCCGCTGCATCTTGAAACACTCTGGTCGCAAAACATCACCATCACCACCCGGCTCGTCGATGCCGTCACCACGCAGCTCCTGCTCAAGACCATCATGTCCGGCAAGCTCCTGCCCAAGCAGCTCATCTCCCACCGCTTCATGCTCGGAGATGTCATGAGCGCCTATGAGACCTTTGGCAATGCCGCACGCGATCAGGCGCTGAAGATCATTCTCACCAACTCCTGACCTCAGGGGCGAACGCAGAACGAACGGGGTAAACACCCCATGGTTCTGCGACGGCATCTGTCCCAAGATAACACCGTAAAGCATCCACCTCCCTCCTCCTCATGAACATCATCGTTATCCTTCTCATCCTTCTGCTTCTTGGAGGCGGTGGCTACGGCTTCAGCTCCGGCAACCATTACATCGGCGGCGGCGCCAGCCTCA
>NZ_JBIPNG010000465.1:0-5235 GCF_044373815.1 Prosthecobacter sp. | reverse complement strand
GATGGAGGGCTGCCAGCGGCTGGGCTCGGCATCGGCGTCATCGCCGGCGGAGGGGTGCATCTGTCTCTGCGACCAGCCACGGTCCACGCGCTGGCCTTTTTCCAGCTTCTTGGTGGCGGCGCCGGTTTTGTCGTCTACTTCCACAAGGCCTTCCATCACCTGCACGAGATACTTGCCGTCCTCTCCGGCGCTGAGGCCGAACTTGGTGCCCCAGTCGATGACTTTGGCGTCCTTGGTGTCGATGCTGAATCCTTTGGCCTGCGGCGGCACTTCGGCCACCAGCGTGCCACGGCGCAGCTTGCAGTTCATGCCATCGAGCACTTCCACCGTGGCGGGGGCTTCCAGCACCAGCTCCGCGCCGCTGTCAAAACGCAGCACGGCCAGGCCTTCGATCAAATCAAGCACCCCAGGCTTCAAGCGTGCGCCTTCCACCGTGGGCAGGCTGCTGCCGGCCCACTGGCACTGCTGTGCGCGGACGAGCGTGGCCACCGTGCCATCGCGCGTGCCATTCAGCCAGACGAAGCCAAAGGTCACGCAGGCGGCTGCTGCGGCGGTGATGGCATGGCGCCACCACACGGGCTTGGCCGTCGGGCGTGCTGCGGGAGCGGCCTGGGTGTGCCAGGAGTCGTCAAAGCAGAGTTCGGCACGTTGATGCAGGGCTTTGGCAAAGAAGGCACGCGCTTCTGCATTTTCACGCAGTTCGGTCTCCAGCGCGGCCACCTCGGCGGCGCTGAGTTTTTCATCGGCGTAGCGCTCGGAGAGTTCCAGCAGTCGAAATTGATCGGCAGGCTTCATGATTCGGCTCCTTCCAGTTGCAGTTCCTTTTCCACGCAGGTCATGAGGTTCATACGGATGCGGCTCAGGGCGCGATACACCGCGCCCACTGTGCTGCGGATGCGCTCGGCCACGCCATCGATTTCCAGGTCCTCGTAGTAGCGCAGCGTCACGAGCTGGCGGTGTGCGGCGGGCAGTTTGGCCACGCAGGCGCGCAGGGCATCGCCCCGGCGGTCGCCGCTGTCGCTGAGCTTGGAGACTTCATCGTGCAGCAGCTCCAGCATCTCGTCGCTCAGCGGAGTGGCCTCGCGCTTTTTCTGGCGGCGATGGGTGAGCACTTGGTGGAAGGCGGTCTTGCGTGCCCAAGCCAAGAAGTTGGTACCGCTCTCAAACTGATCAAAGCAGCGCCACAGGATCATCTTCGTCTGCTGCAGGATGTCATCCGCGTCATGCGGGGCGGGTACCAGGCTGTGAACGTACACGCCCAGGGCACGGTCATGACTCGTGAGCAGTTCGAGGAATTCCTGGGTGCGGTCGTTGTCTGGCATGGCGTGGGCGTGGTGCGGTAATCCTATAAGGCCACGGGGGCGGGGATTTGGACAGAGTTTTTGGAAAGGGGGATAGTGAAGAGGAAGGCAGCCCGCGCTGGGACGAAGGATTCTAGGGACGCGCACAACGCGTCCCTACCATCCGTGCAGCACACCCAGGGCTGGTAGGGATGCGCTGTGCGCGTCCGTGATTTCGGGTCTGTCGCGTCGCAGGCGCTCAAAAAAGCCACGCCGTCCTTGGTGCTGTGAACAGCAGGCGTTTTTCTCCAACGGCATGGGACTTCCTTTGATTTGCAAAGACACCGCCTCGCCCAGCAGGACAGCCTCCATGCACGAGCAAGCGCCCCCGCAGCGAGTCTTCAGCCACCGCAAACAATCACCAACGACGGCAAACCACCGCAAACGCCTGCGCAGCAGGCCGCCCTCACTGCGCGGGAGCTTCAATCGTCGCATCAATCTTCTTCAGCGCGACCCACAGGGCCGGGTCTTCGGGATGGCCGTTGAAGAGCACTTTGCCCTCAGGGGAGAGCAGGACCATGCGGGGGATGGTGGCGATTTCGAGGGCCTTGGTGTAGGGGCGCTCCGGGGGCTCGATGAGCCATGGCAGCTTGGCGTTCTGCTCCTGGCGGATGCGTTCGGCGGTGGCCTCGGCCTTTTCATCGTCCTTGTTCACCGCTGCCACGACGATGCCGTGGGAAGCGAGCGCTGCAGCCTTCGTTTTGAGGGCAGGCATCAGCTGCATGCAGGGGCCGCACCAGGAGGCCCAGAAGTCCAGCAGCAGGGCTTTCTTTCCGCCCAGCACATCGTTCAGCGTGGTGGCCTCTCCCATGGAGGTGGTCAGCGGGGCTTTGAGATCAATGACCAGCGCTGCCATCTTTTCTTCGAGGCGAAATTTCTCCATGGCCTGGATGAAGACCGGCGCCTGCTGCGGGCTGAGCCAGATGGCTTCGAGGATGTTCGCTTTGAAACCGGCGGCATCCTTGGCCTCGCCTGCCTTCAGGGCCTTGATGTAGGCGATGAAGGATTGGACTGCTTCGACGTTCGGCAGCGCGGCGGCGCTGGCTGGATCAAAGCCGCCCGCGAGGATTTCCACCTCGGGCAGAATCTTGACGAGGAATGAGGTGTTTTGCTGCCGCAGGCCCCAAACGAGCTTCGCCTCAATGATCTGCTGGCGCAGCACCCCGGCCTTGTTGGCCTCTTTGGCGAGTTTCTGCAGGTCTTCCTCGGTCGTGTCTTGAGCGAAAAGCCGCTTCACCAGCGCCTGAGCATCAGCCGCAGCTTCTTGGGCAGCAGGGGCCTGGGCATGCAGGGAGAGCTGGGCGCAGCAGAAGAGAAAAACACAAAGGGCGGGTTTCATGGTTTTAGAACCGTCCCCATTTTTGTGACCAAAGTCGAGCAGAAAGTGACCATCCTCGGGCGGAATGAAAGATGCCTCTCACAGGGTGCGACTCCTGAGTCTCTTCATCCATGAAACTCACACTGACCCTGACACTCCTCCTCGCCACAGCCGCGTTTTGCCGCGCTGCGGACAACAACCCACCGAAAGGCTTTACCGCACTCTTCAACGGCAAGGACCTTTCCGGATGGTATGGCTGGGGCACCCAGGACCCGAACGACCTGTGGAAGATGACGCCAGAAGAGCAGGCCGCGTATAAGAAGAAATCCCTCGATGGCGGCCTCGTGGATGCGAAGGGCAATGACAAGGGCGACCACGTCAACGCTCACTGGAAGGTGGAGGACGGCCAGCTCGTCAATGACGGCAAAGGTTTGTACCTCACCACCGACAAGGACTACGGCGACTTCGAGCTCATGGTCGACTACAAGATGCTCCCTCTCGGCGACAGCGGCATCTACCTGCGCGGCATCCCCCAGGTGCAGATCTGGGACTTCACGGAGAAGGACGAAAAAGCCGTCGCGCTGGGCAAGCCCTTCGGTTCCGGCGGTCTCTGGAACAACAAGAGCCCAGAGGGCAAGAATCCCCTGAAGCTCATGGACAAGCCCCTGGGCGAATGGAACACCTTCCTCATCCGCATGGTCGGCGAGCGTGCGACGGTGACCTTCAACGGCGAAGTCGTCGTGAAGAATGCAGTGCTGGAAAACTTCTTCGCCAACAAGAAGGCCGGCTACCTCGCCTACGGCAAAAAAGACGCCAAGAAAGCTGAAGGCGATGCCGCCAAGGCCGCCGAGAAAGTGCCGAACGGCTGGTTCCCGGATCCTGCTTTCGCCAAAGGCCCCATCCAGCTCCAGACCCACGGCAGCGAAATCCGCTGGAAGAACGTTTATGTCCGCGAGATCTCCGCTGAAGAAGCCAACAAGGAGCTGGCAGGCAACTGGGCCGAAGACGGCTTCAAGGAATACGTCAACGGCAAGGACCTCAGCAACTGGCAGGGCGCGGTGGACAGCTACGAAGTGGTGGACGGTGCGATCACCTGCAAGCCCGGCAAAGGTGGCGATCTGCTGACCAAGGACGAATTTGAAAACGGCACCATCCGCGTGGAATTCAAGCTCCCAGCCGCTGGCAACAACGGCATCGCCCTGCGCACCCCGCTGGGTGGCCACTCCGCCTCCGACGGCCTTGAGCTCCAGGTCATCGACAGCGACGGCTACAACGCCAAGCAGGCCGCAGCCGGCAAGAAGGGCCTGGAGCCCTATCAGTATCACGGCTCCCTCTACCACACCGCCGGTGCCAAGCACGGCTACCTCCGCCCCGTGGGCGAGTGGAACTTCCAAGAAATCCAGGTCGATGGCCAGAAGATCAAAGTCATCCTCAACGGCACCAAGATCCTCGACGTGGACATCGACAAACTCGACCGCACCCAGATCGCCCACCCACCGAAAGGCCTCGACCACACCAAGGGCTTCATCGGCTTCGCCGGGCATAGTGACCCGGTCGTGTTCCGCAGCTTCAAGGTGAAGCAGAAGTAAGCGGCGCTGCGACGCTGCACTGCGGTGCAGCAAGATGCGCTGATTGACCCAATCATCACCCGTCAGGCCGAGAGGTCTGGCGGGTTTTTTTGTTTGGCGGAGGGGGATCGTCCCGATCCCTCAACGCTCCGCGATCAGCCACCACCCAGCAGCCTCATTTTTCTAAGAACGCGATCCCTAGCGGAGCGCTGAGGGACCAGGATGGTCCCTCTCCGGGGCACAGGCAGCGCGGCGAGACTCCAGCGTGAAGGGGGCGCACATTCCATGCGAGGTGGTCTCTGGCAGACTGGTGGCCCAGTGGGCCGTCTCGTGGGCCAAAGGCCCGCAGGAGTCAGCCCAGGGCGCAGCGAGGAACGAGCCAGCCCTGGGTTCTTGTCATAACGCACAGTTTCTCCCAAGGCCGCGCTCTGAAGGAGCGCAGGAGAGGTGGCGAACGGGTCTGCACCGTTGATGGCCGCCTTTCGCGCTGCACACGCTCCCGGTGCCCATTCAGGTTGCACAAGCGCTGGGTTGCAAAAACAACCTGGTTATCGTTTCATCCAGGCCGTGCTCCAACGGGGCGCAACAATCTGTTCCCCCTTGCCTGCATGCCTCAATCACTCGCCAAGGTTTACATCCATCTCATTTTCTCCACGAAAGGGCGCGAGAAGGTGGTCCCTCGGCACCTGCATCCAGAACTGCATGAATACATGGGTGGCATCCTACGTGATCTGGGCTGCACGGCGGTGGAGATCAATACGGAGCCGGATCATGCGCATCTGCTTTTTCTGCTCTCACGCACCGAGACCTTGGGTGACATCGTGCGTCAGGTGAAAACAGGATCGACCGAGTGGTTGCAACGTCAGTTGCCGATCCTACGGAATTTTCATTGGCAGAATGGATATGGGGCATTCTCCGTCAGCCAGTCGAGTCTTGTAGAGGTGAAGGAGTACATCCTCAATCAGCAGCGGCATCATCAGGTAATGAGTTTCCAGGAGGAGTTCCGGCG
>NZ_JBIPNG010000114.1:0-15225 GCF_044373815.1 Prosthecobacter sp. | reverse complement strand
CACGATGCGCTGAGCGAGAATGAAGCGCATTCATTCCGTGTTTTCACGGCGCAGGTGGCCGCCTTGTATGCAAACCGTGCCAGCGCCGCGATCATCCGGAGGCAGATGAACGACCTGCATGAGTCGGAGGAGCGGCTTTCGCTGGCCGTCAAAGGCAGTGAGATCGGTTTTTGGGACTGGTGTCTGGACTCGGGTGCCGTGGTGCTCTCACCCGAGTGGAAAGAGATGCTGGGCTATCAAGACGATGAGATCGTAAGCCACCCGGATGCTTGGCACTCCCGCGTCCATTCGGAGGATCTCGAGCGCAGCCTGCAACTGATAAGCGAACATATGGCCGGCATGACGGAGGTCTACGAAAATCTGCATCGCCTCCGCCACAACGAAGGGCATTATGTGTGGGTCATGGCCCGTGGTCGTGCTCTCCGGGACGAAAAGGGGCGTGCCCGCCGTTTTGTCGGCACGCATCTCGACATCTCACGGCAGAAGGCCCTAGAAGAACGTCTGCGTGAGGCGGAAGAGCTCCAGCGGCAGGCACGCCAGCATGCCGAGTCTGCCAGCCAGGCCAAAAGCGTCTTCGTGGCTAGCATGAGCCACGAGATCCGCACGCCGATGAATGGTGTCATTGGCATGCTGCAGCTGCTGCAGGACACCTCGCTCACTCCGGTCCAGTCCTCCCTCGTCACGATCGCCGAGCAATCCGCCACGGCGCTCCTAGACATCATCGGGGACATTCTTGACATCTCCAAAGTCGAGGCCGGCAGGGTGGAGATCAAACACGAGCCCTTTGACCTCCATGCGCTCGTGAAAAACGTAATCCAACTCATGCGCCATCGCGCCGAGGCCAAGGAAATCCTGATCGAATGCCGCATGCCGAAGCAGCGAAAGTGCATGGTGCTAGGCGATGAAGGGCGGCTCCGTCAGGTGCTGATAAACCTCATCGGCAATGCCATCAAGTTCACCGACCGTGGTAGTGTGCGACTTGATGTCAAAACGGGCCGCGGCGCCATCAAGCGGCATTCGTTCACCTTCTGCATCAAGGACACCGGCGTCGGCATCTCGTCGCAAGCCTTGGAGCATTTGTTTGAACCGTTCAATCAAGGCGACTCGAATCTCAACGTTCGCAAGTACGATGGCACTGGCCTCGGTCTGGCCATCTCGCAGGCACTTCTGCGGCTGATGGGCAGTGACATCACGGTGGCCAGTGAGAAAGGTGCCGGTTCTGAATTCTGCTTCACCTTGTCACTACCCCGTGCCTGCCCAAGCACATCCGTGCCTTTGCTGGAGAACGACCGGCCTGCCGCCATTCCCGAACGGCTCAAGGGACGAATTCTCGTAGTCGATGACAGCGAGACGAGCCGCATGGTTGCGAAGCTCATGATGGAGCCAACTGGATTGAAGGTGGATCTCGCCTGCGATGGCGAGGAGGCCGTCAGTAAGGTCAAAAAAGGCCGTTACGACGCCATTCTCATGGACTGCCAGATGCCTGGCATGAATGGTTGCGAGGCCACACGGCATATTCGAAAGCTGCCGGGAAAGCGAGGTCGGCTTCCCGTCATTGCTCTCACCGCCAATGTCGAGACCGGCTTCATCGGCGAGTGCTATGCCTCTGGCATGATCGATCACCTCTGCAAACCGGTCCAGAAGACATCGCTTCTTGCCAAGATCTCACATTACCTCTCCAAATCTTGATCGCCCACGGGGCGAGATAGGCTTAAAACACGGCGGCCGCGTCTATTTATAAAACCGGACTTGGGGGGGGCTACTTCATGAAACGCGCCATGGCTGATTCTTTCTATCTTTCTGATCTGTTAGGAAATTGCTTTTTCGAGTGCCGGATCGTGGTGGCCGAGGTCGTGACGCGGAGACAGGAAGTAGGGCGGGGTGAAAGGCATTTACAAGCAGGATGCAAACGCTCTTGCAGCACAGCGCTACAAATTTGGTGAGCCGAGCAGGAAATAGTTCATTCACTGGCTTGAACCTTCTTCACCAGTTCCTCCCGCACTGACCTTTTCAGCTCCAGCGATTCCAGCAACTGCGCCGTTTTTCCCCAACTCAGCACCTAGCGAGTGATTCCCTCCAGGCCGGACAGGTCCGCATGAAACTCGATCACGCTGCTGTCGGGTTTGAGCTTTCTGATCGCTTGGATCGAGTGCCACAGTCGATCTGCCACCATACGGGCACCCGCAGCTCCTCCAGCTCCACCTTGCCCGCGCAGAAGTCCCAGCCCAGATCCAGGGCCGCGATATGGCTCGGCGAGATGTAAGCCAGGCGCAGCTCCTGCGTGCGGTCCACATCAAAGCACCCCGCACTCACATACGCCGCCACATCCCCCGGGGAGAAACCCGCCTGCAGCCATTTCCGCACCTTCGATTGAGGTGGCCATTTCAGCGAGATCACGGGGACTCGGACTCATGCCGCCCCACATGGAACGATGTGCAATCGTGTTCAAATAAACACGAGTTCAAAAAAAAACGCCCGGCAGACCGCCGGGCGTTTAAGTTTTAGACAATCAACGGGCTCTTTATCCGGTGCCATCAACCAGGGGTACAGCCGCACACGGGCTCTGCAGCTTCCGGCTGGGACTCCGTATCCGAAGAGCCTGCGCTGTTCGTGCCGATGAAGGTCGTGTTAACGTTCGAAGGGTCATCCTGGCGGTGTCGGTCCTTCAGCGGCTTGTCCCCGCCGAAGTAGATGCGCACCCCACCCAGCACATGGGCGTAGCCGTTCTCGCCAACGCCGCCGTCCACATACACGGCTGTGCCCTTGATCGGCGTCTGCAACTCCATGTGCGCTATGTAGAAGTTGTGGTTAAAGCGGCTCTGGTACTCCAGCCTCACCATCAGGTCATCCATTGGGTATACCGCTGCATAAAGGCGTGCCGCCAGAAAGCTCTGGTGCGTCGCCAGTCCCGGAAACGTCGTCGGCACATGCGAGTCGTAGTTGTTATACCCCGCCACCGCACCCAGCGTCACCTTCTTGAAGTAGTACTCGCCTTCCATACCCACAATCGCATCCGTAAACTTCCGGCTCGTCGTCCCGCTGAACACTAGGCCGATCAGCCCTTTGCCCGGATCACGCGCAAAGAAGTGCGTTCCCAAACCATAGATGTTCGTCGCAAACCCATGCTGGTACAATCCGTCCAACTGCGCCCCAAAACGCTGCCCGAGTGGCAGCGAGAGCGACCCCGCCACGCCCCGCGTGGAGCTGCGGTTGATCGCGCCGTAGTTTGTATCCAGCTTTCCATTGATTGCAGAGACGGCGGGTTGAGTGGCCGCAGCGGCGATTCCTTGTACAGGTTCGCCTGCAAAGGGCTGGGACACAGAGGCGGTGGCCAGGACGGCGAACAGTGTGAGATATAGGGAGTGTTTCATCATAGACTAAGGCATGCCCATATTATGCACTCCAATCTTCCACAAATAGATAAGTGACTTAAATGGGTTAACCCTCGCCTTGGGCCCGTGTGATGCCTTCATCCGCCCAAAAAAACGCCCGGCAGTAGATCCCCCGCCGAGTGCATTTCAGACTCAACAGCGGCTCAGGTCTGCAGACCCCGCCCCGTCCAAAAGATCAAAAGGGCAGGGCTGGTTTTTACTCGCATAGAGATGGTGGTGCGCCACCAGGCGCTCCGCCCACATCCGTCGAGCACGCGCTGCTCGTGCCGAGGAAAGTAGCGCCGATGTTCGACGGGGCCTCCCTGCGGTGGGGTGGGGAGGCTACAACGGCTTGCTGCCCACGAAGTACACCTCACCCCGCTCCTCAACATTGTAGCATGGGAATAAGGATCAGCTCTAAAATCCTCACGCCCCGTCCCCCACTGCTTGCGGCTGCCGTTCGGGCCTCAGCAAAGTATGGGGAATGGGGGACGATCCGCTTCGCCCCAGACGCTTAACAATGCAGCAGCACGCGCCTGCTTCCATTCAATCATGAGAAACAAACCTTAAGGCAAAACACACTTCACCCAGCTGTTTCCTCACGCCATCAGCCACTCCAGCGCCCACTCCCGTATGAATTCATACCAATACGTCACCCGCGGCGGGATCATTCCTCAGCCCACAGTCAGCACCAACAGCAGCCGCCCGGTGCTTTCCTCACGGGCGTGGGCCAGCGCATCCGTCACCAGGTCCACCACCTGCCTCATCTTCAGCATATCTGCGGGCCGCAGGACGGCATGCCCCTCATTTTTTGGTAGAAACAGGCCTCTTGCCAATTTTCACCGGGGTATGGCTCGATCCTGTATGCCAGCGACTTATCGAAAACATGAAGGGTATTTTGTGTCCAACCGCGCCTGGGGTGATGAGGAGCCTGACAGGCGGTCGAAATTGACGCCAGAAATGCGCTCTGAAGTGCTGCAACGCCTGCTGGAGGGGGAGAACCGCTCCAAGGTGGTCCGGCCTACTGACAGTCACGCTCAATGACAAGCTGATCATCAATGACGCCCAGCTAGCTGGCATTCCACGCCAAGGACCGCTGGCCTTGCAGCTGCATCCCGAACGAAAAGACTGTGAATGGGGTGCTTCGCTGGTGCAGTTTCGCAACATTCGTATCAAGGAGCTTGGGTCAGGGCGGTAGTGGCGTACCCATCTCCGCCTCTGCATCTGCGAGGAAGGCTTGCTCTGGCCATTAAGTGAGAAGGCTATCGACCTCTGTCTTGGATATCCGCCACCCGGTTGATGTTTTCCAAGCTGCAACCTGGCGGCTACATCGTCCTGCGACAACCCGGTCGTCATCCTCCAGTTACGGATATTCGGACCCAAGGTATGTCTGAAGCGTTGGCTCATGTTATCCCTATTGGCAACTCGACTTGATAGCGGTCAACGCTGAAGCCCCTCATTTGCTGTGTCTTAACACTGGCAGAACGGATTTGGTGTTTGCCGGGAAAAGATCTGTGATTTTACAGCCAAGGATTTTGGCGAGCATCATGACCTCAGCATCGTTCACCCGGCGCAAAGAGGCTTCGATTTTTGATAAGGTTTCCCTGGACAGATCCCAACCAGCAAGCTGGCAGCGCGCTGCAAAAGCATCTTGCGTCAGGTCATTTTCGACCCGGATGCGTCGAACTGCTGAGCCAATGATGTTCTGCTGCGCCATGTTTTCTGGCAGCAGATACTAGGGAGGCATGTGCTCATAAATGCTCCGATAACGGAGCAAAATGGCTTGACGTGCGCGGAGTGCTGAATTGAATGAACAGAGAAGTGGAATCGAAAGAAACGATTCAAAACAAGCTAGGTGGCATTGGAGATCTGAACATCATTAACCATTGCCGCTTAGTGCCAGCAAGCAGTTCCAAAAAGTTGTTTATGCCTCAGATCAATTGCCCGAGTTGTCAAAACCAGTTTTTCGCAGATTCTCCTGGAGCTTTTGTGACACCAGCGGGGTTTGCAATTGCTGGCTCGATCATCTGCAGGTTGTGTTTTGGACACATGATCGTCGAAGGCGTCGACGTGGATTTGTCCAAGCCGCCGATTGACCCTCGATTTCCGCCTTCCAGGTATGAGTTTGCTGCAACTGAGCTTGCGGGGTTGATTGGCTGGTGGGGGGTAATTGGCGGGTTGATTGGACTCTTCATCGGTGTGGCGTTTGACCATTTTTCGCGGCGCTGTCCCAAATGTGGCCACAAGCAATGAGCGATATTCATTTGAACCAAAAACGGAAAGGCGGTTGCCATGGCACAGATCGCAAAGAAAATACGCAACTCAGAAGTGGCAGGTGTTGGATGTTGGATCCAGTTCGCCGGCTTGTTAGCACCGGTGGTGGGCTCTTTCTTGGCGGGTGAAAGCGGGGCCATGTGCGGAGGTGCCTTGCTTTTGATATTCTTGGTTGTTGGCCGTGTGAAGTCGGTTCGATGGATATGCGGCAACTGCAAGAACCCTCTATATAAAAAAGCCGTTACGTGCTGCCCTGCATGCAGGTTTGAGCTGCAATAGCGTGTGGGAGCATTTCAGTGGCAAAATCCTATCGGTGCAGACTTGCACCAAGGTGATTTTTTAGCGCCGCCATCCTAATGCCCGCGTGGTCGGACATGTCAGTGCCATTTTTCACGATCAGGTCGCAATGGCCATTTTGTCATGCGCTGACAAGCTGACTGTCAGCGGAAACCGCTGCTCAAGCCGCCGCCGCTAGCTTTCCGTCCGGATCATCGATCACCAACCCATTAGATTTCAGCCTCTCGATGGCACTGTTGCGAGTTTGGGCACTCAAAGCATGGAAGCTGCGCTGCAATTCCCGGGGTTCCAGAGGGCCTTTGTCTTTCAATTTGGCCAGGATGACCTCTTCCAAGGCTGCCATGTCAGTGCTGTCAGTAGCCAGTCCTGTGCTGTCGGTGGATGCCGCATCCTTGTAGCTGGACACGACGCGGTAATGTTCCTGGCACAACCACCGGGTCAACCGCACGGCCTGACGCATGGTTGCTTGAAGTTCGTTTTGATCAGGTTTGGACGGTTCCTTCGCCACTCCGGTGTGCTTAAGGTCCAGCGCTCTCTCAATAGTTTTGGACATCAGCATAATGCTAAAGAGGCGGAAAGGGAGATCGGTCAACCATGACAAGTACGGATGCAAGGATTCAGGCACCCATACCAGGGCATTGGCAAACTGTTCGTAGAATTCCTCCGCTACCTGCCTCGCATGTTTGTTCATAGCGATGGTACAGGGGCCCTCCGGGGGAACATTACTGCGATAATCGAACGCCATTTTCAAACACTTGGACCACTCCACGAATTCCACTGCATCGACAGCAGGCAAACGTTTGGGATTTCCGCGCTGTAGGAAAAATAGCACAGGTGCTGACTGGTTTACGGTGGCACCACGACGGTCAAACAGAGCTCTCCTGACAGGTTCGCGCCGAGTAATCCACAGTGCATGTACTGTTCCGGGGACCTCTGCCCCCTTGGACGTGACCGTCAAAGGCTTTCCCTGCCAGCCAAACTTGAGCATTTCCGTCAGCTTCTGTTGTTTGCCTGGAGGTAGCTGGGCCCATTCCGCCATGGGGTCACCTGCGCCATTCATGATGACGGCACCGTGATCCCGTGAATCAACAACGGCGCGCGCTGCTGCATCGGGATCCACTCTGGAGAGAATGGTACGCCGGCGCATCATGTTCACGACGGTTAGAGGAATTATATCCGCATAGGCCTGAAATTGTGGATCGATGGCGCTGCGGTCCGGCCCCTTGGTCGCGACATCGCGTAATGCATTTTTGATCACTGCTCGAATATGGTCGGAATCCAGATTCTGTATCCGGGTGGCATCGTCAACCCAACCCCGGCCCAGTAAAGAGAGCCAGTCAAAGGGCAGCAGGCTGTCGGAGAGCACAGCGAGACTGAAGCAGGGTGGAAATTGCGAGGAACCATCGTCGAAGAAGCACGACCGCCCCAAACTGGCGGCAAGGTGGGCCAGGCCGGCAACTGCAACAGCGGGTGTGTCTAGGCCCAGGAGTGCGGGACCTTTGGCGGCCAGAGCAATCAGTCGGGGAGGGATGCAGTCACGTACATCGGCAAAGCTGTCGCCACTGCCGAAAACAAATGGAGGTGGAGGTGTCATGCTTGCTTAGGGTGGATATTCGAGATGAGAGTTGTGCATTTGGGAGGTGCCGTATTGAGTGGTGGCCTGGTGCACTTGGAATGCTCAAGATTGGCCAATAAGCTGTAGGCGTTTATCCGGATCGACCCGGACACGTCCTTGTTGTTGCAGGAGGGTTAGTACAGGCTTGAAGGAATCTGCACTCCGCTTGTTGCAGGAACGCTGTAGGTCCCGCAGTTTGCAGGGGCCTTTGCGGCTCAAGATAGCGGTGACTTGTTCAGCACTTTTCAGAAGATCACGCACTGTGCGCATTTCACACGCCTGCTTTAACACGGTTACGTGCATCTGAGCCGCATAGTAGGCAGTCTGGAACGCCGCTTTGCCACACCAGAATTCCTCTTTGTCACTTTGGAACTGGAGGAATACCCACATGAGGCGTTCTGGCAGGTCACAAAACTGAGCGATGTGTGAACTGTCGCGCGGCAGGATCTCCTCAAGCGACTCCAGGTATTTATTCTGCGTTATTTGAAACCTCTGTTGGTAGTCTGGAGGGATCGGTAATCGGCTCTGCATCTGAATCGGCCCGTAGCACCGCCTCTCCAACAGGTCGTGCACCAGATGGTCGTAGCGCCGCCATTCTTTGACCGCCTTGTACTTTCTATCCTGAGTAGCCCTTCCCTCGGAACCATCCCAAAGGAGGCATTGATCGTGCAACGCCTTCCATGGGGATGACGCATCCTGCAACGTATCGCCAAGCCGTTCCAATGAGATCGCGGCCCAGAGGTTTATCCGCGTATGCTCGAAAGTGCCCGGTCCTTGATCTGGGTGCAGTGGGGCAAACTCTGCATCGTGACCGCGCAACAGGGCCACGAAGTTGCGTGCCAGCGATTCATCCTTGGGAGAGGGTTTGTGGCATGGGTCGAACACTCCACCGACTGGCATAAACAGCAGGGCCTCGCGATGGATGGATTCGTTCAATGCCGCTTCAACCTTGTCCAGAGAGGTTCCTTCAAAAAAGAAAGATGGCAGGTGCACTGCACCTGGACTGCTGCGTACTGGGTTGCCGCTGCGGCCAAAGTACATCATTGAGCCGGTTAGACTCATCTCATCAAACACTTGGGGATTGAGTCCGCGTTCTGTGAACAGCATTTCTTGCTCCTCATTAGCTTTGTCCCGGCGCAGGCGGAAGAAATCGGGGAGGTCTCCGTGTTTCATGCCGCCTGAAAGCGGAGCGCCGCTGGTGAACGTCCACATGTCGGCGAGACGGCGCGAGTGGCTGCTGGCACTTTGACGCAGCCAGTTCGCACGCGTTCGGAGCGGATGAAACAGCCGTCTCTCCAGCAGATGTAGCCGTGATGTCGTACTACCGATTCGCAGTAGGCTGAGGTGTGGTTTGACACGTCCGCCACTGCAATCCACCAGACCCGCATGAGGGCCGGCAATGTTGGTCAGTACACCTGCAATCCCAATTGCCACATCGACGGGGTGCAGGCTGTACTCCATTGCAATGCCTTCGATATGCTTGCCATAAGACACCCCGGGTTTGGTGAGCACCTGGGAAGTGCCGGTACTCGGAACGGGTGGTGCCGCAGGTGTGTCCGATGTGGAGGGGGCAGGGGGGGCTGGATTTGAATTTGCAGTCATGATGACAATCCTGTGAAGTGTGTGAGCTGCGGTTAAATGAAGTGCAGTGGCCATGAATGAGCTTGGCGTCCTGACTCCTGATGAATCGGTATGGTCCGTGTGGGTGACATGAAAAAGTTCCGGTCCCAAGTACTGAGTGTCAATAACAACAAGCGTTTTGTGTATGCATTGTTTGAAGGGGACGATATCGTGTGCCGCACGAATGCTTGGACGTTTCAAGGCGGTGTACACACAGACAAGTGCTACGCACTTACAAGTGGCGAAAAGCAGTGGGGGTGTTTTTAGACCGTTCTTCTGCTATTGCCGAACAGGCAATCTCCAGGCGGCAAAAACAAACGACATGGCTTAACCTGCCGAAGCCCTTACACACACACCTATGGTGTGTGTGTGTAAGGGCTTCTAAGGCACTGAGGTTTCACACATGCAAACGACCTCCACGACTGTGTAAAAGCTTGTGTGCCGTGTGAAGACACCAAGGTGATTTTGCCACCTGTACGGGGCGGCCTTGTGTGGTCATGGACGTGTGATGCAGACCGTATTTTGCCCGGTCGATGATTTGCCCTTTTCTTCCAGCAAAAGCCCTCCTTGCAACATCTCAGTTAAAGCCGCAGAGGCTCCGAGAACAGAAGCGCCCAATTGGACTCTGATCTGGTTTTGCAGGACCTTCTTTTGGATGGACCCAGTTTCCCGTACGAGTGCCAGAATCTGTTCGGGTCTCGGTGCTGGCTTATTTTTGGATCGCGTTTTGGCTGAGTACACCGCAGCGGTGTCATGGTTGTGTACTACTGTACAGCTCGTGACTGTTTCACCATAATCGTTGAGGCCAAGATCAACAGGTTCGAGCGAGAACGCCATTGGGGGTATGCACGGGAGATCGCGCTGCTTTGTCACTTGGGCAAATGTGATCGATTCATCGTCGTTCCGGAAGAGTTCGATCTCAGTGTCGACAGCAGCCCTCAGGCTGGAATGGCCTCGTGCTCCTCTTCCTGCATCCTTGCCGCAATGGTGTACGAGCATGACGTGCGCGTCAGTCGCTCGCCTGATTTTGTCGACAGCCTGGACGACTTCTGACATGTTGACCGAGCTGCTCTCATCACCGCCAGCCATGGCGCGGCTCAGGGTGTCGATCACGATAAGGCGCACCGTCTTGTTTATTTCGGCAGCAAGACCCAGCACCGTATTCACGAGGGTTTCACTGTCGGCTGGTTCCAACAGGCTAAACGTGGAATTGATGATGTACAGCGGTGCACCCGGATGCAGTCTCCCTTTCATCTTTAGCGCTGCGATGCGGTTGCGGAATGTACGCTGGCCTTCAAGGGTGATGTAAATGACCGCCCCTCCTTCCACCCGCGTTTTCCCCCGGTAGTACGTGCCGGTTGCAACACAGGCTGCCAAGTCGAGGGCGAAAAACGATTTGCCTACATTCGAGGAGCCATAGAGCAACGATACATCACCGTGCGTCAGGAACCCGTGTACAAGATCCGAAGACTTCAGTGAGGCAGTCATTTCATCGCAGCGAATGCAAGTGAACATTCTTTTGCCACCTGACATGGTGCTGCCAAGTGCGTCGGTTTGGCTTGGAGCCATCGTCGTGGACGGACTCCATTCGCGTACAGGAGCATTCTGAATTGCATCCGCCCCTTTGAGTCTGTACAAATCCCTCACATCCTTGAGGATGGTTTGTGATCTGTCGCTCATGGTCCGGTGGTGATGAGGTTCCAATCGTGGAATAGTACTTTGCTCGCGGTGCCGTGAAGCAAACCGGCTGCGTTGTCTGCGAATCGCTGGCCAGCCTCATTGGCATCGGGCCACATGTGGACAGTCCGCCCGGCGAACAGCGGAACCCACTCCGGCTTGAAGCCGCAGCTGCCGCTGGTTGCGACCACGATGGAACTGTGGTCACTGGACCAATATCCTGCTGCGATCAGAGCGAGAGCGCTTGTCTCGCTTTCGTGGAGGTGCACGTCTTTGACGGTCGTTTGATCATTTGCCAACCACGCGGACAACCAAGGACGTTGAGCCTTTCCGAACGTCAGAAATCTGGGCTCTCGGCCATCTCCAAAGGGGGCTCGTATTTTGTAGTATCCATCACCGATGTACACCAGACGAGGCTCTCTGAGATTGCATTCCTTCCCTTCGGAGTTTTTCCACTTGTGCCCTGTGGGAGCAATGCCAAGTCCATCACAACCGTTCTTGGCCGCCCAATAAAGTATTCCAATTGGCAAGCCAAGTTCGTTTGTGAATTTTTCCAGTAGAGTGAGGTCTTCATAGAGCGTTTGTCGCCAGGGCAACGTTAAAGATGCCATTTCGTCATTAGGGATTGATGGGGTAGGCATTTTAGTCGGTGGTTCAATGAGGGGATCGGTCAATTGGGCCTTGGCAGGTGCGTCTCGGACGATCTCTGCCACCTCCCGGCAGATGCGGGTAAACTCTGCTTGTTTGTCCAGCTTAAAGCGTCTGGCATGCAGTTCGACGACCGTGCCACCCTCTTTGCAGGGGTGGCAGTACCACTCCCAGACGTCGCCTTTCTTTTTGGCCGTGAAGCTTGGCTGTGTGTCGTCGTGCAGCGGACAATGGGCTTTGAGCTTAAAGCCACCTGGATCAAGTCGCGGTTTGCAACCGATGCATTTTAGGTATTCCGGGAGCAGGCCCTTCAGGGCAGATGCATCCGAGCTGAGTGGGAAATGTGGCATGGACGCAATTTTTCTGTTTGCGCAGCTTGCCCGGTGGTCCACAATTTACAGTCTCCTCGAAAAAGACCATCATGTTCCTAACGGGCGTGCGGAATTTTTATGCTTTGGATTCGGCTTCGATTTTCTCGATGTCAGCCAAAGAAAATCGGATGCCCCGGCCAAGGTGGTGTGCTTGGATTTTTCCAGAACGCCGCCACCGTCTGAGAGTCATTGGGGTGAGCTTCCAGCGCTGAGCGAGCTCAGATGGTGTTAGAAACGTGACCGTTTTGGTGTCGCTGTGAGAGTTCATGTGACACATCAAATCACCAAATTCCCTCCTGTCCGCTCAAACACTGTGGCTCAGGTTGAAAGTGGTACGGGAAAACAGCTCATTTTTTCCGAACCCTTTTTTTGCCGAGGATCTTTGAGGAAAATTTCTTCGCTTCCGGGAGAGCTGACAGTCCGGCGGTTTCAATTGCGTCACTCCAGGTGCTGTCCGAAATGCTCTCCTCGGGTGTATTATTTTGTACACAGTCCCTGAGTTCCAGCTTGGCAGGAAGTCGCCCTTCTTTCTGGACAAACTCCCAAGCACACCTGATGGCCAGCCAGGGTAAAGAAACTTGCCGGTTCGAATATGCATATGTCCGTTTGGACTTTTTCTTCCTAAGAGGTTGAGCGTTCTGGCCGAGGCCGTTCAATGCATCACGAAAGCAATTAGCCATTTTCCTGATGGAAGCATTCCTTTTGTCTTCCCTACAACGATGTACAATGGATCTCAAATCCGGAAATAACGCCGCCGTTAAAAGTTGAGATATTTTTACGATGTCGTCGAAGCGCTCTAGGTAGAACGGGTCAAGTTCTGAAAGTTTCGTCATGCCATCCGCTTCGATGACTTGGCCTCTGAAAATGTTCAGTGCGTCGCCGAACTCAGTTTTATCGAGATCTAACAGATGCAACTTCCAAAGCGCGGTGTGCATCAGTGCGGTCTGACGATTGGTTATGCCTTTGCTTAAAGCGCTAAATCTTGCGTCAAGACCTACATCAAGGGTAACATTGAAAATAATCGCTCCTGATGCGTCAACCATGCTTTTAAGTATAAAGAGATCGGGCCACCACTGAACAACCGTCCAGTCTTCCTTGGAATCTCTGGCCGCCGCGGTCGTTGACGGCCCGTCTTTCATTGCCTCTGATTCTTTGCAGAGGTTGGGAGTGGAGACCTCGGAGCGGGCGGCACCTGAGGCATCTCTACAAAGAGACTTTTTCTGATTTGTCTTCATCACGGGGCGACAGGATTTGTGGTATCAAACTTTCAGCAAAGAGCCCAGCCCTCCAGTGATGCGCTTTTTCTTATCGGTATAATACGCGGCAGTTGTGCTGATCTGGGCATGCCTGAGAACGCTCTGGGCGGCGAAGATGCCCTGTGTACTGGCCAGAATAGCGCCGAGTTCCTTGCGGAGTTCGTGAAGCGGCTTGCGCGCGGTGACGCCCTGTTTGCGCAGCCATGCATATAGGGTTCCAAAATGCGGTTCGCAGCGGTAGTTTGTACGGCTGTTTTGGTGCTTGGGCTTGCGAGTGGATTCGATGACGAACGCTCCACTGGCCTGCGTCTTCCATTCTTGCAGCAAAGGCAGCAATTCGGCTTCAAGGTCAATTTCGCCCGAGCTGTCCTCGCTCTTGGGTTGAAAGTATTCGGTGCGCTCAATGCGGATGACGCCTTTGCCGAAATCAACCTGTGACCATATGAGCAGATCGATCTCTCGTTTTCTTAGCCCGCATAGGATGCCAAGGTAAAAAATCTTGAGTGGCTCACCTGTGAGTTCAGCCTGAGCATGCTCGATGAGTTCAGCGGCGTTGATTTTGCTCTGATAGGTGGTGTTGCCCTTTTTTGGGAGTTCCACGCCAGCAAATGGCAACGGATCCGGAAGAACCAGTTCGCTGGCAGCATATTTGCGTGCTTTTGCTGAAAAAAGCGAGCGCGCACAGCGGATCAGTGATGCTGCGCTGTTCTCGGCCCTTCGGCGTGCGTCCGGCGCTTTGCCTGCCCTTGCCACATATTCGATCCTCCAGCGTTGCACAGCGGCGGCCGAGAGGACTGAGAGCGGTTGTGCGTCAACTTTGGCAATCCACGCTTTCCGCCCTCCCGCTCGATAGTCAAAACGGGAGAGATAAATGATCCGTCGCTGGCGGTCCCGTTTGGGGGCGCCGTTCTCATCGACTGAAGGCTGATCTCCGATATCGGAGATCTCGGCGGCAATTTGCCGGAGGGATTGAAGATAGTTGGTAAAGGTGGACGGTCTAAAATCGGCCGTGGCCTTCACTGATTCAGCCCATTCTCCGATCATGGCGGGTTTTTGCGGCTTCACCACTTCTGGTTTATAGTGCTCAAGTGTCGCCTGCCAACCGTTTGCCACAAGGTGCAGGTAGCGATCACGGGCACGCTCTGCGGCAATGGTCTTGTCCGCAGTCATGAGTGGGAAGCGGTGGCGTTCACCCTGGTGCTTGATTTGCACGTTGTAGTGCGGCCTGTCATTTGGCTTCCGAACCTTGCCCAGCCAGTAGGCGACGGCTGTTTTAGGTTGAGGCTTCGCCGCTTTGCTCCGCACGGAGTCCGTGTGCACTTTGTGTGCACAATTTTGGTTCTCTTGCGTATTTTCTCGTTCGCTCATGTTCGCACTGTAAGGTGGCAATGCATTGTTGCATAAGGATTTACAGGGATCAAGAGCGCACCAGTGCGAACATAAGAAAACCCGCAAGGAAGGAACTACGGATCAGAAGGTTTCAGGTTCGAATCCTGACGGGTGCGCCACTCATTTATCAATGAGTTATAATTTTTAATCCAAAGGGCTAAAATCCGGGTCGGACATTATTCGGACACTTTTTGGGTTTATCGTTTGCCCGTCTTAAAATAAACAATTCGGCTCATACCTAGGTGGAAAATGACAGTCAGCTGTGGTCGATGCTCGTTCATTATCCAGAAGGGCAGGGGATCGTAGAGTCCCGCTGAAAAGCGTCCTCAATATGTGTGGGTCAGTGTATGCAATTCCCCTTTCTTTCGCGTTATAAATATTTGAGCGACCGGGGCTTTTCCTTGGCTGTCTCATCCACCCACCATGCCCCGGCGAACCCATTATTCGCCCTGCATCAACCGGGTCATCGTTTGCGCGTTGTATCATGAAGGCCGGCGCCTACGCCGTCCCATGACACGACTGGTCAACGACCTGCTCACCGCATCCCTGCAACACACGCATGGATGGAGCATCGCTGCCACGCAGATGAGCATCCCGGCTCAGGGCCGCATTCAGGAGGCTGGCACCACACGCTAGCCGCACCACGTCGTCACAGCATCCCACTTCATCCACCCGGTTCTCTCGCAAGAGGGGCCGGGTGTTTTGTT
>NZ_JBIPNG010000464.1:0-5242 GCF_044373815.1 Prosthecobacter sp. | reverse complement strand
TCTCTGCACGGGCTTCTTCTTGTCTTCCACGCTCACCCATTCTGTACAAACGTGGAGTTTGTCGTGTCGGGTGAACAGGGCGTGGCAGCAATGGCATTTACCATGCTGTCGTTTGAGAAGCCTTGTCAGCTCTAGCGGGACGGAAGGGTAGTTCCCGAGCCGTGTCCCCCAGTAGGCCCAGTCGCCATCGAAGTACGACTTGCCCTTGCGGAGCTGCATGTGTTTGAGAATAGGGGTCTCGGCAAACAGTCGCATCACGCGTGCCTCTTTGTCATCCTTGGTGGAAGGGCAGTTGAACCGCCACCTCCCGTCGGAGCTTTTGAGGAACTGATGCACTGTCCATGTACGACCCCGCTTTTTATGCCTGCTTCTGAGAGCCTTCCACAGCTTGAACCATACCTGGTTGTCCAGACGGCTGAAACTGTGCTTCGCGTTGCAGTGACGAAAATAGTTGGACCATCCCCGGATGACCGCGTTGAGCTGAGGTATCAAAACCTCCTCGGCACAAAAGGCGGCGTTCCGATCGGGGCTGCCGCAGAGCATCTTGTCGATGAGTATGGCAATCCGCTGATAAACGCGCGCCTGTGCTTCCGGCGCGGGACTGATCCGGGTGAAGACCTGTTTGAATGCCGTTTTCACGGCGTGCTTTCCGGTGTGGAACTGTTGAATGTGGTGGCCGAGGAAACTGAAGCCGGAGCTCCCCGTTTCGCTGTCCAGCGTATGCATGATGCGGGTCTTTTCGGGGTGGATGGTTAACCCCATTTTGACCAGCCAAGCCGAGATGAACTCCCGACATTCGGTGACGATGTTTCGGTCCTTGTGCAGGACAACAAAGTCGTCGGCATACATGACCAGTACAGGCATTCGTTCTGGTCTCCTTGCATTCCTTTTTGTTCCCTGTTGGAAATATTCGGTCAGATCTGTTTCGAGTCCGCAGAGAGCGATATTGGCGAGCAATGGCGACAGAGGTCCTCCTTGCGGAGTGCCCTCGTGAGTGGCGGACGTTACTCCGCCCTCCATCCATCCCGACTTCAGAATTCGGCGGATCGCCTGTTCCAGTATCGTGAATGTGTCGATCTTCGCCAGGAGGGCCTCGTGGTCCACACGATCAAAGAATTTCTCGATGTCGGCGTCCAGAACCCATTTGGGCGAAAATTGAATGCTCGCTCGGATGATGTTGATGGCGTCGTGAGCCTTGTGACCTTTGCGGAATCCATGCGTGCCCGGAGTGAACCGGGCCTCCCATTCGGGTTCGAGTGCCAGCGTTATGAGTGCCTGCAGTGCTCGATCCTTCATGGCGGGGATTCCAAGCGGTCGTTGCTCGCTTTTGCCAGGCTTGGGGATCCTGACGCGGCGTACTGGCAGGATGTCCTGATGTACATCAAGATCGTGCGCCAGCCGCAGCTTTTGCGGACCCGTGAGCCTTTTCTCGCCATCAATACCGGCGGTGTTACGGCCGGCGTTGATCTCTGAGACTTTATAAACTGCAACGCATCGGGCTGCGAAGCTGCTAAGGAGCAGCTTTTGCAGGCGGTGCGTTTTCTTGCGATTTCCTGTCTGCGATAAGCCGAAGATGCGCCGTTGAAGGTGGAAGACCTCCTCCTTGAATTGCTCCAAGGGAAGATCCTCCCATTGATCGATTGGTTTCGTTATCATGTACTTGTAGTTGGTTAAGTCTTCGTGCTGCCCGTCCGAATTCGGCATCTCGCTTCCATTGCAGAGGCGCACTGGCTTGGTCGGACGTCCTGCCCTCCGGTGTCATGCGGGTGATATCCTGCTCCCGGCTTGCGCCTGGAGAGACGACGGAGGTGACCACGTTTCGAGTGGGAGATTGACGATGGAGACGATCCGGGTGTATTCGCCGGAGGCGGCCGGTGATCCCGAGAGATGTCACACACTCTCGGGGGCAATGCCTCAGTGCCTTTTGGCTGCGGCGTGCTTCTGAGCTTTACAGCCCTGTAGCAACGAGTTTGCGCCGCTTCCAGCTTACGACGATTCGGACACCCTTTGTGTTCCTGAACCGCTCCATCTTTGCTGCCTTCATCTCGGGCCTCGTTGCCCAAGATGACGACGTTTCATCCCGCTTCACCGCACCCGGCTCTATCACCGCCGGATGCGACTGGGACTGCTTTCAACCGATCACTACGGTGACAGGAATTGGACTCGCGTCCGCACCTGTTCGCCCACTCGCTATTCTGTGAACCTTCACGGGGAAGGTGTTCAGCCATCATCCCCGGCCTCGTGGCCGTTTCTGATGGACGTGTCGCAGTTTGTAAATTGATAAAAAAGCACGTTCCACTGAGGGCGTGCTTTCGAATTTTTCAGATGGCAAAGAGCAGGGCAGCGGCATGGCGCTACCCGTCACGAATTATCAGATGCTCCAAAGTTGAAATGCAGGCTGATTTGCTTTGGTGAACACTTGATTATCGGACCCGAATTTTCCGTTCGGCCTGCAAGGAATCGCATATCAGATGAGTTTTGAGTAGCGTAGGCACCCAATTCATAACCCAGAGAACTCATGTCTTGAGTGGGGGTAAAACACTGTTTATCAGTTGATTGTAATCGTGTCAGTTGTCCGCTAAAAACTTGAATTCATAATTCTATGCTTCTCAGCAACATGCTAATGCTCAGGGCCGCGACCGCTTTTTGACATCCTCGGAGTGTCGCTGCGCTGCTTCAGCATCCCTTGTACTCCAACGGTGTTTCACGGAGAGAAACAGCAATCAATGGGGTGCTTGAGGCGAGTCATTCACCCTTTCCATTGCAGGTCCAAACCTTGATCGTCTTTGACTCCGGCACACGATGAAAGTACATGCATCAGCAGGTGCAAAATTGCACCATTCTTGGTGGGATGGCTACGCTGATCTTAACCCGGTTTGTACGGCTATATCAGAATGGCAGCAAGTCTTGAACGCCGATTTGTACATCCACTTCCAGGACGTCCGCAGTGCGCCTTAAAGGTATCTAGGCACTGCTCCGTACAAAGTTGAAATGAAGTCGTCAGAGATCCAACAGGATTTGTTTTGTACGGCCGCATCTGCCATTGGACACAATGACGCCGCGATATGCTTTGGACATCGAATTCGGCAAGCCTGACCGCGATGCAGAATTGTCATTTCTGAATCCCTGTCCGGGCATTTCACAGCAACGCTTTTGCGGCAGTTGCAGCTGTTCTACGCAAAATGGCCGCAGCAGACCAAGCTGTACAAACATCGCGCAGATCGCGCGCAGGACCTGACCGAATTGATGATTGAGTGCATGCCGTTGTTGCTTGGAAATTAAGCGCCGCTCTCGATTGTCCGAGCAAGGTGTCCAAGAAGTGGCCGGCCAGGACGTCGAGATCATTGAAATGGTTGCGTAACGGCGGTGCACTCGTGTACACGCCGGAAGGGCGAATAGTACACGAATGGGGGCAAAGGACCTCTGGGAACACGCAAAATGGATTTGCTGCGGAATATGCGGTTCCTCGGTTTGCTGCAATGATGACCAAGCAAGGTTCTTGCCATCAGCTACATCCCCACGTTTAATCAGCGAAACCTCTACGCCCCAACCCTCACTGCATGCTCTGGACTGCTCCGACTGAAAAGAATCTGGCCAATGACACTTTGGAGCGAAAATTGTGGGATGCTGCCAATCAGCTCTGGGCGGGGGCTGGGCTGAAGCAGTCGGACTACTCCGAGCCCATTCTCGGGCTCATCTTCCTGCGCTTTGCCGAGGTGCGCTTCAGTGCCCGCAGAGCAGTACTGGAAAAGGCCGGGGCTTCCTCGCGTCGCGGGTCCAAGGCGGACGAGCCCACTTCCTACCATGCCGAGGGCGTGCTCTTTCTCGCGTCCGGTGCCCGGTTTGCCGAGCTGCTTCAGCTCCCGGAGGGTGCGGACATTGGGAAAGCGCTGAACGAGGCCATGAAGACCATCGAGGGGGACAATCCGCAGATGGCCGGGGTGCTGCCAAAGGGCTACCAGGTCTTCGATTCCCGCCTGCTCAGCAACCTGCTGAAGACGCTCTCCACCATCCCTGCCGATCTGGAGGGCGACGCCTTCGGGAAGATTTATGAATACTTCCTCGGCACCTTCGCCATGAGCGAGGGGCAGAAGGGCGGCGAGTTCTTCACCCCCACCAGCATCGTCCGTCTCATCGTGGAGATTCTGGAGCCCTTCCACGGTCGCATCCTCGATCCCGCCTGCGGCTCGGGTGGCATGTTTGTGCAGAGCGCCCGTTTCGTCTCCGCCCATCAAAAGAACCCCAGCGCCGAACTCAGCATCCACGGCCAGGAGCGTGTGGATGGCAACGTCCGCCTCGCCCGCATGAACCTAGCTGTCCACGGCCTGGAGGGCGACATCAAGCACGGCAACACCTACTACGAGGACCTGCACACCACCGTGGGGAAGTTCGACTTCGTCTGCGCCAACCCTCCCTTCAATGTCAGCCAGGTGGACAAGGAGCGTCTCACTGCCGAGGTCGGCAAGAACCGCCGCTACCCCTTCGGCCTGCCGCGAACGGACAACGCCAACTACCTCTGGATTCAGGATTTTTATTCGGCTCTCAATGATCAGGGCCGCGCCGGTTTCGTCATGGCCAATTCCGCCTCCGACGCCCGCTCCTCCGAGCAGGACATCCGACAGAAGCTCATCGAGGCCCGTGCCGTCGATGTCATGGTGGCTGTCGGCCCCAACATGTTTTACACCGTCACTCTGCCTTGCACGCTGTGGTTCTTCGACAAAGGGAAAGGAAAGACGCCCCGCGCTGACACCGTCCTCTTCATCGACGCCCGCCACATCTGCCGCCAGCTCGACCGCGCCCACCGCGACTGGACGGAGGCCCAGATCAGCTTCCTCGCCAACCTCGTCCGCCTCTATCGCGGCGAAGTCCCCGACTTCACTCTTGGAGGTGACGAAGCCGAGGCCAAGATTAAGGAAGCCTTCGGCAAGAAACCAAAATTCGCTGACGTGCTTGGCCTGTGCAAAGCCGCCACACTGAAGGAAATCGAAGCTCAAGGCTGGAGCCTCAACCCCGGTCGCTACGTCGGCGTTGCCCCCGGAGAAGACGTGAGCGACGAGGACTTCAAGATCCAGCTCGGCACCTGGAACGAAGAACTCGAAACTCTTAACGCCAAAGCACGGGAGCTTGAGCAAACCATCGCCAACAACCTGGCGGAGATTCTGGAGGCGTGACGATGGCAACTAATCTCACCAAACAATGTTTCAAGCTCGAGCAGTGCTTGGAACGCGTAGTTGATAATCGA
>NZ_JBIPNG010000463.1:0-5268 GCF_044373815.1 Prosthecobacter sp. | reverse complement strand
TGTGGCGCAGGCTTGCGCTGTTCAGCATGATCCTGCCCATCGCCATCGTGGCAAATATGGCGCGCATCCTGGTCCTAATCTTCACAGCCATGGTCTTCGGGCAGCAATGGGCCATTGGCGATGCCGAAAAAGAAGTGTCCGTCTTCCACGAATTCACCGGCATCGTGGTCTTCCTTGTGGCGCTGCTTCTGCTGCAGTTCGCTTCCTGGCTGCTGGATCGCTCATGCGGCGGCCCGGGCTTTAAAAATTCGCGCACCGTCTCACGTCAGGTGGTTGCCCCTGTCTAATGATCGCTCGCGCTTTCATCCTCCTTCTGCTCTGCGGCATGACGTTGTTGCTCTGCCAGTTTTCGCCCGCGATGAGAGGCGGCGATGAATCAGGCGTGCTGGCCGAACTGCCCGTAGTCGCAGGTGATTTCGTCGGCGAGAACGAAGCACCAAGCGAGCAGGAAATCACATTGCTCCCCAGTGACACGATCATCGTCAAACGGGCGTATCGCACACCTGGACGATCCATTGGAAGTCGCGATCTCGTCCAGGCGTCGCTCGTCATTGCAGGCAATGACAGCCGCAGTATCCACCGCCCTGAGGTCTGCCTCGATGGCCAGGGCTGGACCGTCGTCGACTCCCGCGTGCGCGAGGTCAGGCTGCTCTCCGGCGAAGTCTTGCAGGTGCGCGACCTCGCCATCATGCGCGAAGTACTGCTCGGTAATGGAACGAAGCTGCCGCTGCATGCCCATTACATCTATTGGTTCGTCGGGGAGAATGTCACTACTCCGAGCAATCTGGAACGTCAGCTCCTGAGTTTCCGCGACAATATTTTGCACAACATCAACCATCGCTGGGCCTATCCCTCCGTCATGGCCTGGGTCACCGAAGGCATGCCGCCTCAGAAGTCTGGCCAGCGCATGCGAAGCGATGAAGAAACCGTCACGATGCTGCTCAATCTCGTACGCACTCTCGCACCGAAGTTTCAGAAAAATCTCATGCCACCCTCATGAAGCAGACGCTCGTCCATCACATCTGGCGGCTGATTTTCAAAACCTTCCGCAGAAAGCGTTTCGCACAGTTTGTGGACCGCATTCAGCCGCAGCCACACGAGCGCATTCTCGACATCGGCGGTTATCCGGCCACGTGGGAAGGGCATGAGCAGATCGCGGCGGAAATTCATATCGTCAATGTCCACGCCATCACCCCGCCTGCGGATCCGGGGCATTTTCGTTTTCAGGTTGCGGATGGCTGTGCGCTGCCATTTGCAGACCAGTCCTTCGACATCGTTTTTTCCAACAGCGTCATTGAGCACGTGGGTGATTTTGAACGTCAGAAAGCCTTCGCTGCTGAGGTGATCCGCACGGGCAGGCGCTTGTGGGTCCAGACACCTGCGCAGGAGTTTTGGATCGAGCCGCACTTCATGACCCCCTTTATCCATTGGCTGCCAAAATCCTGGCAGCATCGTCTCACGCGCAACTTCAGCGTCTGGGGCTGGCTCACCCGTCCAGATACACAGCAGGTCGCCGCATTCATCGGCGACATCCGCCTCCTCACCCATGCGGAAATGGTGCAGCTCTTTCCTGGCTGCGAGATTCTTCGCGAGAAGGTCTGCCTCGGCCTCTTCACCAAAAGTTACATTGCCGTAAAAACTTTATGATCGACCGTCTTCTACAACATCTTCAACCATTGGGACGTGTCGCCGTCGCCTATTCAGGAGGTGTGGACAGCACGCTCGTTCTGAAAGCCGCGCTGGATGCCTTGGGCGCTGAAAATGTCATCGCTCTTCTCGCCGTCTCCCCCAGTCTGCCGCAAAGCGAAAAGGACGAAGCGGTCGCACTTGCTCAACAGCTCGGTGCCCGCCTCGAACTGCTGCCGACCGCAGAAGTGAACGATCCCGCCTATCAGGCGAATGCACCAAATCGCTGCTACTTTTGCAAGGACCACGTGTATCGCGCTCTGCGTCAGTTCGCAGAACAGAACGGCATCGACCACGTGCTTGATGGCATGAATGCCGAGGATACGCTCGACGTGCGCCCTGGCCGCGCAGCAGCTCGTGAACTACAAATCCTCAGCCCCTTGCACGACCTCGGTTTCAGTAAACAGGACGTGCGTCACTTTGCCAGAGCCCTCGGTCTGCCGAACTGGGACAAGCCCGCCGCCGCCTGCCTCGCTTCCCGCGTGCCGTATGGTACGAGTGTGACTCCGAAACTGCTCTCGCAGATTGAGCGCGCTGAGGCCGCACTGTTTGACCTCGGCTTCCGTGAACTGCGCGTGCGGCATCATGGCGATGTGGCCCGCCTTGAAGTGCCCGAGGCCGATCTGCTACGCGCCTTGCAGCAGCGCGAGGCCATCACCACGGCTCTGCGTGCCACTGGGTACACCTACATCACCCTTGATCTCGCCGGGTTGCGCTCCGGCAGCATGAACGAAGTGCTCAAAGCCCGCTCCGCATGAACGAATCAAAACTGGCTGACCTTCTCGCTCAAGTCAGCGTCGGCACATTGCCTCCTGATCAGGCGCTGGAACGTCTGCGCACCCTTCCGTTTGCCGAATCAGGCCAGGTGTTGGCCGACACGCATCGCATGATCCGCCAGGGCTTTCCTGAAGCCGTGTATGCCGAAGGGAAAACACTCGCCCAAACCACAGATGCCCTCACCGCCCTCGTCGCTGCTCATGGAGGTGCCCTCGCCACCCGAGTAACATCCGAAGTCGCCTCATCGCTGCTGCAGTGTTTTCCCACCGGCAGCTATGACAGCGTTTCTCGCCTCTATCGCATCGGTCAAATGAGCGGCACCTTTTCCTCCGCGCCTGTGGCGGTCGTGTGTGCCGGCACCTCAGATTTGCCGGTTGCCGAAGAATCCGCGCAGACCCTGGAATTCGCTGGCGCAAAAGTGAACCGCTTCACCGATGTCGGTGTGGCGGGTCTTCATCGTCTGCTCGCACGCCTCGATGATTTACGGGCGGCGAGCATCGTCATCGCCATCGCCGGTATGGAAGGCGCGCTCCCCAGCGTTCTCGGCGGACTCGTCGCAGCTCCCGTGATCGCGGTTCCAACAAGTGTCGGTTATGGTGCTAATCTCCATGGCATCTCCGCCCTTCTCAGCATGCTCAACACCTGTGCCAGTGGCCTCACCGTCGTGAACATCGATAATGGCTTTGGCGCCGCTGTTGCTGCGCTGCGCATTCTGAACATGCCGCCGAAGGCTTGATCATGTCGCTCGAAGACGCCCTTTACCCGCTGCTCAAACTCTACGAGGCAGCACCTCAGCCCGTGAAGTCGCTGGCAGGTCGGGCTTATCGCGCGCTCCCGCCCTCCCTGCGCTACGGCCCGTCCTACACTCGATTTCAAAACGAAGCGCGTGAGGTTGAGACGTGGGATGCGGAGACCATCCGACACTATCAGATCAAAGCATTACGCGAGTCGCTGATAGCAGCAGCGAAGGCGCCGTTTTATGCAGAGCGATTTGCAACAAGTGGCATCGATCCGGCGAAGTTCGAAACGCTGGAGCAACTCGCCGATTATCCACTGCTGACAAAGCAGGATCTGATTTTGCACCGCGAGCAGATGGTCAATCCCGAGTTCGACGCCAAGCAGCGCCTCTACATCACCACCGGCGGCTCAAGCGGCGTCCCCGTCGGCTTCTATCTGCACAAAGGCGTGAGCCGCCCGAAAGAGCAAGCCTATCTGGAGGCGCAGTGGTCACGGCGTGGCTATCGCGTCGGAGACCGTGTAGCCGTCATTCGCGGGAGCGTCACCTCCAGCAAAGCCGGTGGTGCCATCAGTTATTACGATGCCACACGAAACTGGCTCATTCTCTCCTCCTATCATCTCACGCTTGAGCGCCTGCCCGAGTATGTGGCCGCATTAAACCGCTTCCGTCCGCAGCACCTGCATGCTTATCCCAGTGCCGCACTCATGCTGGCGCGTGGCTTGGAGCAGACAGGCCTGAAGCTCGACTTCAAGCTGACTTCGGTGCTTTGCGGCTCTGAAAAGCTCACAGGAGAATCCCAACAGTATTTGGAGCACTTTTTCAAAGCGCCCGTGTTTCACTGGTATGGTCACAGCGAGCGCGTCGTCCTCGCCGCGCAGGGCCGCACGTCCAATCATCTGCATTTCTGGCCCACCTATGGTTTCGTCGAATTTGGCGAGCCAGATGGACAGGGAAACTGTGAGATCATCGGCACCTCCTTCCACAATCACGTCATGCCGCTGATCCGGTACCGCACGGGAGACTATGCAAAAATCACAAATGGCGAGGTTTCGGAAATCGTTGGACGCGATTACGAGTTTCTTGTCAGCGCCACCAGCCGTCGCATCTCACTCACCGCGATCAACATGCACGATTCCATCTTCGACGGGCTGCTCGCCGTCCAGTTCTTCCAAGAACACGCAGGTGTTGTGGAATGTCGCTTTCAACCAGGTCCACAATGGCAAAGCAACCGCGAACCGGCAATGCAGGCAGGCCTGCTGAAAAAACTTGGCGATGACTTCACACTCACCTTGCAGCAGGTATCGGAAGTCGAGAAGACCACTGCTGGCAAGCACAAGTGGCTGGTGACCAATTTGAAAATCGTGAATTGAAAAGCTCATTGATGAAACAACTCGCCCAATACCAAGACGGACGCCTTGAACTGCAGGACGTTCCTGCGCCAGTGCCGCCGCCGGGAGGCATCTTGGTGCAAACGACCTGCTCAGTGATCTCGCCGGGAACGGAACGCATGAAGGTGGAGCAGGCCCGGATGTCGCTTCTTCAAAAGGCGAAGGCGCGGCCGGATCAGGTCAAGAAAGTGATCGATACGGCGAAGACCCTGGGCTGGAAAGCCGCCTTGCAAAAGGTGCGCAACCGCCTCGAATCGCCAACCCCTCTGGGCTACTCGGCTGCCGGAATCGTGGTGGCGGTGGATGAACTGAACTCACGTTTTCATGTGGGCGATCGCGTGGCCTGCGGCGGTGCGGAGTGTGCATTTCATGCGGAGATGATCGCGGTGCCAGATCTGCTCGCCTCACCCATTCCCGCCGGTGTGGAAGACTGGCAGGCAGCTTATACGACGCTCGGGTCGATCTCCATGGAAGCCGTGCGCCAAAGCGGCGTTCGAATTGGCGAACGTGTGCTCGTGATGGGGCAGGGGCTCGTCGGCCTGCTGGCAACGAGTTTGCTGAAGGCCTCCGGTGCAAGAGTGATGGCCGCGGACTTTGTCGCCGATCGTCTGCAAACCTCACTCGCGATGGGTGCAGAGCGCATTGTGAATCCATCACAATCAAAGCTCGAAGACGAAG
>NZ_JBIPNG010000462.1:0-5274 GCF_044373815.1 Prosthecobacter sp. | reverse complement strand
TGGGCATGCTCTGGAGTCACACGCTGCCTGTGCCCGAGTGGCTGCGCGAGGCGGTGCGCACGGAATTCTTCATCAAGGTGGGCATTGTGCTCCTCGGCGCGACGATTCTGCTGCCGGAAATGATGAAGGCGGGGCTCCCGGGTCTGGTGCAGGCCGCATTGGTCATTCCGGTGGTGTGGTATGTGTGCTACTTCATCTCCCGGAAACTCAAGGTGGACGATGAGTTTGGCGTGATGCTCTCCACCGCCGTCTCCATCTGCGGGGTGTCCGCTGCCATTGCCGCCTGCGGCGCGATTCAGGGGGACCGCAAAAAGCTTTCCTACGTCACGTCCATTGTCCTGCTCTGCGCCGTGCCGATGATGATCATGATGCCTTGGGCGGTCAAATCCATGGGCCTGTCTGAGGCCGTGGGCGGTGCCTGGATCGGAGGTACGCTCGATACCAGCGGTTCGGTGGCGGCTGCGACCGAACAGGTGGGCAAGGACGCCACCAAGGTGGGGGTCATCGTCAAGCTTTCGCAAAACGTTCTTATCGGCGTGGCGGCATTTATATTGTCCATCTGGTGGACGATGCGCGGCGGCAAGGATGGCGCGTCCAAAAAAGAAAAGCCCTCCATCAGGATCATCTGGGAACGCTTTCCCAAGTTCGTGATCGGTTTCGTGATCGCCTCTGTAGTGTTTTCGTACTTTGTGCCTGCCGGCGTGGCAGAAGCCGCCAGCAAGCCGCTCAAAGGACTGCGTGAAGTGTGGTTTGCAGCAGCGTTCGTCTGCATCGGCTTGGAGACGCGACTGGGCGAGCTTTTCAATCTCGGCGGTGGCAAGCCGGCGCTGGCCTTCCTCGGTGGTCAGGTCTTCAATATTATCTGGACGCTGATCCTGGCCATGTGGCTGTTTGGCAAGTGATCAAATATCAAACGACACTGTTTCACGCGAGCGCTCCTTGGCGATGATTTGCGCCACGGTGTGCTCCGCGAACCATTGTGCCACTTGGTCGCGCAGGCCGCTGAAGACCTGTCCCAGAGCATCCTGATCTGCCCCCGGTATGGGATCAAACGGGCCGTCGAACAACGTCACCACCTCTCCAATCGTGATGCGGGCCGGATGGGTGACGAGTTGATAACCGCCACCCACGCCGCGCTTGCTGCGCAGCAGGCCGCCGTTTTTCAGTGCCAGCAGGATCTGCTCCAGAAACTTCAGGGGGATGTGCTCTTTGCTGGCCAGATCCTGAATGGAGAAGTTCGTGCCCTCGCGCTCACGCCCCATCGCCACGAGGGCGCGGAGGGCATATTCGGCTTTTTTGGAGAGCTTCATCAGGGGGCGTTATCGAACATCAAACGACCGCCGGTGCAAACTGCGATTTGCTGCCGGAGCGTTTCAGCGTCATTCATCGTCCCTTCCACTGCATGAGCGACGACTTTTTTGCCTCTCCGCCCCCTGAACCGCCACGTGCGGGTGCAGCGGTGCACCATGCAGGCGCGCCGCTGGCCTCCCGCATGCGGCCGCGCACGCTGGAGGAGTATGCCGGCCAGCAGCACATTCTGGCGGAGGGCAAGCTGCTGCGCCGTGCCGTGCAGGCAGACCGCTTTTCTTCGATCATCCTCTACGGGCCGCCCGGTGTAGGCAAGACGACGCTGGCGCACATCATTTCTCAGGAGACGAAATCTCGCTTCGTCACGCTCAGTGGCGTGGAGAGCAGCGTGGCGGATATTCGCAAGGAGGCGGAGAATGCCGGGCATCACATCCGGCTCTACAACAAGACGACCATCCTCTTTGTGGATGAGATCCACCGCTTCAACAAAGCGCAGCAGGATGTGCTGCTGCCGCATCTGGAGCGCGGCACGCTGCGCTTCATCGGCGCGACCACGCACAATCCTTTCTTTTATGTGAACAGCCCGCTGGTCAGCCGCTCCCAGGTTTTCACGCTGGAGCCGCTGGGCATACCCGATCTCGAAGCGCTGATGGACCGCGCTTTGAGTGATGTGGAGCGCGGCCTGGGTGGCATGAATGCCCGCATCGAGCCGGACGCGCGCCTGCACCTCGCCACCGTGGCGGATGGGGATGCGCGCCGCTGCCTCAATGCGCTGGAACTCGCCGTGCTCTCCACGCAACCGGATGCCGCAGGCGAGATTGTGATCACGCTGGCGGCTGCGGAGGAATCCGTGCAGCAAAAGACCGTGGTGTATGACGGTGATGGCGACGCACACTACGACACCATCAGCGCCTTCATCAAAAGCATGCGCGCGTCAGATCCCGACGCGGCGCTCTACTGGCTGGCCAAGATGCTCTACGCCGGGGAGGACATCCGCTTCATCGCAAGGCGAATTGTCATTGCCGCCAGTGAGGACATTGGCATGGCTGATAGTAACGCCTTGCGCGTTGCAGTAGCCGCTCAGCAGGCCGTCGAATTCATCGGCATGCCGGAGGCGCGCATCATCCTGGCGCATGCCACCATTTACAATGCCACCGCGCCGAAGAGCAATCGCTCCTACACCGCCATTGATGCTGCTTTGGAAGATGTGAAAAATGGCCGTACCCTCCCTGTGCCCAAGCACCTGCGGGACGCCCATCACAAGAAAGCCGCCAAGGAGTTTGGTCACGGCGAAGGATACATGTACCCACACAACTATGAGGGCGGCTTCGTCCCTCAGCGCTGTCTGGAAGGGGGCCGCCAGTACTACGATCCCACCGCCAACGGCCTGGAAGCCCGCATCAAAGAGCGCCTCGACCACTGGCGAAAGCTCTGGGGAGAGCAGGCAGAATAAAAGGGGGGAGGGGAGGCGCGAAGGGTAAAACATCCTGTTCGGCTGGCTTGAAGGAGAGAAGTGAACCTATCCAGAGGATATGGAAATTAAGTTTTATTAAACTTTAATAGTATGGAAACTATTCTTTTTATATTGAAGATATATGAAAATTACAGTATCATTTTCGTAATTCCAAAACTATCCAGCCATGTACAACTCACGTTTGATGACCTCTGGCCTCTGTGGTGTCTTATTGGCCACTCTTTCTAGCTGCGCTCTTCCTAAGCAATCGCTGCTCTCCACTTGGAAGGAAATGCGGCAAAAATCGTCCGCTCCATTGCAAACCGGCGTCAAATACGAGGTGCGCAAGGCTTTGGCGAACAATGTTCCGTTCCGTCCCAGCACGATCAAGCGCTACACCTTTGTGCTTGATGACCCGAAGCCGCCGCTGCTGACGGCGTCAAGTTTGTATCGCAATTCTCAGATGCGAGTGCGCACCACCGCCTACACGCATGATGAAAGCGATCACATCATTTATGGTGTGAAGAATGCGATCGGCACCAATTTGAGATTTGGCAACGTGCGCAGTGCTGCAGCAGACTGGTCGCGTTTTCCAGTCGGCACGCTGTTCCGCATCGCTGGCCAGCCGGGTGTCACCTATGTGGTGGATGATTATGGCAGCGCCCTCGTCGGCACCGGCACCATCGATTTGTACAAACCGAGCCGCTCCATGATGGACAACTGGGGCGTGCGCCATGTGGACATCGAAGTCATTCAGTGGGGATCGTATGAAAAGAGCATGGACCTCATGCGCGACCGCACGAAATGGCGACACGTAAGAGCCATGATGGAAGGCATTGAGGCGCGTCTGCGCACGGCTGCACTACCACATGGCAAGACACCGTTCACGGCAGCGCTTTGAAGCAAGGACTTGAGGCCTCAGAACCTCATTTTCCGCCTCTCCTCGATCGCTAAAACTGCATCTGGGGAAATCAGCGATATTCCACCGCACCCTGTGGCGTTAGAAACCCCACACATGCGTCTCGCCCTTTTTTCGTTGTTCTTCTTCGCAGTCACGTTCAGTTCTGCTCAAAACAAACCGGGTGCGCTGCCCACCATCACACCGCTGCAGATTGCTGCGGCATTGGGAAAAACATCGGTCCCGGAGGCGCAAAAGATGCTGCATGACCAGGTCGTGCGCCTCTTTGGCCGGCAAAATCTGACACAGGGCCGGGCGGCGGCAAAGATTGAAGCGACCACGGTCGCATGGGCTATCATTGACCCCAAACCTGCACGAGTCGTGCAGCAGGATGGCACCTTGATCGGCGAGATGACTGCGCTGGGCGAGGACGGCCTGCAGGTGCTCGTCACTGACATGCCCAACTTCACCGAAACGGGCTACCGTGTGGAGTCTGAGGGAATGCCTCACCTTGCGGGGACCGTGCACGTCGAACATTTCGAGTACACTGCCGACAGTCTGCCGCAGAAAGATGTCCAGCAGGGCAGGCTGGAGAAGTTTGTGTGGAACACCAGCGAGGTCTTTCCCGACACCGTGCGCACGGTGACCGTCTACCTGCCCGCTGGCTTTAATCCTGGCGAGGAAACCTGCCTCATGGTCTGGCAGGATGGCTCGCGCCATGTGGATCCCAATGGCTCCATGCGTGCCTCGGTGGTCTTCGACAATCTCATTCATAAAAAGGAGATGCCACGCACGGTGGGTGTCTTCATTGATCCGGGTCGCATGACGAAGCAAAAGCCCGGTGAGAAGGCCGCCAATCGTGGCTTTGAGTACGACTCACTTGGGCCTGCCTATGCGAGTTTCTTGATCGACGAAATTCTGCCTGAGGTTCAGAAGCGCTATCAAACCAAGTTCCGACCGCAGCCTGAAGCCTGGGCCATCGCAGGCGGATCCTCCGGCGGCATTTGCTCCTTCACCGTTGCGTGGGAGCGGCCTGACAAATTCCGCAAAGTCCTCTCCTGGGTAGGCTCCTTCGTCGATCTGAAAGGCGGGGATGTTTATCCCTCGCTGATCCGTGCCTCAGAGCGCAAACCCATCCGCATCTACCTGCTCGATGGCGAAAACGATCTCGACAACAAATTCGGCAACTGGCCCATCGCCAACAAGCAGATGGCTGCCGCGCTGAAGTACATGAACTACGACTTTCGCATCGACTGGACGCAATGCTTCCATGGCAGCAAAGGCATGGCCCCCAGCCTGCCCGAGGCTCTGCGCTGGCTGTGGCGTGATGTGAAGTAAAGTCCGCTCACCGCGTGATAATGAGGTGCTTTTCCAGCGGTAGAACCGCCTCAAGCTGATCCGCCTTGGCCAAATCACGCGGCGTGATCATCTCAATCACCCGCCACAATGACACGCACATTTCACGAAGGAGCAGGGATCTCCTGACTCCGGTGGCCACAGTCTCATGGCTTGCTGCCAATATACGTCAGCACATCCGCCACATCCTGCGCAGTGAGCACGCTCTCCAGTCCTTCGGGCATGATCGAAGTCGTCAGCGTTTTGAGTTCGCGGATGT
>NZ_JBIPNG010000089.1:0-17543 GCF_044373815.1 Prosthecobacter sp. | reverse complement strand
AATTGGCGCGGAGGCACCGCGCACAACAAACGCGCATCTCTGCGCAGGATCGGCGCATTGATGCATCGGCGATGCAACTTATTAAATAGCCCAACCAAACCATGAAACTTATTCTCTCCTCCATCGTCACCATCACCGCTGTTATGACCCTGCTGGTCAATGCCGCCGCGCTCGCGGTCGATCCAGCCACCGTCGCCGCTGAAACAGCCACGAACACCGTCTGCCCGATCAGTGGCAAGGCGGTCGATCCTGCCATCACCGCCGAATACGAAGGCCGGAAATGGTCCTTTGCCAAAGAAGCCTGCAAAACGAAATGGCTGAAGGCCCGTGAAGACAGCCTGTATCAAAAGCTGGGTGGCAAACCCGCCATGGAGGCTGCGATTGACGCCTTCTATGTCAAAGTGCTGGCCGATGACCGCGTGAAGCACTTCTTTGATGACGTGAGCATGGACAAGCAGCGCCGGAAGCAGAAGGAATTTCTCAGCGCCGCCTTTGGTGGTCCGCTGCCATGGACCGGCAAGGACATGCGCAAAGCCCACGAGGGCATGGGCCTCACCGAGGTGCATTTCAACGCCATCGCTGAAAATCTCGTGAACACTCTGAAGGATCTCAAGATCAGCCAGGAACTCATCGATCAGGTCGTGGCCGTCGCGCTAACGACCAAGGACGATGTGCTTGGCCGTCCGAAGAAGGCCAACTGAGAGCTATCCATCTCTCATTGACCCCAATATACCGCCGTAGTGAGTGCCGGGAGTCGCTCGCTGCGGCGGTTTTGTTTTATTAAAGCGTCCTCGGGTGGAGGGTGGAATTTCCCGCAGGGTGTAGAGATAAGATTTTAGCCCGGTTAAATAATGGGTCTGCCTAGGAAACAGAAAGGAAACAGTTGAAGTCTGGGGTGGAATTTCGTAATTCTAGCCGAATATGCTCCGACGACTTTTTGTCCCTGTTTTAACCCTCGTGCTACTGACCTTGGTCGGATGGTACCTTTTTGGGACAAGAGAAATTGCCCCACCTTTAGTGTCCAAGCCCCCTGCGGACGGTGGGGCGCTCAAATCCAGCCCGCCGAATCTAAAACCTGCCCCGACTGCAGCCCCCGCCGTTTTTGGCACACGCGAGGCCACTCCAGAGGTCAAAGCTCAGCCGGCACCGTATATAGTAGCGCCGCAGAAGCCGGCGGATCTGGCGGCCACTACGGAGCGGGCCCGCTTCCTGCAAGACGCGCGCATTTTGCAGGAGCGCGCCACGCCGCCGGATGCGCAGGGAAACTTCACCAAGAAGCGGGTGGTGGAGGCAAAGTTCAAATACCCGTTCCTGCGCATTGAGGAGTCATGGAAACGTGATGCGGCGACGGGTGTGGAAACCATGCAGGAGCAGAAGGTGATGGTGGCGGATCATTTTCTGCTGACGCTGAAAGACGGAGTGACCGCCGGGGAGCTGCAAACGGTGCTGGACGGCCTGGGCGGCAAGGTGCGCAGGCATCTGCCGAATTCGCAGGTTTACATCGTGGAAACGGGCAGTTCTGACCTGGACTTGTACGACATCAAGCTGAGGGATTTCCGGCTGAGCGGGGCTGCGATGCAGATCGTGGAACCGGACTACGTGGTCTTTGCTTCACTGACGCCGAACGATCCTTCCTTCTCCTCCCTGTGGGGCATGAACAACACCGGCCAGAGTGGTGGAGTGGGCGACGCGGACATTGACGCGCCGGAGGCTTGGGATGTCGCGCGGGGCAGCTCTGCCGTCGTGGTCGGGATCATCGACACTGGAATTGACCATACCCATCCTGATCTGGCGGCAAACATGTGGCTGAATGCCGGCGAAATCCCGGGGAACGGGATTGATGACGATGGCAATGGCTACATTGATGACATGAGGGGCTGGGATTTCGTGTCGAATGACAATGATCCGGCAGATGATCATTATCACGGGACGCACTGTGCAGGGACCATCGGCGCGGTGGGAGACAACGGCATCGGAGTCGCTGGGGTTTGTCATACGGTGCGGCTGATGGCGCTGAAATTCCTCTCCGGCAGCGGCGGAGGTTCGACTTCAGACGCCATCGAGGCCGTGCTGTATGCGACGGCGAACCACGTGACCCTGACGTCCAACAGCTGGGGCGGTGGCGGCTATTCGCAGACCTTGAAAAATGCGATCGATGCGGCAGGGACGGCCGGCATTCTGTTTGTGGCGGCGGCAGGGAACAGCGGCATCAACACGGACCTGTCTGCCTCCTATCCCGCCTCCTATGACTCGGCGAACATCATCTCCGTGGCCGCCAGCGACAACGCGGATGTGCTGGCCAGCTTCACCAACTATGGTGCCACCACGGTGGATCTGGCGGCACCTGGGGTGAGCATTTACTCCACCAGTCCGGGTGGTGGTTACCGCACGCTGAGCGGCACCTCCATGGCGTGTCCTCACGTGGCAGGCGCCTGTGCCTTGATCAAATCAGCCCGTCCCGCGATGAACTGGTCGGACATCAAGAGCTCGCTGATGAACAATGTCGATGGGGTGGCGGGGATGACCGGCAAGGTGGCGGCGAACGGGCGCATGAACCTGGCACGCGCCTTGATCATCGCATCGGAGCCGTATGTGACACTGACTGCACTGCAGGCCTCTGACAGCGGCCTGCAGGGAGGTGCTGGCAACAACGACGGTGTACTGAATTCCGGCGAGGACATCACGCTGGCGGTGACATTGAAAAATGTGGGGGCGAAAACTGCCAAGGGCGCCGCGAGCATGCTGACGGTGACGTCTGCGGGGAACAAGGTGACCGTGCTTCAGGGCAGCAAATCGTGGGGCGATCTTGCCGTGGGTGGCACTGCGTCCACCGGCGGCACACCTTTTCTCATCCGGATCGCCGCAGACACCCCTACGCCGCATGTTTTTTCGCTGATTTTGAACACGACGGACACCGAAGGCCACGCTTGGACCTCCCAGGCACAGCTCACGGTTTTCACCAGCAGCACCGTGTCCGGCCGGGTGACGGCGGTGACGGGCGGCTCGGGCATCGCAGCGGCTTTGATCAACTACACCGGGACGTCCACGGGCAGCGTCGTGGCGGCGGCCGATGGCACCTACAGTGTGAAACTTACCGACGGAACTTATGAGTTCCGCGCCACAGCGCCCGGCTACAATCCGTCCGCGAGCACCTCCGTGACAGTGCCGCCGAATCCTGCCGCGGTTGATTTCGCACTCGGGAAATCTCGCATCCAGGTTGCACCTTCCACCCTTGCCTCCACCCAGTATGAGGATGCCGTGGCGACGAAAACCTTGACGCTGACCAACAATGGTGACCAGCCGCTGACATTTGACGTCAATTCGGTGCCGCGCAGCTCGGTGCTTTCACTGGACCCGGGCACGGCCAGCATTCAGGCTCCGCCGATCCTGGGTGTGCTGGATGCGGCGGCGGAGACGCAGCCTGCAGGCGTGAAGCAGCTCATGCGCATCGCGTCGGGATCGACGCCACTGCCTTTTTCGGACAGCTTCGAAAGCGGCACCTTGAGCGGATGGGCAAGCGGTTCCGGCGCCGGCACACGAGAAATCGTGTCCACCACCGCCGCCTCAGGCAGCAAGAGTTTTCACTACAACTACCAGGGAAGCACCGATCACTTTCATGGCATCAACCGTGACTTCAGCCCTGGCTCCAAGCCCAAAAACATCTCCTTCTGGGTGAGATCCGGCTCCACGACCACGCATGATGGCTACTTCGTGCTCACAGACGGCACCTATGGTGATGACTTGATCTGGTTCTTTGCACGGGGTTCGGGCTGTTTTTACGTCAATGGCGACGTCGGCGGCGACGAGACCTTCAGCTATCAGGCCAATGTGTGGTACCACGTCGAGTTTCAGGATCTCGACTGGACGGCGAAAAATTTCGACTACTACGTCAACGGCACGCTGGTGAAGGCCAACATTCCATTCCGCAATGCGGCGTACGTGGACGAAGTTTCTCAGCTGTGGCTTTATAACTTCAGCACGGGGTCCGAAGCTTGGTGGGATGACATCCGCATGATGGATTCCAGCCTGAGCTGGCTGTCCCAGACACCCACCGGCGCCACGCTGGCGCCCGGGCAGTCCACCACGCTCACGGTGACCTTTGATGCGACCGGCAAGATCGCGGGAGATTATCTGGGCCAGATTGACATCAGTTCAAATGATCCTGCCAGCCCCGTGGTGTCCGTGCCGGTGACCATGACGGTGCAGCAGCAGCCCAACACGCCGCCCGTGGCGGATGCGCAAACGGTGACGCTGAACGAGGATGCGCAGGCGGTCATCACGCTCACTGGCAGTGATGCTGATGGAAATGCGCTCACCGCGCAAATTCAGACGCTGCCTGCCCAGGGCAGCCTGTACCAGACGAGTGATGGCACCAGCCTTGGCGAACGCATTGCCACAGCGCCGGCGATCGTTTCCAACAGCGCGAAAAAAGTCATCTTCGTGCCGCCGCCGAACGCCAACGGCACGCCGTTTGCCAGCTTCCAGTTTGTGCTGAATGACAAGCGCTCCCAGTCCACAGCGGCCACGGTGACGCTCAATGTCACGGCGGTGAATGACCTCCCGGTGGCCTTCAATGATTTTGCCTCGGGCCTGCCGGGGCAGATGATCACGCCCATCACGGTGCTGGCGAATGACATCGATCCCGATGGCCAGAGTTTGACGGTCAGTTCCTTCACCCAGGGTCTCAAAGGAACCGTGGCCAGCAATGGGGACGGCACGTTGAGCTTCATGCCGAATGGCAGCTTCACCAGCGGGGAGGATTCTTTCACCTACACCATCAATGATGGAGCCGGCGGCACTTCCACCGCCACGGTGACAGTGGCCGTGGGCCTCCTGGCCGCAGGCCCCTGGCCGATGATGGGCAGGGACGCGGCGCACACCGGCTTTTATCCTGGCTCGCTGAACGGACAGACGCTGTCTCAGGCGTGGACGCTGCAGGTGGCCCCGCAGGCGCTCAACCAGGTGTCCATCGCGGAAGGGAAGGTCTTTGCGACTCCGGACATCTATTTCAACGAGACGCAGCTGAGTGCGGTGGATCTGACGACGGGCACTCTGGCGTGGAAGAAGCTATGGCCGGTGCAGGCGCGCTCGCTCAACGGCCCTGCTTATTTCGGCGGCGTGCTTTATGTGCAGCGTGGCAACCACAGCAGCGACAGCCAGCTTTGGGCACTGAATGCGACTGACGGCAGCACGAAATGGAGCACCCCGTTCAGCGCCCAGTGGGAGGAATACCTGCCTCCCACAGTGACCGACACCTCCGTATTTACAGCCGGTGGCTCCTACGGCGGTACGTATGGCTACAACCGCACGACGGGCGCCCAGTTGTTTTTCTCCAGCCTTGACCAGTATGACGGCTGGACTCCCTCCTTCTACAACGGCAAGGCTTATTCCTTCGTGACAGGGAAGTTCCGCCAGCACAATCCCACCTTGGGAACCATCGACTGGACCTTGGACCTGACCTGGAACTGGAACGGCTATACCATGGGGCGCACCATGGCGATCGCCTCGGGTGCCGCCTTCGTCGTGAACAATCGTTCTCCATCAAATGAACTGGTCTGCATTGATTTGACCACGCAGGCGGTGCGCTGGCGTGTGCAGACTGGGTTTGCCGCCGCGACGCCGGCAGTTGCGGGTTCGTCGGTGTACGCCTTTGACGCTGCTGGAAACGTCCAGGCCTATGACATCACCAGCGGCGCTCTGCTTCGAACCTACACCACGGGCATCGGCACCTCAGGTCTCTACCAGCCCATTGTCACCAACGACACCCTCTTCGCCTGTTCTTCAACGAGCACCGCCATTCACACACTGAGCACTGGCACCAAGACGCAGACGATCGCTGCGGGGGGCATCCCCAGCCTGAGCAACAGCTATCTGCTGCTGGCCGGCACGGATGGCGTGCTGCGCTGCTATGCCGTGATGGGGGCCAACACCGCCCCCGTCGCCACGGCGCTGACGGCCACCTGTGTGGAGGATCAATCCGTCACCCTGACGCTGCCCGGCACGGACGCGAACAACAACCCCTTGGTGGGGCTCATCACCACCCTGCCGGCCAAAGGCACGCTGTACCAGACCGCAGACGGCGTGCAGGTCGGGGATCCGATCACGCTGGTTCCTGTCGTCGTGAAAAATCCCCAGCGCCAGGTGATCTACCGTCCTGCCCCCGATGGCTTCGGGACGGCTTACACCACCTTCAAATTCAAGGTGAACGATGGCACGATCAGCTCCGCCGAGGCCACGGCGACGATCAATGTCACCAACGTCAATGACGCCCCGCTCGCCATCGATGACACCGTTTATCTGCGTGCTGGAAGCCCCCTGACGGCCTACCTGCCGACGGCCAACGACATCGATGCAGACGGAGAGGCCTTGCAGATCGTTTCCTTCACCGCTCCATCCAAGGGTGCTCTCACCCAGAACGGGGATGGCTCGCTGCGCTATGTGCCGCAGGCAGACCTTACAGAAGGCACTGACAACTTCCAATACACGCTGCAAGACGGAGCGGGGGCGAGATCCACCGGAAATGTCCAGGTGCTCGTCAGCGCTTCATACGGCAAGGAGTGGGCGCAGTACGGCAACGGGGCGGATCACACAGGCCGCTATCCGGGCTCGCTGGGCACTCAGCCTTGGATCCAGCGTTGGGAGTACGCATCCAGCATCGCCATGACCCCGCTCGCTGTTGCTGGTGGAAAGGTCTTTGTGGCTCCGACCAACAGCATCAATGAATCCAGCTACCTGATCGCGCTCAACGAGAGCACCGGCGCTGAGGTGTGGCGGGTGAAGATGGCGGCAGGCGGTGTGAACCCGCCCAGCTACTATCAAGGCAAGGTCTATATCCAGCATACAGTTTCCAACGACTACCGTGTGCGTGCATTCGATGCGGCGAACGGCACCGCCCTTTGGAACTCTGCCTACTCCAGCCAGGGCTATCGGCACTATTCTCCTGCGGTATCGGATCTGGGTCTGTATATCAACGGTGGCACGTATGGGGGCATTTACGGCTTCGACCCGACGACGGGAACGCAGAAATTTTACAACGCGACGCTGGCTCAATATGACCGATGGACACCCGCCATTTACAACGGGCAGGTGTACTCCTTTGTCGAAGGCAAGCTGAGCCGTCATCATCCCGAAACAGGTGTTTCCCAATGGACACTGGATCTCGGCTGGAACTGGTCCGGATGGTCGATGGACCGGACGGTCTGCCTGGATTCTGGCAAAGCCTACGTTGTCACCAATTCGTCGACCGGCGGTGACCTGGTCTGCGTCGATCTGGCAGTCCCGGCGGTGGCGTGGCGGGTTTCTGGGACGTTTACGGGAACTCCGGCGATCTCCAACGGCATCGTGTACGCCTGCAGCGGCGGCGTGGTGAAGGCGTTCAATGCTTCCACCGGCCGGTCAGTGGCGGACTACACGGCTGGCACCGAAACCGGCCTGAACGGCGCTCCAGTCGTCAGCAATGACCTGCTGTTGATCGGATCCTCCTCCAAGACCTACATCTTCAATCAAGCCACGCGCGCTCTGATTCAGACGCTGAATTTTGGCAGCCAGATCGCAGTTGCCAATGACCTGCTCTACCTTTCCGGCACGGATAACAAAGTGCACGTTTATGGCAGAAGCGTTCCGACGAACCTGATCCCCGTTGCGCAGGCGGCGCAGGTGGGAATTCTTGAAGAAGCGGAGGCCGCCATCAAACTGGAAGGCACGGATGGCAACGGAGAGGCGCTCAGTTATGTCGTACGCACCCTTCCGGCGCAGGGGACGCTGTATCAAACAACCGATGGTTTAACGAAGGGCGCTGTGATCAACCAGGCGCCGGCGCAGGTGCTCAACAGCACCGGCGTCATCATCTATCAGGCCCCGCTCAATGTGTTCGGTGCGGCAGCCGGATCCTTCACCTTCACGGCCCATGACCAGATTGCCTCTTCCGCTCCGGCCACGATCACGGTTAACATCACACCGGTCAATGATCCTCCTGTGGCCATCGCTGATGTCGTGGCCCTCCGTCCCGGAGAATCTCTGGCGGGCTTCCAGCCTCAGGCCAATGATCGTGATCCGGATGGCGACGTGCTCAAGGTGGTTTCATACACCCAGGGTGCCTCAGGACAGGTCACGCAAAGCGCGGATGGCACCCTGCAATATGTGCCTTCCGCCGGCTTCACTTCCGGCACGGACACCTTTACCTATACCATCAGCGACGCCGCCAGCGCGCAGGCCACCGCCTCGGTAAGCATCGTGCTCAGCACCACGCTGGGGCGTTCCTGGCCCACCTTTGGCGCAGGGCCGGACCATACCGGCTTCCTGCCCATCAGGCTCGGCACTGCGGCCTTCACCCAGCGCTGGCAGACCAATCTGACCAAGTCCGCGCATCAGCTCGCGGTCTCCGACGGAAAGGTTTTCGCGAGTTTGCAGGTCTATTTCCAAGACTCCAGCCTGGTGGCGCTGGACAGCGCGAGCGGCGGCGAATTGTGGCGGTCAAACTTCACGCAGGCTGCTTACATGAACCCGCCCACCTGGTTCAATGGCAGTGTGTACATGCAGTACGCCTATTCCAGCAGCAGCAAGCTTTATAGCCTCAATGCCACGAGCGGGGCCACCGCCTGGAGCTCGCCCTTCAGCGCCCAATGGGAAAAATACCTGGCTCCGGCGGCAGATGCCACGGGGGTTTACGTGAACGGTGGAACCTACGGGGGCATGTACGGCTTTAATCCCACCTCAGGCGGCCAGATGTTCTTCCAGAGCCTCGACCAGTATGACCAGTGGACGCCTGCGCTGCACAACGGCGGCCTGTATTCCCTCGTTAAAGGCATCCTCCGCAGCCATAACAAGACCTCGGGCGTCACTCAGTGGACTTTGGACTTCGGCTGGGCGGGCTCTTCCATGAACCGAACCATCGCCTGCGCCAACGATTGCGCCTATCTGGTCAACGACTCCGTCACCATTCCATCGGGCGGTAAGGAGCTGATCTGCGTGAATCTCTCCACTCACGCCGCCGCCTGGAAGGTGCTCGGCAGCTTTGTCGGCACACCCGCCGTGGCACATCAGGCGGTGTTTGTCCTCAGCAGCGGCAACTCCATCAAGGCGTATGATGCCGCCACCGGCATCTATGTGGGTGCGTACACCCTGCCTGGAACCGACACCGGCCTGACCGTCCAGCCCATCGTCACCAACGACTCCGTCATCGCCGCCACGAGCACCAAGACTTACATCTTTGACCTCGGCACCCATGCCTTGCGCCAGACCATTCCCTATGGCGGCAGCATCAGCCTCGCAGGAAGCTCCCTTTACATTGCTTCCAGCACTGACGGTTACATCCGCGCTTTCGGGGTGCCTGACGTGACGAACAACGCACCCGTGGCTCTGGCGCAGACCTCCACCACCCTTGAGGATACACGTGTGACATTGACCCTGCAGGGGACGGACGCGGACAATGACGCCCTGAACTTTGTCATCTCAACTCTCCCGGCCGTCGGCACTTTGTATCAGACTGCGGACGGCACCTCGGTTGGCAGTGTCATCGCGACCGTGCCAGCACTGGTCACCAACGCACAGGGCAAGGTCATCTTCCTGCCGGCGGCTGACCGCCATGCCTCACCGCTCACCAGCTTCCAGTTTGCTGCGAGCGATGGCAAGAGTCTCTCCTCGTCTGCCACGGTCACGCTCAACGTGCTGCCTGTGAATGATGCGCCCGTGGCGCGTGCAGATGCCCGGGTGGCTCAACCCGGACAGATCGTCAGCCCCATTCGTGAGCGGCTCAACGACTTCGACGTGGACGGAGATGTGGTCACGGTTTTGTCGTTCACCCAGCCGTCCCTGGGCTCCGTGGTGCGCAATGACGACGGCACTTTGCGCTATCACTCTCCTGCGGATGTGAGCGGAGGCAGCACCCAGTTCAGCTACACCATCACTGATCCTTCGGGAGCCACCGCCACGGCGTCTGTCTCCATCTCCATCATGCAGAGCATCACGGGATCCTGGTCCACCTTTGGCAACGGACCGGCGCATACGGGCTATGCCTCATCTGCGCTCGGCCGCACCGGCTGGGCACAGCGCTGGAGCTACAGCGCCAGCTCCAGCCTGCAACCTGTGGCCAGCGCGGGTGGCAGGGTCTTTGCCTCCTTCCGCGATTCCACCTCCAGCCGCGTCGTCGCCTTGGATGCCGGCAGCGGGGCGCAGCTCTGGTCACGAAGCTTTGCCAGTGCCTCCTCCATGAATCCGCCAAGCTGGTACAACGGGCGCGTGTATGTGCAGCGTGGCAATCATTCCAGCGACACCCAGCTCATCGCCCTGCAGGATGACACCGGAGCCACCCTCTGGTCTGCGCCGCATGCCGCGCAGTGGGACAGCTACATGGCGCCGGCGGTGTTTGATCCCGGCGTCTTTGTGGATGGCGGTTATTACGGCGGCATGTACGGATTCTCCCTCAACGGCGGTTCCCAGAAGTTCTTTGTGAACAAGGCGCAGTCAGACAGCTGGACCCCTTCCATCCTGGACTCCGAGCTCTATGCTTTTGTGAATGGCGACTTTGTCCGCCATGATCCTGCAACGGGCGCGGCCCTTTGGACCCGGTCGCTAGGCTGGGGCGGTTTTGGTTACAGCATGGGCCGTACCACCGCGCTGGACAGCCGCCGCGCCTACCTCATCAACGACAGCCCCACCACCACCTATTACGATGAAGACCTTACCTGCATCAACCTGGACACCCACGCCGTCGTCTGGTCGGTGAATGGTGATTTCAACGGCACTCCGGCTGTCTCCAGCGGAACCGTCTTTGCACTCAGTGGAAACACCGTGCAGGGCCGTACGGCGACGGATGGCAGCCTCGTCGCCACGTATGCTGCGCCGGCCGGCACCTACCTTTCCTGGCAGCCCATTGTCACGGATGATCTCGTCATCGCCGCCTCTAACAGCAATACGTTTATCTTTGGCCGCTACGACAACACATTGATCGCCACGCTGAACCGCGGAGGAAGCCCTGCCGTGGTCGATGATGCGCTGATCATCTCCAGCCCGGCCACCGGCACCGTCTCCGCATGGGCTGCGCAGCCGGCGATCACCTTCTCGCCGCCCGGGGGCAGCTTTGACCAGCCGGTGGGTGTGGTCATCGGTGCGGCAGATCCCACTACCAGAATCCACTACACTGTCGATGGCTCGGCACCAGATTTCACCAGCCCATGGCTTGTCTCCGGGGCTCCCGTCCGCATGAGCTGGAGTGGCAAAGTCCGCGCCATCTCCGTCAAAGGCTCGGAAGTCAGCCGCATCCATGAGGCTTCCTTCATCATTGCAGACTCTGATGGCGATGGCATTGCCGACTGGTGGGAAATGCAGTTCTACGGCAGTCTTTCCGCCGCCACGGACGCCTCTGACAGCGATGGGGATGGAATGACCGACCTTGCCGAGTTCAAAGCTGGCACGGACCCTCGTTCCGCCATGGACCGACTGGAGACGGCACCCAGCATTTCGCATGCTGTACCCGGCAACGAACTGGTGTTGAGCTGGAAATCCAAGGCCGGACGCCTCTACATCGTGGAATCGTCCAGTGATCTCAAAACCTGGGTTCCCGTATCGGCGGTTCTGGAGGGCACTGGTGCCACGATGAACCAAAGCATGAGCATGAATTCGAATGCCACCTTGTTCGGGAGAGTTCGCGTGCTCCCAGCTTTGATGTCGCCGTGATCCGTCCGTGGCACGAGGAGAACAACCGCGTTCCCCAAGCGGTAGAAAAAAGATGCTGAATCGCCTTCGTGGGAGCGTTTGATCTCCGCCATGAGGTTCTCTCTTTTTACCGCCGCTGTCTGTCTCGCCACCTCCCTTCACGCCGAAAAAGTCGGCCCATGGGATCTGGATGCGCTCAAAAACAACGTGCCCGCCATGAAGTGGGTGCGGCAGGATCAGCCGATTCATTCGCTGACTTATGCAGGTGAAAAGTACCAGGGCCATGACACGGAGGTCTTCGCCTTTTATGCCTCACCGATAACTCTGGGAGAGAAGGTGAAACCCGGCACCAAGTTCCCCGGCGTCGTACTCATTCACGGCGGTGGCGGCACGGCCTTTGCCGACTGGGTGCACCTGTGGGCCAAGCGCGGCTACGCAGCCATCGCCATGGATCTGAGCGGCTCGCGGCCGCCTGAGCCCGAGTTTGATCCCAAGACCGGCATGGCGATTGGCAACGGGCATCGCGGCGTACGCACGCGCCTGCCGAAGGGTGGCCCGATGCACGGTCATCCCGAAAAATTCGACTGCGTGCTCACTCCTGATACGAGCGATGACTGGCCCTTCCACGCCGCCGCGAGCGTGATGCGCGCGCACTCCCTGCTGCGCAGCTTCCCGGAGGTGGATGCCGAGCACACCGCTGTCACCGGCATCAGCTGGGGTGGGTACACGACCTGCCTCGTCGCCTCTTTGGATGATCGCTTCAAAGCCGCCGTGCCCGTCTATGGCTGCGGCTTCCTGCATGAGGGTGAGTCCGTGCAAAAGCCCAGCATCGACAAACTTGACCCCGAGCACCGCGCGCTGTGGGTGAAGGAATACGATCCCGGCAGCCTGCTGCCACGCTGCCGTGTGCCCATCCTCTTTGTGAACGGCACGAACGACGTCCACTACGTGCTCGACAGCTACATGAAGAGCTACAACGCCGTCCCCGGAGAGAAGCACATCCGCATCCAGATCAAGATGCCGCACGGCCACCCACCCGGCTGGGCACCGCAGGAAATCGGCCTGTTCATCGACTCGAAATGCCGTGGCGGTGATGCCCTGCCCAATCCGGGCGCACCGAGTGCATCCGGTGATCAGGTCACTGTCACATGCGAGAGCAAAGTGCCGCTCAAAAAAGCCGAGCTTAACTACACCACCGACACCGGCCTGCGCTCCAAACGCGAATGGAAGTCCGTCCCCGCCACGATCAAGGACCACACCATCACCACCCCCAAACCACCCGCCGAGGCGAACACCTGGTTCATCACCGTCAGCGATGAACGCGATGCGATGGTGAGCACCATGGTGGAGTTCGCGAAGTGACCGCCGTTGCTCTTCAAATCATGGCGACTCCCGCAGCTCCCCCTCCGGCACGTCTGGTCTCCATCGACGCCCTGCGCGGTTTTGACATGCTCATGATCGCCGGCGCGGGTGCGGTGATTCATCAGCTCGATGGCAAAACCGGCTGGCCGTGGGTGAATGCGGTGGCGAAACAGTTCTCGCATCCCGCGTGGTTTGGCTTCACTTTCTACGACTGCATCTTCCCGCTCTTCCTGTTTCTCGCGGGTGTGTCCATTCCGTTTTCGCTGAGCAAGGCCATCGCCCAAGGCACACCGAAAACCACGCTGTATCGAAAGGCCTTCGTGCGCCTGTTGATTCTCCTCGTGCTCGGCTTTCTGGACAAAAACGCGCCGATCCCATTCTTCGATCCACACCACATGCGCCTAGGCAGCGTGCTCGGGCGCATCGGCCTCGCGGGCTTCGTCAGCGTGGTGCTGTATTTGAATCTCAGCTCGATGAAACGGCTGGGCGTGGCCGGTGGCATCCTGCTGGCGTATTACGCCGCGTTGTTTCTCATTCCGGTGCCCGGCTTCGGCGCTGGCAATCTCACGTTTGAAGGCAACCTCGTCGGCTGGTTTGACCGCACCTACCTTCCGGGCCGCCTGCTGCAGGGGACGTATGACGAACTGGGCCTGCTCACGCAATTCCCCGCCATGTGCCTGACGATGTTCGGCGTCTTCGCAGGAGAGATCCTCAAAGGCACCACCAGCTCTCCCGCTGCGAAATTCCGCAGTCTCCTGTTCGCCGGTGCCGTCTGCCTCGCGCTCGGCCTGCTGTGGAGCCTGCACTTCCCCATCGCCAAGCGCCTGTGGACGAGCTCCTTCATTTTGGTGACCACCGGCATCTCCTTCGCTCTGCTGGCCGCGTTCTACGGCATCATCGACTTACTGAATTTCAAACGCTGGGCCTTCCCGCTCGTCGTCGTCGGCATGAACAGCCTCACCATCTACATGGCCTATCACTTCATCGATTTCGGCCACACGTCCAAGCTTCTCTTCAGCGGACTCTACCAGCCGTTGGATCCGAAATGGCATAGTGTTCTGGAAAGCACCGGCGCTCTGCTGCTGGTGTGGCTCTTCCTCTATGCGCTCTACCGGCGGAGGATCTTCTTCAAGGCGTGATGGAATGGCGTGCCCGTTCGCAGCGTATGCACCTCATGCTCGCGAAACTTACGCTGCTCACCGCACTCCTGGCCTGCGTCATGGCTCAGGCCGCGGATCTTCCGCCTGCGGTCGAAGTCGAAGGCCAGCCGCTGGCGGCCAATGCGCAGCGCGTCATGCAGGCGCTGAATTATCTCGGCAGACCGCTCGCAGATGAACAACGCACGAAACTGCAAGCCGCGATCACGGCGCGTGATGGCTCGGGAGTGCAGGCCGCGCTGGATCCGCAGGTGCTGTGCGTGGTGGACATCAGCCCCGAATCACGCGTGAAGGCGCAGCGCGGACCGGCCACCGCGCAGTTGCAGCAGGCAGGCTACACGCCCGTGCTGATCAAGGTGATCAACCACGCCACCAGCGTGGCGCGCCTGCAGATCAGCAGCCCGCAGGCCGGGCCCTCCTATGCAGGCGTGGCCAAGCTCACCATGGAGCGCGAGCGGCAGACGCATCTGCGGGAGAACGAGAACACGCAGGGCGCCGACCGCTTTCTGGAGATCAGCCTGTTTGATGCGCCGCCGATGACTGCAAATCTCAGCGGTCTGGAAGTCGAATACGCCATCGCACTTATCTATTCGAGCGAGGCGGGCAAACGCGAGGCCACACTGGTGTTCGACATCGGCCAGGGAACGCAGGATCTCGGTTTCCGCGCAGAGGTGCCGGTCTTGTTTCAGGTATCACCGGCGGTGATGGTGAAGCTCGATATCCAGGACTTCGACGGCACGTCCACCACGGCACGCCTGACCTTCACCGATGCTCAAGGCCATGTCTTTCCGCCGCAGGCGCGCCGTCTTGCGCCGGATTTCTTTTTCCAAAAACACCTGTATCGCCCCAGCGGCGCTACCGTGCTGCTGCCACCGGGCGAGTTTACAATGCAGGCATCACGCGGGCCGGAATACCGCACGGTGAAGACGCAGGCGACGATCCCGGCAGCGAAGGAAACCAAGCTCGCCGTGAAGCTTGCGCGCTGGATCCATGCGGCGGACTTCGGGTATTACAGCGGGGATCATCACATCCACGCGGCTGGTTGCGCGCACTACACCTCGCCCTCCGAAGGCATGCGGCCAGAGCACATGTTTCAGCAGGTGAAAGGCGAAGGATTGAACGTCGGCTGCGTGCTCTCATGGGGCTACAGCTTCGATTACCAGCGCCAGTTCTTCGGCCCCAAGGTCGATCTGATCAGCGAACCGCTGACGCAGATGAAATATGACATGGAAGTGAGCGGCTTCGGTTCCGCAGCTCTCGGCCATGTCTGCCTGCTGAACCTGCGCGAGCTGGTGTATCCCGGCGCAGACGGCATCAAAGGCTGGCCCACCTGGACCCTGCCCGCGCTGCGCTGGACGAAGAAACAGGGCGGCTTCACCGGCTACCCGCACTCCGGCAGCGGCATGCAGGTGAACTCCGCAACAGCGGCAAAACGCCTGCTTGGTCTATACGATGCCAGCAAGGATGCGCGGCTCACCGCTGCTGAAGCACAGAGTGCGCTGCTGCCGGAGCCGTTTGATAAAACTGATGCCGACCACGATGGCGGACTCAACGAAGCCGAACTCACCAGCAGCCATGAGCGCGTGCTGGATCTGCTGCCCAACTTCGCGATTCCCGACGCGGGCGGCCACGAAATCTTCGTCACCACCGCGCATGGCGTGTGTGATTTCATCAGCGCGATGGACACCGCACGCTTGCTGGAATGGAACACCTGGTATCACCTCATGAACTGCGGCTTTCCGCTCAAGGCCGCCGGCGAAACCGATTTCCCCTGCATGAGCGGCACCCGCGTGGGTCAGGGCCGCACGTACGTGAAGCTCGGAAAGATCGACCGCATCGATTTTAAGAAGTGGTGCGAGGCGATGGCGCAGGGCCGCAGCTATGTGAGCGATGGCTATGCGCACGCGCTCGATTTCACCGTCGCGGGCCAGCCCTCCGGCGGTGAGGTGCGCCTCGCGCAGCCGGGGAAAGTCGAGGTGCGTGTGAAGGCCGCGTTCAGTTCTGAGACCCCGCTGGAGATCGCCTATGGCGGCGCGACACCCATCGCGGGCGCACGCCTGACCGGTGACACGGTGAACTATCACGATGTCACCGCAGCGCAGCCGTATGCCGGCGGCAAACGCAAGCTGGAGCTCATCGTTAATGGTCTGCCCGCAGCCATGCGCGAGGTGTCTGCCGATGATCACGTGCACGAGATCACCTTCAGCGCCGACATCCCACGCAGCAGCTGGGTGGCGGTGCGGCAGTTTCCGCAGCTGCACACGAACCCGGTGAACGTCATCGTCGCAGAACAACCCATCCGCGCCTCACGCCGCAGCGCGCAGTGGTGCCTCGCCTGCATCGAGCAGCTCTGGCGTGTGCGGGAGAAAAACATCGCTCCGGCAGAGCGGGATGAGGCAAGGCGCGCGTATGAGGCCGCGAAGGAAATCTATCGTCGCATCGCCGCTGAGGCTCCGGCAGGCAGCTGAGAAAAAGTCGAAATCCGCTGATGAGTGCGTATCGTAACTGACGTTGCATCGGGCTCATGAAATACCCGACAGACGCAGAGATCGCTGAAATGAAGACGCGCGGCTATGACACGGAAACGATCAGGTTGGCGGTGCAGCAGATGGAGCGTGGCAAAGAGGCGTTGAAGCTATGCGAGCTCATTGAAACGGCATTCCATGGAGTGACGCTTGGGTCAGGTGTCGGCCTGCTTCAGGCCCAGGGTCTGGATGATTATGCAGATGAGGTGATTTGTGCTGCCTATCGAGAAAAGGATGAAAAAGACGACTGGCGGCGCATCACCGCCGAAGAGCTTAATCGCTGCCATAGCAGTCTAAGCTTCTTCGATGCTGAAGGAATGCGGTTTCATCTGCCTGCCTTTCTTATTTTGGATCTGCAGGGCGGCGATCGCATGGGCATGACATTCCATCTGGCCCATGCTGCTGTAGTCGATCATACCAAATTCGATCTCCTTTCACCTGAGCAGCGACATAGTGTGCGGAGCTTCCTGCTCTTTCTCTTGAGCGACCCCGACGAAGAATTTGATCACCCTCACATTCAACACGCACTGGATCATTACTGGGTTTGTCCTCCCTCATAAAAGCGAAATTTGGTGATGGGTGCGGCCCGGCGCTGACGTTGCATCGGGTTCATGAAACGGAACATCTCCCGACGCACTGGACTCAAGCTGATGACGGCAGGCACACTCATGGGCCTCGGCACCCGTGACAACGCACCTGCCGCTCCAGCCAAACCCGACGCACCAACGGATGCCTGGGCCAAAACGCATGACCGCGTATTTCTCGGCGGTGAATTCTGGGCGAATCCCATGGAAGACTGGCGCGTGAGTGAAGGTGGTGCGGAGTGCCTCAGCATGGGCGGCGGGCG
>NZ_JBIPNG010000461.1:0-5286 GCF_044373815.1 Prosthecobacter sp. | reverse complement strand
CTTTTTGTTTCAACCCACAACAACCAACCGAAAAGAGAACCCACCCATGGAGCACATCACGCTCTACTTCCGTGAAGGCTCGTCTGACAAAATCTATCAGGCAGGCATTCAACCCAAGGACGGCGGCTTCGTCGTTCACTTCGCCTACGGGCGACGCGGTTCCGCGCTCACCACCGGCACCAAAACTCAGTCCCCTGTGGACTACCCCAAGGCGAAGAGCATCTTCGACAAGCTGGTGCGCGAAAAGACCGCCAAGGGCTACACCCCTGGTGAATCTGGAACGCCTTACCAGCACACAGACAAAGCGCAGCAGGCCACCGACATCCTGCCTCAGTTGCTCAATCCCATTGAGCAGGAAGAGGCCGTTTCGCTCGTGTGTGATCCCCAGTGGGTCATGCAGGAAAAGTTCGACGGCCGGCGCTTGCTCATCCGCTGCAACGACCAAGGCACCGACGGCATCAACCGCTCAGGTTTGATCGTCTCATTACCGCAGTCCGTCTCCAAAACCGTTGAAGCGCTCAACAGCCAGCTCATTCTCGATGGCGAGTGTGTCGGGGAGAAATTCATCGCCTTCGACCTGCTCGAACTCGATGGAACCGATCTCCGATCCCAACCCTACCGAGTGCGCTTAGTGGCGTTGAACAACATCGTTCCGGCAGGGGGCGACTGCATCTGCACCGCCGCCACAACCATCCTCACGGAGACGAAGAAGGCGATGCTGGAAAAGCTCAAGTCCAGCAAAGCCGAAGGCGTCGTGTTCAAGCGTCTGGATGCCTTATACACCCCTGGTCGCCCAGCCAGTGGCGGCCCTTCGCTCAAGCTCAAATTCTACGAGACGGCCTCCTTCCTGGTGAGCCAGATCAATGAACAGCGCAGCGTGAGTCTTGCACTGCTGCGTGATGCACAACCGGTCCCAGCCGGGAATGTAACCATCCCGCCAAACCACGCTGTCCCCTCCCAAGGAGACATCGTGGAGGTGCGCTACCTCTACGCATTCCCGGAGAGCGGCTGTGTTTATCAGCCTGTGTATCTGGGACGGCGCGATGACATCCAGCGCACTGACTGCACCACTGGGCAGCTCAAGTTCAAAGCTGCCGCTTAACCCCCACCACTCAACCCTACGCCCGACAGCCCACCTGCCCTTCACCGGGTGCGTGGGCTGTCGGCGTTTTAACCCATATACCCTTACCCATGAAGCACTTCTCAACTCATTCCCTGTTTCACCCGATGCTGACCAGCGTGATTTTTGCCACGCTGGTAGCCTGCCACAAGAAGCCCTCTTTGGATGGTACGTCACCACCACAGCAGACCATCCACCATGAGGTCATCATCCTGATGCCGCCTCAGAGCGGCAAGACGGTCATCAGCAGCGGAGCATCACAACCTCCACCCAAGGAGGTAAGCACATGCCCATGAACCGCCTTCTCATACCCTTCCTGTTCATCTCCGGCTGTGCCGAGGCCCCACCTGACTACACGCCCATTGGCGATGGCTTGAAGACCATTGGCATCTGCCTCGTCTGCTTCGCTGTGGTGCAGGTGCTAGGTGCCCTGTCAAAGCAGGACAAACCCTGAGCGGCAACGCTCGCAACCCATCACTCCTCACCATGCCCACCTGGACGCAATGTCTGCAAACCATCGTGCTGCTGGCGATCACCGGGTTCTGCCTCGTGGTCGTCAGCTACCACTGGCTCCTGCTGGCAGTTCTTATCGTCGCCGCATTCGTCGCCTTCCGACGATTCAGCAAATAACCAACCTCAACCCTCCTCCGGGCCGTGGCCGCTTCGCCAACAGAAGTGTCCACGGCTTTCTCATATCCACTTCAACCCAACACACATCCATACCCATGCAAAACATCTTACTTCCTGTAGCCGAACTGAGGACCGCTCTCGCGGGTCTCGGTAAGGTCATTCCCAAACGCATCAGTCTTGCCATTCTCGGCCAAGTTCGCGTGCGCCGCTACAGCTCTGGACTCATCGACCTCACGGTCACAGATCTGGACCGCTTCGCCACCTACTCAATGAATCATCGGGGCCAGGCCGAACCGGCCGCTCTGCTGGTTCCATTCGGCGATTTGAACAACATCGCCAAAAGCTGCGGCGGTGCCGATCTCATCGAGCTCGTCCCCGTCAGCAAAAACACCATCTCCATTCGCTTCCCAGTAGGCGGCCAGAGCGCCGAACATCACTGCGAATCCGCCCCGCCCGAAGAGTTTCCTCTTCAGCCAGAGGTTCTTGGCACCGGCATAACCATTCATGAGGCACTGCGCTCCTCCATCCATGAGGCTCTTGAATGCGCCAGTGCAGACCCAGCCCGCCTCGTTCTTAACGGAGCGTTCATTGATGTCCGTGACGACAGCGCTCACTACGTTGTTGGCACGGATGGTCATCACCTGTTCAGCTCGAACAGCTTTTCGCTCCCGCTGAAGGAATCCATTCTCATCACGGAACACAAGTTCCTCGGCTGGAAAGGCTTTCAGCAGGATGGCGAGTGGAGGCTCCGAACCATGCCTGCCAAAGACGATGGACCGCCTTGCTTCGAAATCGCCAGCGACCACTGGTGCTTTTTGTCACGGAGCATCGACAGCCAATTCCCCCAATGGAAAACGGTGCTGCCCAACCCTGCTTCATACCAAACCACGATCTCCATCAACCCGGAGGCCGTGGAAGAGGTGATGGTGGCAGTGCAGCGACTGCCACTCGGGGAGGATAAGCATCACACCATCGGCCTTGAAGTGGCCGGCAATGCATTCCGCCTGCTGGGCAGATCCCGGCCGGAGTTGTCATGGACCAAGATCGACATCCAGGAAGCCGGTGTCACCGGCCCTGATGCTACGATCTTCCTTGACCGCCGCACGCTGCTCAAGGCGCTGCGCTTTGGTCTCACACGCATCGAAATCATCGACTCCATGTCGCCCCTCAGGTTCAGCCTGGCCGGACGGCAGATGATTATCATGCCCCTGCGCATGAATGGCGGTCCCAGTGCCGCCGCCTCCCCGCCGCCGGCAACGGCGGCCCCCACACCAAGTAACAATCCTCCGCCACAAGCGGAACAACACACACCACCACCCATGCAAACCAACACGCCCACCCTAGGACAAACCAGAACCGCAGGAGCCAACGGCTCCAGCACGCCAACTGCTCAGACAACAACCAGCAAAGAGGAAGCCAAATCCTCACTGGAAGCCGCCCTCGTGCAGATCGAGGCGATCAAGACCGGATTCCGTGAAACCATCAACGGTCTGACCAGGCTCGGAGATCATATCCGCCAGTCCATGCGCGAGCAGAAGGCCAGCGAGAAGGAGATCCAAACCGTGCGTCAAACCCTGCGCAGCTTGCAGGGAGTCCGCATCTAGCATCAACCCACAATCACAAGGCACGGGCCGGGCGCATCCACCAGATGCCCCGGCCCGCCTTGTTCTCAGACCATGTCACCACGCATCTCCAGCCTTGTCTTCGACAAGGAAGAGCGGCCACGGCAGGCCACCATCATCACCAGCCTCGGCACCGTGAAGGTGCAGTGGACGGAGGTGCATGGTGACCGCTGCTGGTTCACCAGCGGCGGGCTGGATGCCAAGAAACTCGCCGTGCCCGTCATCGAACGCATCGAGCGCCTCACCCAAAACCTGTGACGCTCATTCAAACTCAAACCCAACACCTAAACGAACCATTCCCATGATTGCTCATCTCGAACTCGAAGCCCCAACGTTCATTCAACGTCCCCATCCCAACCTCATCCTCCACTGCGGCGCTCGTGCCGCTGAACGGAAGGAAATCATCGCCGTCCCCACTCCTCATCCCACGGAAAGCTGGAGTCCCATCCCGCACATCGAACTGGTGAAGCAGGTGGAATTCACCCTCCGCAGCAACGGCCTGAGCGTCGGAACTCAGGCCCACAGCCTCACACACGACGGCATGCGGTACTTCGGCCTCATGGAAATCCAACGTCGTGAGAACGACAAGGATTACTGCTGGGTGCTCGGCCTGCGCAACAGCCACGACAAGACATTCCCCGCAGGCATTGTGGCAGGATCATCCGTGTTTTGCTGCGACAATCTCGCGTTTTACGGGGAGGTCAAACTCGCCCGCAAGCACACCCGATTCATCCTGCGCGATCTGCCCGGCCTCGTCCAGAGCGCCGTGGGCAGGCTGATGGAGCGCTGGCACCATCAGGACAGTCGCATCGCTAACTACAAACTCACCGATCTCGACGACCGCACGGCCCACGATCTCGTAGTTCGTGCCCTGGATGTCGGAGTCTGCCCAAATCGCCACCTCCCTCTGGTGCTGCATGAATGGCGTATGCCACGTCATGAGGAGTTCCAGTCCCGGAATGTCTGGAGCCTCTTCAATGCGTTCACCGAAACGCTGAAGGGCAACCTCACCGAACTCCCCCGCCGTACGGAAGCCCTCCACGGCCTGCTCGACAACCACGTCGGGCTCTCCGCCTAGCTGCACTTGATTCCCAAAGGATCAAGCTGCCGCAGGCGGGACGGAAAAGCTTCTCTCGCGAGAGGGGCTTTTCTTTTAGCTACCGAAGACAATGGGGGGGGCGCCATCTGTTGTGATCCCCCATTTTATATCTCACAGCACCGCCAATGTCACTTGCACATAACGGTCGGATACCAGAAGGACCCATACTAGTTCTTTCCTTCTTTTAGGCAGGTCTCGATGTACCTTCTTGCACTTTGGATGGCCTCTTCCCATTCTCCCACCGAGTTTATCAAAATGGTTTTCCTGTATTGATTCCCTTTCCAATGCCCAGTGACTCGAACTTCACCAAGTTGAGTCGTCCTAAATTTCGCTGCAAGATGTTCCCAATCGCCTTTTGCCAGAAGAAGCACTTTGAAAACAGGCCGGTTGGTTGATGATGACCAGTTGTTCTCCCAATCATTTAGCGAAACATCATTTTCCAAATAGTTGAAAGAGTTCCCACGCAATGCTGCATTCATCTCGAACTGCGTGGATGCGGTACTCACTCCCAGAAAGCCAAGAAACGTTCCAGTTTGCCTTCGCATCGCATACTCCACATAAGGCTCCGGTGTAGTTTCCCTAGGATGCCAGGTTGTCAGGCATATGACAATCATTGCACCAATGATTCCACCAACAATGCCAACGTAATACCACAGTGGCTTTTTTGGCTTTTTGCCGACTTTCGTAGCAGCTTCTTGAAGCCTCTTCAATCCAGTTGAGGAGAGTTCTTTTGGCGGAGATTCAGCCGCAGCACATAGGGCAAGCAGGTGGTACGCAGCCGCAAATTGTTCGCTTTCGAGTTTCCTGGCAGGGTC
>NZ_JBIPNG010000088.1:0-17593 GCF_044373815.1 Prosthecobacter sp. | reverse complement strand
ATCGCTTGGGAAGCAAAATTTCATCCCCTCAGGGGCGTGGACCGGGACGGTTCAAAAAGGCCTCATGCTCCGTTTTTTCCAGCAGGCCGTCGTTATTTTGGTCGAGAACCTTAAAGAGCTGAGGTGGACCACTGAACTCCACTTTGCTGACCTTGCTGACCTTGCCGTCCTTGTCCTTGTCATCCCGGCCGATGAGGACCTCCCAGGGAATGCCGCGCCGTCCGCCGCTCTGAGGCATTCCTTTGCGTGGATCGCGCTCCATCATCGCCGCATCCGCAGTGCTCTCGGTGGCAAGGGCGTCGACCTTTGCAGAACTGGTTTTCAGCCGCTCGGCAAAGAACTGGCTGACCATCTCGTCGATGTTTTTGCCGGCAAAACCCGGTCCGCCGTGTCCTGCGCCGTGGATCGTGTGAAAATGCGCGCTGACCTCGGTTTTCTTCAGTGCATCAAACAGAAGCTGGCTCTGATTGATCGGCACCGTTGGGTCTTTGTCGCCATGCACAATCAGAAAGAGCGGATCATCCCGGGTGACATAGGTGATCGGATTCACCCGCGCGGCCTTGTCTTTGTTTTGCATCACCGAACCGCCGATGAGCTTCGCTTCGGGTGAAGCATCCGTGGCATGGCTCTCGTAGCCCGGTGTGGTGACGAAGACGGTGAAGTCCGTCGGTCCGTAGTAGTCGCACACGGCTTGCACGCGGCTGGATTGGTCCAGATTGGCACCCACGTCGAACTCCTTCACATCACCGCTGGTGCCGATCAGCGCCACCAGATGTCCGCCTGCCGAACTGCCCCACACGCCAAAGCGCTGCGAATCGAGCGAGTATTCTTTTGCATGCGCCCGCAACCAGCGGATCGCGGCCTTGCAATCCTCGATCTGCGCCGGGAACACCGCGTGACCACTCAGGCGGTAATTGATGCTGGCCACCGCGTAACCCTGCGCGACATAACCGGCGCGCAGGGGCGGGCAGCCATCCTTGCTGCCGTTCTGCCAGCCGCCGCCATGCACCCAGATGATGAGAGGCAGAGGGCCTTCGGCTTTCTCCGGCAGGTAGAGATCGAGCTTGTGCCGCTCGTGCCCGCCTTCGACGTAAACGAGATCACGATGCGCCTGCACTCCCGCGATCTGCCCCTGGGCAGAAATGACAAGGCTAAGCGCCACAAAGAAGGAGAGGATGATGCATCTCATGGCCTGATGAATGCACAGCCCCACTGAAAGTTGCGCCTCAGACTCAAGGTTTTTTCACGATCGCCTGTACTTCCACCGCGCCGATGGCCTGATGAAACACCATCTGGGTGCCCAGTTGATGAATGACGGTGGCCTCACTTTTCTTTTTCCGTGCCGGCAGCGCATCTTCGATCACGGTCTGGATTTCGGACACATGACCCACCGCATTGCCAAACTGATCCATCAACGCCGAGCCGCTCGATCCCGGCGCCCAGTCCGTCGTTGTTTCGAGCCACACTGGCTTGGGTGCCTCGGAGCCTTCGGGCAGCTTGTCCGACTCCTTTTTGGTCATGAACGAACGCTTCACAAAGCGACTCACAATGCCCTCGCTGAAGTAGCCACGCTTGCCGCTTGGGTCGCTGAAACACCACACGGAATCCCCCGGACTCACGTCCAGACTGAGCGGCAGCGGGGTGAGCGGTTGACTGGACTTCACCCGAAGGATGGCGCAGTCGGTACCAATATTGCAGGCGAGCACTTCCGTGACGGGCAGGATCACATCCTCCTCCGTGGCCACCACCAGCCAGCCCTCTTTCATGTTGGGCGGCGGCGCGATCACATGCGCACAGGTAGCCACCGCGCCATCGGCCGTGATGGCGTATCCGCCCGAAAGATCGAGATGCCATTTGTCACACTTGGAACACAGGTACAACTGCCCCACGCGAAGGTGCGACATGCGCGCACGCTGCCAGCGTTCGCGAGCAGTCATGGGTTTTGAATCAGCGACCGGCAGGGTGATGTCGCACTGCGTGCGTTGCGCCTGCTCCAGGGCCTTCGTCATCGACAGCAGCTCGGAAGCTCCCTGCAGCTTTTTCGCCTGCTCCATCAGCACCGCATTCGGGCGCGCTCCACGCCCTTCAGCATAGACCGGCACACCAGGAGCCTGAGCACAGGCGATGCGGGCGGACACCAGCAGGAGCAACAGGACGCAGGCTTGTTTCATGAAGATCAGCCGATTTTCTCAGCACCGAAGTGACCGCGCAGCGCCTCAGGAATCAGGATCGTTCCATCGGCCTGCTGATACGTTTCAACGAGTGCCACAAACAAGCGCGCCAGCGCTGTGCCTGAGCCATTCAGTGTGTGCGGGATACGGTTTTTGCCGTTTTCATCCTTGTAGCGCAGGTTCATGCGACGGGCTTGGTAGTCACCGAAATTGGAACAGCTCGACACTTCAAGGTAAGTCCCCTGCCCCGGTGCCCAGACTTCGATGTCGTAGGTCTTGGCCGAGCCAAATCCAATGTCGCCCGTGCAGAGTTCGATCACGCGATAGTGCAGGCCGAGCAGTTGCAGCACCTTCTCCGCATTTGCGGTCAGGCTTTCCAGTTCAGCCATGCTCGTCTCCGGAGTGACGATCTTCACCAGCTCCACTTTGTCGAACTGATGCATGCGGATCAGCCCGCGAGTGCCAAGCCCCGCGCTGCCTGCCTCACGACGGAAGCAGGGCGTGTAGGCTGCGTAATTGACCGGCAGCTTTTCCAAAGGCAGGATTTCATCGCGATGCAGATTCGTCACCGGCACTTCAGCGGTCGGGATGAGATAGAGATCGTCTGCAGCGCTGTGATAGACCTGATCGCCAAATTTAGGAAGCTGGCCGGTGCCGACGAGGCATTCCGACTTCACCAGCAGCGGCGGGCTGATTTCTTCATAGCCATGCTGCGTGGTGTGCAGATCCAGCAGGAAACTGATCAAGGCGCGCTCCAGTTTGGCGCCAGCTCCGCGGTACACCACAAAAGCGCTGCCGGAGATTTTCACCCCGGCTTCGAAATCGAGCATGCGGAGTGCTGCTCCGAGCACGGTGTGATCCTTTGGCTGGAATTCATATGTGGGCTTCTCACCCCAGACCTTCACTTCAGGATTCTCCTCCGCAGTGCTGCCCACGGGGCAGGCTTCATGCGGCAGGTTCGGAATGCTTAGGAGCAGATCGCGCTGGCGTGCGTCCGCCACATCAGCCTCACGGCCGATTTCTTCGATGCGGCTGCCGATGCCACGCACCTCCGCCTCGATGGCGCTGGTGTCCTGGCCGTTCTTTTTCGCGATGCCTATCTCTTTGCTGATGCGGTTGCGATCACTCTGCAGCTTCTGCCGTTCCGTCTCCGCGGCGCGACGCTGAGTGTCAATGGACTGCACCTCATCCACCAATGATGCGAAGTCGCCACTGCGGTTGGCGAGGCGCTGTTTGACCTGATCTGGGTTGTCACGAATGAGGCGGATGTCGAGCATAAGGGCAGGGAGGTTAGCGGGAGTGGGCGGCTTGTCGAGTGCCGGAAGGGGTATTGACAGCAGGAATCGCAGTCCGACCTTCTCCCCGTGATCTACCTCGACGCCAATGCCACAACGCCGGTCGATCCAGCAGTGCTGGAGGCGATGCTGCCGTTCCTGCGCGAGCACTACGCCAATCCCTCTGCCAGCTACGCCGCCGGGCGCAGGGTGCGCCGCGCCATCGAGCAGTCACGAGCCCAGGTGGCAGCCCTGCTCAATGCCAGCCCGATGGAAATCACTTTCACCAGCGGCGGCACCGAATCCATCAATGCCGTGCACTCCTCCGTACGCGCCCTGTGGCCGGACAAGCCGGAACTCATCATCACCGGCACGGAGCACGCCGCAGTTTTGGAATCCGCCAGGCTCTGGAAGGCTCAAGGGGGCAAAGTCACCACAGCTCCCGTGCATCCTGACGGCCGTGTTGATCTGGATGCCTTACACGCACTCGTTCGGCCAGGAGTCACCGCGCTTGTATCCATCATGTGGGCCAACAACGAGACCGGCGTGCTCGCCCCCATGCACGAAATCGTCACTCTGGCACATGCCGCTGGTGCGCTGGTGCACACCGATGCCGTGCAGGCGGCGGGAAAAATTCACCTCGATGTGCAGACGACGGCGGTCGATTTCCTCAGCCTCAGCGGCCACAAAATGCATGCGCCGAAGGGCATTGGTGCGCTCTACGTCAGCCAGCGCGTCCGCTTTGCGCCGATGCTCGTGGGCGGTGGTCAGGAAAGCGAACGGCGTGGCGGTACGGAGAATGTGCCCGGCATCATCGCCCTCGGCAAAGCCGCCGAACTCGCTGGTCAGCATCTCGCAGACGGCAACAAGGCCCGTCTCAAATGCATGCGCGACCGTTTCGAGCACCTCATCCACGCTACGCTGCCAGACATGCGGATTCATGGCTGCCCGACGCATCGTCTGCATACCACCAGCTCCTTCTGCCTGCCTGAAATGGATGCCGCAGGGATGCTCATCCTGCTGGATCAGGCGGGCATTGCCTGCTCCGCCGGTTCCGCCTGCCACACCGGCGCGCTGCATGCCTCTCATGTCCTTGAGGCGATGGGTGTCAGCGCCCGCGATGCCGCCTGCACGCTGCGTTTTTCCTTCAACCGCTTCAACACCAAGGCGGATGCCGAAGCTGCAGCGCATGCGGTGATCGAGTCCGCCCACAAAATGCGTGAGGCGCAGGGGTGTGAACTCGCCGTCATTTCCCACTAACCAGCCACCGTCATGAAATTCACCCCCCTGTTATTATGGCTGCTGCCTCTTCTGCTGCTCCCAGGCTGCGCTGCGGGAGGACTGAGCAGGGCCTTTGCCGGACAATCGCTCACATTGAACTATGACGACTTCGGCCTCGAGCGCATGGCCGCGCCGTTTCTGGGGCCACGCGGCTCCCACACAGTCATCATCGCGCATTTTGGATTCAACGACCTCACCCCTTCGGGGCCTGAGGATGTTCGCTATGTGAATGTGCTGCAAAGCCTGAACTTCCTGCGGCAGGAAGTGGGCAAACTGCCGCTCACTGCGGCCAACGAACCCCTGCGGCAGCGCCTGCGCGCAACTTACTCCCGTCTCTATCCGCTGCAGCTCCGACGCCACAACCTCGCGTTGAGCGGTTCCTTCATCCAACCGTTCAGCGGAATGAATCGCAGGCTCATGCTCCCGGCACTTCCGCCGTCTGAGATTTGACGGCGATGAGTGTTTGAGAATCCAGCCTCCACCGACTAATCATCCAGCCTCATGGCCCACCGTTTCACCTGCATCGAACGCGTCCAGTTCTCTGACACCGACATGGCCGGCATCGTCCATTTCTCCAATTTCTTCCGCTACATGGAGCGCGTGGAGCATGCCTTCTTCCGCAGTCTCGGCTTCTCCATCGTCGACAAGCCCGTGGAAGGCGAAGAACGCGTCGGCTGGCCGCGCGTTCACGCCTCCTGCGACTACATGGCCCCGCTGCGTGTCGAAGAGGAGTTTGAATGCGAACTCCTCGTGGAAGAAGTCCGCAGCAAGGTCATCCGCCATTACATCCGCTTTTGGAAGCTGGACGGCACCCTGGCTGCCGAAGGCCGCATCACCGCCGCCTGCGTGCGCAAAGACCGCGAGACCGGCCAGATGAAGGCCGTCGTGATCCCGCAGCGCTTTCGCGACAAGATCGAGGCCGCTCCACCGGAATTGCTGAAGAGGCCGGATCGGAAGTGATCCAATCCTAAATTTCCATGGTCACATCCGGTTTCAACATTCATCCAGCGCTCATCCGGCCCATCGCCGTGGGCTTCGCGCTGGCTGGTGGCTATCTCCTTGGAACTGGTTTTAATGATCTCTTCATTGATCACGACACAACCGAGCTGTTTCAGAGAGGACGGGCGATCCTCGTCTCCAAAACGACTGATGAGGATCATTTCCACCGTCTGATTGCCTATCGCCTGTTCTTTGGAGCAATATTGGGTGTTCTCGCGTATATCCTTCGCCGTCTAAGTCGTTGGTGGAGCACCGCTCAATAGATCACGAGATCAAAGGCAGATGCGTCACTCCTCCTCTGCCCTCCGCCCTTGCAATCACTCTCAATTTCAGCGAAGAACAGCCTTCCACCAACTCTCCCTGTGAACTCCCAACCCCAAACCAAAACCATGCAGACCTGGCTCCTTTACGCTCTCCTCACCGTGCTCTCCTGGGGCGTCTATGGTGTCATTCTTCACGCGGCACGCTCCAAGATGCCCATGGGTGCTGAAACCCCCAATGCCAGCCTGAAAGCATTTCTGTTTGTCTGCATCGCCTACGCTCTCATCGGCATCGTGACCGCGCTGGTGCTGAAGGCGCGGGGCACCAACTGGAGCTTCACCGGTGAAACCGGCAGCGGCATTCCCCTCAGCCTCATCGCAGGTATGGCAGGCGCTCTGGGTGCGCTCACACTGGTCCTCGCCCTCGGCGCAGCCGCCACGCCCATCCTCAAAGGCGGCGGTGGCTTCGGTGTGGCCGCCGCGGCGGCGGTCATGCCCATTGTCTTCGGTGGCGCACCGGTGATCAACACCCTCACGGCCATGCTGCTCCATCGGCCGGACAAGGCCATTCCACCGCAATTCATCATCGGCTGCGTTCTGGCAGTCGTAGGCGCTGTCATGGTGGCCAAATACGCACCGTCAAACACCGGCGCTGCAGCACATCCACCTGCCTCAGCCTCCAAGCCACACTGAGATGGCACGCCTGCTTCTTTTCGACATCGACGGCACGCTGATCGACAGCAATGGCGCGGGCGGCGCGGCGATTCTCGACGCCGCAGAAGAACACTTCGGCATTCAGCGCGAACAGTTCCCTCCTCTCCAGCTCGCCGGGTCCACCGACCCCGCGATTGCCATGGATGTGTTCGGCCACATGAGCCGCCAGCATACGCCGGAGGAAGTCATTGCGTTTCTTGACCGCTACCTGTCCCATCTCCAACGCCGGCTCCAAGCGCCGGACTTCACCGGCTATACTCTGCCCGGTGTGACGCAACTGCTGGAAGCCCTGCGCAGCGAAAGCGAAGCGCACCTCGGGCTGCTCACAGGCAACGTGCGTCGCGGCGCGGTGATCAAGCTCTCGCGCCACGGCATCTACGAGCATTTCATCGAAGGCGGCTTCGGCAGTGATCATCATGACCGCAACCAGCTAGGCCCCGTGGCGCTGCAGCGCATGCAGGATGCCACCGGCACGACCTACCACATCGACGATGTAATCGTCATCGGTGACACTCCCAAGGACATCCGCTGTGCCGAGGCCTTTGGTGCCAAGTGCCTGGCCGTCGCAACGGGTCAGTATTCCCATGCTGAACTGAGCGCCCTGAATCCCTGGCGCTGCGTCGAATCGTTTGCCGATGTACCCGCCATCGTCGAGCTGCTGCTGCGTGACTGATCTCTCATGAGCAACACCTCCGACGCCACGCGCGCCATGCGGCTTTCTCTCGCCGTGGGGTTCCTGATGCTTGTGCTCAAAATGGGAGCGTATGTGCTGACCGGCTCTGCGGCGATCCTCGGCGATGCAGCAGAGTCCGTCGTGCACGTCGCCGCAGTGATGTTCGCGACCTTCAGCCTCGGTGTGCTGCACAAACCGGCCGATGCCGATCATCCCTACGGCCACAGCAAGATCGCGTTCTTCTCCGCCGGGATCGAAGGCGGGCTGATCATCCTAGCAGCCTTATTCATCATCTATGAATCGGTGCGCCGACTGCTGCAGCACCTGCCACCCGCCAATTTAGACCAGGGCTTGGCACTGACCGCGCTGACGATTGTCATCAATGCCGTGCTTGGCACGTATCTCATTCGCACCGGGAAAAAACAAGGTTCCCTGATTCTTGAATCGAACGGGAAACACGTCTTCACCGATGTGTGGACCAGTCTGGGGGCCATCATGGGCCTCGGTCTCGTCGCTTTGACCGGCTGGCATAGCTGGGATTCGATCTGCGGTCTCCTCATGGCCGCCAACATCATCTGGACCGGCTACGGCCTCATGCGCCAGAGCGTCGGGGGGCTCATGGACACCGCCGATGCCAAACTCAATGCGATCCTCGATGCCGCGCTGCGCCGCGAAACGGAAAAACACGGCCTGAAGTTTCATGCCCTGCGTCATCGTGATGCCGGCGAAATGCACTACGTCGAAGTCCATTTGCTCTTTGCCGATGACATCATGCTGCGCGACGCCCACCGCATCGCCACCCAGATAGAAACAGCCGTGCAGGACAGTGTGGCGAATCCGGTGCTGATCACCACGCATCTCGAATGTCAGGGTGACCATGATGAACTGCACCAGCATGGCGAGGCCAGCGATCCGCACAGTATCCGTGCATGAAACCGCTAGATGTCAGCGCGCTGCAGGATGACGCACTGCCGTGGCACATCACGGTGCTGGATGAGGTGGGCTCAACCAGCGACTGGCTCAAACAAAACGCGGCGGATCTGCCTGTGGGCACGGTGGTCTTCACTGAATCGCAAACCGCAGGCCGGGGGCGGCGTGACAACCGCTGGATCGCCCCGCGTGGCAGGGATTTGATGTTCTCATTGCTGCTGAAGCCTGCCGCTCCCATGGAGTCGTGGCCCCGCATCACCACCCTGGCCGCCCTTGCCATCTGCAAAGCCATCGAGGCCGAACTGCCGCTGCAACCGCGCATCAAATGGCCTAACGATGTTTATCTGAGCGACCGCAAGGTCAGCGGCCTGCTGGCGGAGACTGTCTCCACACATGACGGAATGCGCATCGTTCTGGGCATTGGCCTGAACGTGAACGTGCGAGACTTTCCGCCTGAGATCCATGCCACTTCGTTGCTGCGGGAGCTCGCCAGTCCCGTGGTGAGCGAACTCGACCGCAACGCCCTTGCCCACCGCCTGCTGAACTCTTTGCATACGGAGTTTGAGCGAATGGAAGACGATTTCCCCGCAGCCATCTCTGAAGTCCGAGAGCGCAGCTGGCTTTCCGGCAGGCAGATCCGCTGCCGCGCCGAAGGCCGTGAAGTGCATGGCCGTGTCCTTGATTTGAATGAAGAGGGCCACCTCCTGCTTGCTCTGCCGGATGGCGGCTCGCTCACGCTCACCAGCGCTGAAGAAATCCGCGATGTGAGAATGTGACGAATTTCAGCTGAATTGGCTCGGTATCGGCTCCCTAAGCAGAGCAACCTGTCACACACTCTCAGCTTGAGCTTTTTCCTGAATGAGCTTTAGGATGCGTCTGGCCGTCCACGACTATCTCTGCATGAGCGAAGAAACTGAATCCCCGATCTCTCCTGAAGAAAAGCCTGCCGAGGGCCATACCTTCCCAACGCTGGAGGAAATGACCGCGCTGCTGCCGCAGTATGAGTTTCATGGCATTCTCGGTGTCGGAGGCATGGGTGCGGTGTATCTCGCCCGACAGGCCGCGCTGGACCGCTGGGTGGCCATTAAGCTTCTGCCGGAATCCGCCTCTCAGAATGAGGAGGATGCACGCCGCTTCATCACGGAGGCACGTTCCATGGCCAGGCTCACGCATGTGCACATCGCGGCGGTTTATGATTTCGGCCAGACCACACAGGGGCATCTCTATCTGGTGATGGAGTATGTGAACGGCATGGACCTGCACCGACTCATTCACCGCGATGAAGTGACGCCGGAGCGCATCCGCAGCCTCGTCCCGCAGCTGTGTGATGCGCTTGCCTACGCCCACAGTCACAACATCATCCATCGCGACATCAAACCCGCCAACATTCTGGTCACCGATGACTGGCAGGCAAAGATCGTCGATTTCGGCCTCGCTCACGACAAGGACAGCGAAACGGCAGGCGAAGCCGAGTACGGCACCCCTGACTACGTGGCCCCCGAACGCCTGCAGAGTGGTGCCCCCGTGGATCACCGCGCTGACATCTACGCACTAGGTGTGGTCATTCATGAAATGTTCACCAAGCTGACGCCAGGTGCGGCGGGTGCCTCGGCAGGCCAGGGTCTGCCGGCACCGTATGCCAGTGTCGTGAGCCGCTGCATGATGGCAGACCCCGCCCGCCGCTTCCAGAACTGTGGCGAAATCAAAACCTTCCTCCAAGCTGCCGCCACGGCAGCCGCCACTCCCGCAGCGTCCGTACATCGTGCACCGCCGCCGCAACTACAGGCCAGGGTACGCCCGCAAGGATCTGTCCACGCGCTACCAAAACAAAGATCGTACGGATGGCTCTGGGCTGCCGCCTGCATTGCTTTGCTGATCGCTGGCGGATGGTTCATCCAGCAGCAGAACAAACCTGACGCCTCTGCCCAGTCCAAACCAGATGCGAAGATCGCAACAACGAGTGAGGCGGATTCAAAGAAAGGCGCTGCCTCTCCAGCTCAAAGGGCGAATGCGTCCACTGCTCCCACACCCGCCATTATCAGCAATGCGCCCGCCGGGCCGTTCAAACCCGAGGCCGGGGACTTCGCCATCCTCAGGCGCCTCAAGGGACACAAAGAACTCGTCTATTCCTGCGGCATCCTTCCCGACCAACGATGTGCCATTTCCGGTGGCCATGATGATACGCTGATGCTCTGGGACGTGGCCACCGGTGCTGAACTGAAGCGCTTCCCCTCCCCTGTCGGTGATATTCACGGCATTGAGGCAGCGGCTGATGGCAGGCGCGTCCTGGTGTATTCATTTCGCTCACAGCAGGTCGCCATCTTCGACCTCGAACAGGGCAGAACCATCGCCAGCATCAAAGCTCCTGCCAACCGGCTGACTTATGCCACATGGGCTGCCGACCAAAAAGGCATTTATCTGCTCTGCAATGACGCAAGCGGCGGCGTCTATCACTGGGACCCGTCAAAGGGGGCCGTGCTGCAGCAATTCTCCGAGTGGCCGCGCGCGGCTTACCACCTCTTCCAGCTGCCCACGATGAAGCCGGACGAGGCGTCCCAGCTTCTGGTGGTTGGCAGCACCATGAAGCCGAATCCGAACCAGGGCCCAGGCTCCACTCAAAGCATCATCATGGACAAGCCCTTTGCGGCGCTGTTCTCCGCGCCAGACCATCGCCACATCCGCGACCTGCCGGGCTACACCAATATTCGCAATCGCCTTTCCCTCTCCCCGGACGGCAGCACGATCGTCGGCGGCCTCGGCCCCCTTTACCTGCTTGATGTTCCAGCTCTCACCCCGCGTTTCCTCATCAATCCCCCTGCCAGCCTCAGCTGTTCCAGCACTGCGTGGGCGGGAGCCGGCCGACTCCTCATCTGCGCCTACTCCAATGGCAGTCTTCTCATCCGCGAAGCCGACACCGGTGCAGAACTAGCCAGCCTCGACATCGGCATGCGCGCCAACACGATCCGCATCTCGCAGGATGAAGGCTGGATGCTGGTTTCTGCATTCCCGATCGACATGAAAAATCCGCAGCCCGATGATTTCGACGTGCTCCTCGTCCGCCTCCCAGATTTGAACAGGCTTGGCACGAACAAAAGCTTCCTCACTCTGGCCATGCGTCAGATGGCCCGCCTGGAAAAGTTTGACCCTGAACTCGCCATGCTGCGCACTCAGTCCGCCCCGTCCGATTCACCCGTCAACGATGAACAGTTCCGCGCCCAGATCCGCGACCTCACCAGCAAATACGGTGCAGCCTTGCTTCGCTCCGCCGCCTCTGCTTCTCCCAAAGACCAGCTCGCCATGCGCGCTGAGGCGAATGCCATCGCCGCTGGACAGCCCGTGCCCGATCCCTCCACCGACGCCGCAACTTCGGGGGATCACAAACGCTTTCGTGGCATCTACCGTCAGCAGACCGAGCAGCTTCAAAAGCGCCGCATGGAATCTGCAGAAGCCTTGCGCAAGAACCTCGAAGGCGGAGTCAAAAACCTCGCCTCCAAACGCCAGCAGGCGGGAGACCGTCTGGGCACCGCCCGCTGCGATGCTCTGCTCGCCAGCATGGTGACCTCAAAGCCTCTCAACGATATGGCTTCTTCCGACGCTCCGGCTCCCGCCATGGCGGCAGTCAGAGCTCCTCTCACCCCGCCCCCTGCACCGCCCGCCATCATGCCCGCTGCTCCGATGCCGATCAACACGGCGGCTCCCAAAGTTCCCTTCGCAACCGGTATCAAAATCGAAGTCATGATAGGCCGGCCAGCCAAAACCGAGGGAGGTGACTTTGACGACGAGATGCAGGTGATCAATCCACGCATCAAATTCACCAATACTTCTACCGCTCAAGCCTACGATGGCTACACGGTGAGCTTCATTCTGCTCGGCGAAAGCACGGTGGACATGAAAGTCGCCAAAGTCCTGCAGCGGGTGGATTTCCCGGTGTCCCTTCCCATCCGCCAGATGTATGAAAACAAGCTGCCCAGCGTCACCACTCAATTTGACACCACAGGCGCTGTCTTTGGCTTCAAGTATCAAGGCTGGGTGGTGCAGGTCGCGGATCCGAATGGCGCGATCGTCCTGACCAAATCAACTTCGTCGGCATTTGAGAAACTGGCTGAGAAGGTCAAACTGATGAAGGCGGACGAGTGCTACGACAAGAAGCTCACGAGCGTCACAGACCCCGATAGACGTTTTTAGGCCGGACGGCAATCAACGGTGTTCGTGATTGAACTGCCCGTCACCTCATACTATGAGGCAGGCCACCCATGTTTCGCGCCCTCCTCACGTCCCGTCTCCATGCAGCCTTCACCGCCGCCGGCATTGATCTGCCTGAAGGTTTCACCCCCGGCGTCGTCATCGCATCCGACACACGCTTTGGCGACTACCAGAGCAATGCGGCGATGATTTTGGCCAAGCAGCTCAAGACGAATCCACGTGCGCTCGCAGAGCAGATCAAGGCGGCGCTCCAGGTTGAAGACCTGTGCGAAAAAATCACCGTGGACGGCCCGGGCTTTCTGAACCTCACGCTCAGCCCTGCCGCGCTGGCCCAGAGGCTCTCCGTCATTGTCAAAGATGACCACGTCGGCGTACCGCAGGTGGAAAAGGCCAAGACCATCGTGGTCGATTTCTCTGCGCCCAACATCGCCAAGCCGATGCATGTGGGCCACATCCGCAGCACTTTCATCGGCGACTCGCTGGCCCGCGTGGCGCGCTTCATCGGCCACAAGGTCATCACCGACAATCACGTGGGCGACTGGGGCACACAGTTCGGCATGATCATCCACGGTTGGAAGACGCAGCTCGATCAATCCAAGCTCAAGGCGGACCCGATTCATGAACTCGTCAGCGTTTACAAAGCTGTAAACGCCGCCGCAAAAGCGGACGAAGCCGTGCTCGAAATCTGCAAAGGCGAACTCGTGAAGCTGCAGCAGGGCGATGCCGAAAACCTCGGCATCTGGAAGGAATGCGTGCGCCTCACCTTGGAGCAGCTCGAAAAAGTGTACGGCGCACTCGACATCAAGTTTGACCACTACTTGGGCGAAAGCTTCTACAACGACGCCCTGGCCCCACTTGTGGCAGAGATGCTCAATCAAGGCATCGCCACTATCAGCGAAGGTGCCACCGTGGTCTTCAGCGACGGCAGCGTGAAGCCTGAGAACGATCCCTTCCTGATCCGCGACAAGGACGAGTGGAAGCCCGCCCCCTGCATCATCCGCAAAGGCGACGGCGGCTACCTCTACGCCACCACCGACCTCGCCACCATCGACTACCGCGTGAAGGAATGGCAGGCTGACGAAATCTGGTACGTCGTGGGTGCTCCCCAGCAGCTGCACTTCCGCCAGGTCTTCGCCGCCGCACAGCGTCGTGGCATCACCACAAAGATGATCCACATCGCCTTCGGCAGCATCCTCGGCCCTGACGGCAAGATGTTTAAAACCCGCAGCGGCGAAACCGTCGGCCTCCTCGAAGTCATCGACGAAGCCATCGAGCGCGCCCGCACTGCTGCTGACGAAAAAGAGCAGGGCCTGAGCGACACTGAGAAAGACGAGATCGCCCGCATCATTGGCGGCGGTGCCGTCAAGTACGCTGAACTGAGCCAGAACCGCCTGACTGATTACAAATTTAGCTGGGACAAGATGCTTTCACTACAAGGCAACACCGCGCCCTACCTCATCAATGCCTACGTGCGCACCCGCAGCATCTTCCGCAAGCTCGATGGTGAAGTCACGCTCACCGATGATCTCGCCATTACCGAACCCGCCGAGCGCGCTCTCGCGATGAAGCTGGCTCAGTTCGCTGAAAACGCCCACGACATCCTCGACGACCACCGCCCGAACTTGCTCGCGAACTATCTCTACGAACTCGCGGACACCTACCACAGCTTCTACGAAGCCTGCCACGTTCTGCGTTCCGAAGGCACCGCCCGCAACACTCGCCTCACCCTCTGCGAAGCCACTGGCCGTGTGCTCAAGACCGGCCTCGGCCTGCTGGGCATTCAGACGACGGAGCGGATGTGATCAGGCAGACCGTGCATCATCAACCGTGCGCGTGAGAAAAAACTCCAGCCTGTGGTCCGCTCTCAGGAGGAGGTGGGCGGCTGGTCCAAACTGACGGACTAAGGAATCGCTGGCACGCCCCCCATTCGTCATTCATCATTCGGCCTTCGTCACTTTTTCCTCCCATGCCCGTCCCACTTCTCGACGTCAACGCCCAGAACCTGCCCCTCGAATCCGAACTCCAGGCCGCCTTCACGCAGGTGCTGCATCATGGCAGGTTCATCATGGGGCCGGAGTTGGAGACCTTTGAAAAAGAAATCGCAGAGATGGTGGGCGTGAAGCATGCGCTTTCTGTTTCATCCGGCACCGATGCCCTGCTGCTGGCCCTCATGGCGCTGGACATCAAGGCGGGTGATGAGGTCCTCTGCCCTGCATTCACCTTCTTTGCCACCGCAGGAGCCGTCTCACGCCTCGGCGCTGTGCCGGTGTTCACAGACGTCTGCCCCATCTGCTTCAACATGGATGTGAACGATGCGCGGAAAAAGATCACTGAGAAGACCCGTGCGATCATCCCCGTCCATCTCTTCGGCCAGTGTGCGGACATGATTCCAATCCTCGCTTTGGCCAAGGAACACGGCCTCAAAGTGATCGAGGACGCGGCGCAGTCCATCGGTGCAAAGTACCGCGGCGAAAGCAGCGGCACGTTGGGAGATTTCGGCTGCTACAGCTTCTTCCCCAGCAAGAACCTCGGCGGCTTTGGCGATGGCGGCATGCTGGTGACGAATGACGACGCACTGGCCGAGTACGCCCGTGTGCTGCGAGTGCACGGCGGCAAACCCAAATACTATCATCACTACGTCGGCGGCAATTTCCGCATGGACACGCTGCAATGCGCCCTGCTGAGCGTGAAGGTGAAGCGCTATGCGCAATACACAGCGGACCGCCGGCGCAACGCCGCGCATTACATTGAGGCTTTATCAAAACTTCCCGGGGTCGTGCAGGCAGATCCTGCGCACTGTAAATGCGTGAGCACCCAGGACACCTGGCTGACTGCGCAGAATGCCAAGATCGTGCTGCCTGTAAGCTACGAGCACAACGAGCACATCTGGAACCAGTTCACCATCCGCGTGCTTGGCCACCAGCGCGATGCTCTGCGCGATCATCTGGTGTCCAAAAAGATCGGCTGCGACATCTACTATCCCGTCACGCTCGATCAGCAGACCTGTTTTGCCGATCTCCCAGCAGCCTCTCTCTCGGGCTGCGAAGTTTCCCATCGCGTCGCAGGGGAAGTGCTCAGCATTCCGATCTATGGCGAACTCACGGAAGCGCAGCGCAATGAAGTGATCGCGGCGATTGCGGAGTGGCTTGCATAAAAAAAGCCGGACAAATTTGTCCGGCTTCTGAGTTCACACCAACCGACGGACTAGAATGTCCGTCGTGCTATTTTAGGGCTTAGGAGCCGCCGGTGCTGCTGGTGCAGGAGTGGCAGGCGGCGCAGGAACTGCTGCAGGTGCAGAAGCTGGCGTGGTTGCAGCAGGTGCGGGAGCTGGTGAAGCTGGAGTCGTAGGTGCTGGCGCTGTGGGTGCTGCTGGCGCAGGGGCAGGAGTAGCAACTGGCGTGGTCGCAGCAGGTGCAGGCATCGTTGCAGCGGCTGGCGCAGGCACGACAGCCGGGGCGATGGTGGCGCCGATGCCGCTGTTGGCCGCATTCAGCTTGATGTTGGGCAATCCTGGGACGGCTGCAGCAGGTTTGGGCTCCACTTTCGGTGCCGGTGGTGCATCCACTTCCTTGGTCGGCAGTGAGGCAGCGATCCAGCCGAGACGGTTTTGACTGATGGTCTGGAAACCAGGCATGTCAGGGAACTTCACGGCAAGTTCTTCGTAGGCTTTCTTGGCTTCATCAGCCTTGCCCTGTGCCCACAGGAGGTCACCCAGACGCACTTGCGCCAGGGGAGCAGCCTCGCTGGAGGCGAATTCGTTGGTGATGCGCTCAAAAATGGCCTGAGCTTCCTTGGTTTCACCCATGGCATCCAGCTTGGAGCCAAGGCCGAGCAGTGCAAAAACGGCCAGCGGATTGCTGGCATCCTTGGTGGTGAATTCCCTGAGGGCTTCCACCGCGGAGGTTTTCTTGTTCTGGTCCCAGAGCAGATCCGCTTTCAGCAGCAGTGCGTTGGCAGCGGCATTGGAGCCGGGATAACGCGAGATGACGAGATCGCAATCCTCCACCGTTTTGGCTCCCGTGAAGGCTTCCGCAGCCTCATTGGCCTTGAGGGTGTTTTGATGCTTGATCACGCCGAAGGCGATGATCGCGACCACCGCGATGATGAAAAGCCAGACGAGCTTGCGGGCATTGTCCTCCAGAAACTTTTCCATGCCAGTGGCCGGGAGTTCTTGGGAGATGGAATCGAGTTGGGACATAAAGAGTGGTTTTTAGAAGCGGTGAACGGCTGGTTCAGAAGAGTAGCGAAGGGAGACGAAGCCAGTAACCCGTCAAGGTGTCCTGGCATTCGGGATTCATTCGCCCTTGGGAGACTTACGCCCCCACTTTGGCACGGGCTTCGTCAGCCAGCGCGGTGGAGAGGTAGCGCTCGCCGGTGGAGCAGGCGATGGTGACGATCAGCTTGCCGGCGTTTTCAGGACGCTTGGCGACTTCGATGGCAGCTACCACGTTGGCACCGGTGCTGATGCCGACAAGGATGCCTTCTTCCTTGGCCAGGCGGCGGGCCATGGCGAAGGCTTCGTCATTGCTGACCTTGATGCACTCCGTGATCTGCGCGTTTCCGGCGCTGTCTTTGAGATGAAGATTGGTAGGAACGAATCCTGCACCGGTGCCCTGGATCTTGTGCGGACCAGGCTGCACGGGCTGGCCGGCGAGAGTCTGATTGATGACCGGGGAGGCATCAGGCTCGACGGCGATGGCCTGGAAGCTTGGCTTGCGGGGCTTGAGGACTTCAGTCACGCCGGTGATCGTACCACCCGTGCCGACGGCAGCGACGAGGATGTCGATCTTGCCATCGGTGTCGGCCCAAAGCTCTTCAGCGGTGGTTTTCGAGTGGATGGCAGGATTGGCGGGATTTTCAAACTGCTGTGGCATCCAGGCGTTCGGCGTGGAGGCGACGAGTTCGGTGGCCTTGGCGATGGCGCCCTTCATGCCCTGCGCACCAGGCGTCAACACGAGTTCAGCACCCAGAAGAGCGAGCAGCGTGCGGCGCTCCAAGGACATCGTCTCAGGCATCGTCAAAATCAGGCTGTAGCCCTTCGCAGCGGCGACAAAAGCCAGCGCAATGCCGGTGTTGCCGCTGGTGGGT
>NZ_JBIPNG010000087.1:0-17602 GCF_044373815.1 Prosthecobacter sp. | reverse complement strand
CTGATGTCTCAGCGGCTGGCCAAGCACCCATGGATTGCTCAGACGTGGTCTGTGACTGGCGAGGGGGAAACCGCTCCTGTCGAGTCTTTCGAGGGCCTGGCCCGATATCAGCCGGGGCAGATTTTCAAAGCCGAAGACCGCATCAAAGCCATTCTGGAATCCACGCGTAACCCGGACAGCATGCCGCAGTTTGTGTCAGTCCTGGAGGATGGCGGCCCGCCGTTTCAGCGTGTCTATGTTTCTGGCAAGCTTTCAGCCCTTCAACGGCGCTCATCTGAGTGGATGACGTACCTCAAGATGTTTGGCTACCACATTGACGACCGTCCGGTGCAAACAGAAACCCCCATGTCCTGGAGCGGCTGGCATGTGGGCGATTCCGTTTTCATGTACTGGCACCGGTTTGCCGACGGCAGCCTGAGCTGTGCCTTGCTGAACCCGCAAATGCTGATGAACTCCTTGTTTCAGCGCCTGCCGCAGCCGGGGCTGGCCATTCCTCCCGGCCGCATGATGCTGACGACGGTGAAAGGCATCCCGCTGCACGAATGGGGCAAACGTTTGCCCGGGTCTGAGCGCCCGCCGGCCGCGCATCGGGCCTGTTCGGAGCCGCTCTCACAATGGGAGATGGCCTACACGCCCGCGAATGAGGAGTTTCCAAAGCCCTACCTTTTTCCGATTCTGCTCGGTGTCAGTTCCGGCATCGTGCTCGTCTTTGTGGTGGGCTGGCTTTATTTCCATGAGAGCGCCAGTGAGATCCGCGTGGCGCAGCAGCGCGTGACTTTCGTCAATCAGATCTCTCATGAACTGAAGACGCCGCTGACCAACATCCGTCTCTATGCTGAAATGGCGGCGCATCGTGCGGAATCTCAGGGAGATACCATCGCGAAACGCCAGCTCGGTGTCGTGGAGGCAGAGACCTGCCGTCTGGACCGCCTGATCCAAAACGTGCTCAACTACGCCCGGCAGCAGCGTGACAAGCTGACTATCCAGTCCAAGCCGCTGTCGCTGGATCAAACCGTTTCGCGCATTGCCGATTTTTGGAAGCCGCTGCTGGAGACCAAGGGGTTTGAAATCGTCACCACCCTGAACGGGCCGGAGACCCTCATGGCTGACCCCGACGCCATCGAACAAATCCTCGGTAATCTCATTTCGAATGTCGATAAATACGCGAATGCCGGCAAGTGGATTGCCATTCATACGGAGCATGATGAGCGCAATGCCAGGATCATCGTGGAGGATCACGGCCCAGGCATCCCATCCGGCAAGCGCCGCACGGTTTTCGAGCCCTTTGAACGCCTCCGCTCCGACCTTGCTGAAGGCGTGAGCGGAACCGGCATCGGATTGACCATCTCACGCGAACTGGCACAATTGCATGGCGGTTCGCTTACGGTGTGTCCTAATTACCGCGACGGCGCACGCTTCATTCTCACCCTCCCCAACCAGTCATGACCAAAATACTCATCGCCGAAGACGACGACCACACGCGTGATGCCCTGCGCGAAGTGCTCACTATGGAGGGCTACCAAGTCATCCCTGCCAGCGACGGCCTGCAGGCGGTGGATTTTTTCCGCGCTGAAAACCCCGACTTCGTCTGCCTGGATGTGATGATGCCCGGCCTCAACGGCTATGAGGTGTGCAAGCAGATCCGCCGTCAGGATGAAAAAGTGCCCATTCTTTTTCTCACGGCCAAAGCCGAGGAGATCGACACGGTGCTCGGGCTTGAACTGGGCGCTGATGACTACATGACCAAGCCCTTTGGGGTGAAGGAGATCATCGCCCGCATCCGCGCCATTCTGCGGCGCACGGCATCGCGTGGTGGTGGCAGGACGGATGATGACTTCACCATGGACGATCTACGCATCGTGCCGACGGAGCTGCGCGCTTACCGCGACAAGGTGGAACTGGCCTTGAGCCCGCGTGATGTGAAAGTGCTGCGACTGCTTTATGACCGCCGTGGGAAGGTCATTGATCGCAATACTCTCGCGGACGAGGTGTGGGGGGTTGACTATTTCCCGGAAAGCCGTGCGCTGGACCAGCACATCTCTCAACTGCGCAAGCGCATCGAAAAAGACCCGGCTCAGCCGAGAATTATTCGCACTGTGCATGGTGCAGGCTATCGCTTTGAATGACATGTGATTGCGTCAGCGTAGAATGACGCTCACGTTTGTCATTCTCTCCCATGCTCACATTCGACGCCCACCTCGACCTCAGCCTCAACGCCCTCGGCGGATTCAATCGCGACCTTCGCCTGCCTGTACATGAGATTCGACGTCGTGAGGAAGGCATGACAGGCAAAGGCCGCGCCCGTGGCACCACCGCCTTTCCGGACATGAGGCGTGGCAAGGTGGGGCTCTGCGTAGCCACGCAGCTTGCGGGTTGCATGCCGGGACCATCTCCCATCGCAGGGTGGATGTCTGCGGAGCAGGCCTGGTCGGAGACACAGGGGCAGCTCTCGTGGTATCGGGCCATGGAGGAGGCGGGTGAGATGCGGCAGATCACCAATGTGCGCGAGCTTGATGAGATGATCGCGCTCTGGAATGACGAATCGATTCCCGATGACACCAAAGCCATTGGCTACATTCTCAGCCTCGAAGGTGCGGACTCCATCCGCAGCGTGGGACATCTTGAAAAAGCGTGGGAGCAGGGGCTGCGTGCCATGGGACCTGCGCACTATGGCGTGTGTCGTTATGCTTTGGGTCATGACAAGGTGGGGCCCCTGCCCGCCGGTGGCAAAGAGCTGATCCAGGAAATGGATCGGCTGGGAATGATCCTCGATGTGACGCATCTCAGCGATGAGTGCTTCTGGCAGGCGCTGGAAATTCATCAGGGCACCGTGTGGGCCAGCCATAGCAACTGCCGCGCCCTGGTTCCTGATCCGCGCCAGTTTTCGGATGACCAGATCAAAGCGCTCATCGCACGCGGCGGCGTCGTGGGTGCAGCGCTGGATGCGTGGATGATGGTTCCGGGCTGGATTCGTGGGAAGACGACTCCGCAGGAAGCCGGCCTCAAACTCGAGGTCATCTGCGACCACATTGATCATGTGTGCCAGCTTGCAGGCAACGCTTTGCACAGCGGCATCGGCACGGATCTCGATGGTGGCTATGGCACCGAGCAGACACCGGAGGATCTGGATACCATTGCGGATCTTTCCCACATCCCCGCCATGCTCGAAAAGCGTGGCTACAAGGCTGAGGACATCGCCAACATCATGCATGGCAACTACCTGCGCCTTCTGCGTGAAGCGTGGGCGGAGTGATGCGAAGAGACGAACATGAATGTTCGTCCTACAACTGGGCGCGGTGACTCAATCGCAGGTGATGCGTTTCTCGCCGGAGGCCAGTTCTTCCACCGCAAACTTCATGGGCAGGAACTGCTCGATCAGCGCCATGTTCGTCCGTGTGTGGTCACTGATCGCCAGCGTGTGAAACACGCCGCCGCCTGCCAACGCCATGGGCAGCAGCAGTTGATCGGCGAGATGCACTCCCACGGGCGCGGATAAGGCGAGGTACGAGCGCAGTCCTTTCGCAGCGCCTGTGGCCACGGCTTCAGACGATTTGCCATGCTGCGCAATGCCACTGCTGATCTCGCACACGTTTTCAAAGCGTGCGCCGAGGAGGATGGTATTGCCGGGCCCAGGGCTGTCATTGGCGTAGCGAAGTTCAATGGCGTTGTCCGGCCAGGCGAGGAGAGCGGAGGCCGTCGCGATTTCGCGTTCGGCGATGTCGCGGTGAAGATGCGCATGGAGGACACGACCGAACGTTTCCACCGCGTCTCCGCGATCGATCAGCTTGAGCTTTTTCCACTTTTTGAGGGGATGGATTTCTGCCGTGATAACACCGCCACCTGCCTGCATGAATCCATGACGCTCCAGCGAGGCGGTGGCCTTCACGCCCATGCGCTGAACCACTGGCAGATAGCATTGCTCGATGAATTCAAACGGAGGAGCCATCGGATTGTGCGTACCGCCTTCGATTCGCAGCGTGCTTGAGGCTTCCGCATGGAGCAACGCGGGCAGCAGGGTCTGCAACACGAGGGTGGTGCTGCCGCCGGAGCCGATGGGGAAGGAGTAAGTACCGCCCACGACTTTCCCAGGGTGGAACACGAGTTCCACCGATCCGAGTTCCGCGCCATCGACGCTCGCTTCGCAGACTTCTGCGGCGGCTTTCACGCAGGTGAGATGCTGACGCATCAGCCCGGGCTTGGGCCGCTTGCCACGGATGTTCGTCATCCGAAATGGACGACCGGTGACGAGGGACAGGGAGAGCGAGGAGCGCAGGAGCTGGCCGCCGCCGGAGTCGCCGGAGATTTGGAGGATAGGGGTGGATTTCACGAATATTAGACAAAAGGTACTAGGTCATAAAGAGATGCCTGCCCCAGGGTTATCCATGGGGCAGGCAAGAGTGCTTAATCATCCGCCTCCGCTGCGTCTTTGATGACGAAGCGGGCTTTGAGTTTGCAGACCTGCTGGGCCAGACCGGCGGCTTCGACACTGCGGAGGACTTCTTTGAAATCCTTGTAGGCGTTGGGGGCTTCGTCGATCGGGTACTGGCGGGCGTTGTAAAGGATGTCGTGGGTTTCGAAGTCGGCATCCACGCTCTTTTGATCGAGCGTGCGTGCGGCGGCTTTGCGGCCCATGCAACGACCGGCACCGTGGTTCACGCTGTAGCAGCTTTTCACGGCATCGGGCTTCGCCACCATCACCACGGAGCCATCGCGCGGGTTTCCCGGCAGCAGGATTGGGTGACCGGTGTTGGCGAACGGAGTGTCCTTCAGTGCGTGGTGGCCACCGGGGAAGGCACGCGTGGCGCCTTTGCGGTGGACCCAGGCGAGCTGGTTGTCCACGACCTCCTGACGGGCGATGTTGTGGCTGATGAAGTAAACGAGCTGGCCTTTGGTACCTGGCAGCACTTCCTGGAAGGCCTCCAGCACGAGGGCATTGATGAGCATGTGGTTCACGGTGGCGAAGTTCGCCCCGAGAGCCATGTCATCGAGATAGGCGTCCGCTTCGGGAGTACCGAGCGGTGCATAAACGAGCTGTTTGTCATCGGCAGGAAACGACAGACCCCAGGTGCGGAAGAAGCCTTCCAGCGACTTGAACTGGCGCTGAGCCAGGATGTTGCCGAACCCGCGGGACCCACAGTGGCTGAGGAAGGCGACGTGATTGTCCTGCAGGCCGAAGACCTCGGCGGTCTGGCGCATTGCTGGATCATCGGCAAGCTGCACGACCTCGCACTCACCGAAGTGGTTTCCACCTCCGTAGGAGCCGAGCTGCATCATCTTGTTTTCGAAACCGGCGAAGCCGTTGAAGGAGCGCATCTTGTCGAGTCGCTCGTTCAACGTGGAGACGTTTCCATCGTGGCCGAGGTGCGTGCCGTCTTCGCAGCGCAGCGCCCACTCGGACGGGATGCCGAGTGCTTCGCACACGCTCTTGCTCGCGCCTTCGGTGCACACCTGCACACCTAGATCGGCGGAGACGCGGCGCGATTTTTTTGCCTCGCGCTGACCACGGCCAGCGCCGGTTGGGGTGCGCAGCAAGATGGCGTCGATGAGCTGACGGCGGATCGCTTTGTCCATAATCGCATCGGCAGGGATGTTCATCTGCAGCAGGGACATGGAGCACTTGATGTCCACGCCCACGGGACCTGGATAGATGTGGGTTGGAGAAACCATCACGCAGCCGACCGGGGCACCGTAACCGGCATGCGCGTCGGGATTGAGCACGAGATCGGTCACGCCAGGAGCGGAGCGCGAGTTGAGAGCCTGATCGATGCAGGTTTGGTCAAAGCCGGAGCGAATCGCCTCCGTACCGATCACGGTGATCGGTTTACCTGCGTTGTTGCGGGCAGGCAGAATGGCTTCGGCTTCGGCGATGATGTGGAATGGGGATGTCATGGTTGAAGATGGAAATTGGTGGTGACGACTAGTTGTTGCGTACCAATACCCATTGCTAGGGGCGTGCCAAAATCATGCATGGCGGGATAGGATGAGGCTGGAGGCCTTGTAGAATAGGGGAAAGAAAATAATTTTGGCCTTTCCATCCACAATTCAGCCGATTGTTTAATCCCCATTTACTTATCCCCTTGGATAGTTATTTATCTTCTGTGCGATCAAACAAGCCTATTATCACCTTCGGATTCCTTGGTTCAAACTTGGACCGTGCTACGGGAGCGGAAAGATGGTCGAGATGGCGACCTACGGTGGCGATGTGTCAGCAGGAGGATTTGGTGATTTCGCGGCTGGAACTGCTGGCAGAACCGAAGTTTGCGGATCTGGCGCAGCAGGTGAAGGCGGACATCGAGAAGGTGTCGCCTGAGACGACGGTGGTGGTGCATGAATTCGCGCTGAAGGATCCTTGGGATTTTCAGGAGGTGTATGAGCGGCTCTATGACTTCGTGCGTGGTTATCCCTTCGATCCAGAGAAGGCGGATTACTTGATCCACCTCACGACTGGAACGCATGTGGCGCAGATTTGCTGGTTTCTGCTCAATGAGGCGAACTTCATCCCGGCCCGGTTGCTGCAAACCTCGCCGTCACGCGAGAGCGGACGTGATGCGAAGGCTTCGGGGCGTTATGAGATTATTGATCTCGATCTCTCGAAGTATGACCGTCTTTCCACCCGCTTTGCGCAGGAACAGGAGCGCACGTTGGATTTTCTGAAGAGCGGCATCGCTACGAAGAGCAAGGGCTTCAACAAACTCATCGAGCAGATTGAGCTGGTGGCTGTGAACTCCAAAGCGCCCATTCTCATCATGGGGCCGACGGGTGCGGGAAAATCCATGCTGGCCAGCCGCATCTACGATCTGCGGCGTTCGCGCGCGGGGCTTGGTGGCAGGTTTGTCGAAGTGAACTGCGCCACGCTGCGCGGTGATCACGCGATGTCGGCGCTCTTTGGTCATAAGCGCGGTTCTTTCACGGGTGCGCAGTCGGACCGACTTGGATTGCTGAAGGAAGCTGACAAGGGTCTCATCTTCCTGGATGAGATCGGCGAGCTCGGCCTTGATGAGCAGGCGATGCTGCTGCGGGCGCTTGAGGACAAGACGTTCCTGCCAATGGGCAGCGACAAGGCGGTGCAGAGTGATTTTCAACTCATCGCGGGAACGAATCGTGATCTGCGCACACAGGTCGCGACTGGCAAATTTCGCGATGACCTTCTCGCCCGCATCAATCTGTGGACCTTCACGCTGCCGAGCCTTGCTGAGAGGCGAGAAGATATCGCCGCGAATCTCGATTTCGAACTGGAGCGCTTTGCGAAATCGCACCGCCGCCAGGTGCGGATGAACAAAGAAGCCCGCGATGCCTTCCTCAATTTTGCCCGCAGTCCCGAGGCGAAATGGAGCGCCAATTTCCGCGATCTGAATGCGGCGGTGACACGCATGGCCACACTGGCCCCCAGAGGCAGGATCACCGTGGAATGTGTGGAGACGGAGGCTGCGCGATTGCGTGAAGGCTGGCGGGATGCTGGTGATCAGTCATCAAGCCGGGAGAACGCCGCACTCAGCAAGGTTCAGAGGGAGGAGATTGATCCCTTTGATCTGGCGCAGCTGGACTTTGTTTTGCAGGTGTGCCGGGAAAGTAAAACGCTCTCTGATGCCGGAAGGAAGCTGTTCGCTGTCTCGCGCGCCAAGCGCAGCAAAATGAATGACGCTGACCGGCTCAAAAAATACCTGGCACGCTTCAAACTGAGTTGGGATCAGTTAATGCAGTGATGACGCGGCTTACCGCAACTCCTGCGGCTCGCGTGATTTCAGGACTTCGTACTTCGTGAGCTCACGCCACTGGCCTTTTTGCAGGTTTCCCAGAACGAGCATGCCAATTTTGACGCGCACTAGGCGAAGAACTTCGATGTTAAAGGCTTCGAGCAGGCGGCGGATGTGGCGGTTGCGACCTTCATCGAGGACGACTTCCAGCCAGATGTTCTTTTCGCCAGAGCGGAGGATTTTGATGACTTTGGCGGAGAGGTGGTCGCCTTGCCCCTCGTCTACGACCCCTTGCCTGATCAGAGCGAGGCGCTTCTCATCGAGGGTGCCGCTGATTTGAACGTGGTAGGTTTTGTCGAGATGCGTGTCGGGATTGGTGATGGTGTCCGCCCAGACGTTGTCATTGGTGAAGAGGAGCATGCCTTCGCTGGCTTTGTCCAGCCGGCCCACGGGAGAGAGGTGTGGCAGCTTGGAATTTTCAAAGCAGGAGAAGACCGTCTCGCGGCCGAGTTCGTCCGAGGCGCTGGTGACGAGGCCGCGCGGCTTGTTGAGCATGACGTAGAGACGCGGTGCCTGATTGATGCTGACGTCGTCCATGATGATGACGTCTTTTTTGAGGATCACGGGGAACTCGGGATTCTTCCGAACGACGAGGTTCACCTTCACCTTGCCCATGCGGATCAGTTCGGTGGCACGGCTGCGCGAGCAGAAGCCGAGCTTTGACATGGCGCGGGCGAGGCCGGTACGGGTAGGAGGAGGCTGGGGAGGCATGGGTGCAGATTACTTGCGAGGCTTTAAATCGCGCTCGATATCCTCGCGATCGACACGATTGCGTGCCTTGATTTTGTGATCGCGTTTGTTGCGGCGTTCGACGGTCATCTGGCGCTTTTTGCGCTGTTTGCGCAGCTTGGCAATTTCATCCTCCAGCTTCAGATAGCCTTCGTAGCGTTCGGCATCCAGAATTCCGGACTCCACGGCGGTGCGGATGGCGCAGCCGGCATCGGTGCCGTGCTTGCAGTCATGGTATTTGCAACGCTGGGCGAGTTCTTCGATGTCGGCAAAACGTTCGCGCAGCGTGGTTTCATTCGTCCACATCTGCACCTCTTTGATGCCGGGGTTGTCGATGAGGATGCCGCCCCTGTCGAGCACGAGCAGCTCACGTGCCGTGGTGGTATGGCGGCCTTTGCCGGTGACTTCGTTCACTTCATCCACCCACTGCCAGTCTTCACCCAGCAGGAGATTGACGAGCGCGGACTTGCCGACACCGCTGGAGCCGATCACAGCCACGCTCTGGCCGCGCTTGAGATAGTCTTTCAGCACCTTGAGACCCTTGCGCTTTTTCACGCTGGTCACATGCACGTCAGCATCGGCATTGAGAGCACGAATGGCCTCGGCGGCTTCCTGGTTTTGCTTGTCGGGATAGAGGTCGGCCTTGTTGACCAAGACGACGGCTTTAGCACCACTTCGGGAGATGAGCGTGAAGTAGCGCTCCATGCGGCGCAAGCTGTAGTCTGGCCCGGAATCGGTGACGACGATCACGGCATCCACATTTGCGGCGATCACCTGCTCCTCGGCACTGAAGCCGGAGGCTTTGCGTGAGAAGCAGGTCTGGCGTGGCAGACGGGCGCGGATGATGTTGTCACCGTTTTCGCCGCCGACTTCCAGTGCCACCCAGTCGCCTACGGCAGGCAGCTCGGCATCTGTTTCAGCATCGTGGTAAACTTTGCCCCCCAGGATAACCTCAAACTCATCGAAGCCGTTGGTGCCATCCTCAAGCAGCGCACCATAGCTGATCTTGTTGTCACGGATCAGGCGCGCAGGTTTCCAGCCCTGCTCGCGAAACGGCTCGAAGTGTTTCGCGAAGAACTCGTTCCAGCCCAGATCGGTGAGACTTAGCGACGCCATTGATACATCCAGCGTTCAGAAATGACCTTCTTTTCCTCTTTCAGCTCCATCATGATTTCCAGCAGGTTGGTGGTCTCGGGAATGTCGAGCTTGAAGAAAGCCCGCCAGCCGCCGGTCTCGTTGTTGCGCATCACGCGCTTGTCCAGAACCTTGCCTTCGCCAGCACTGAGAACGACATCGATGTCGGGCGTCCAGTCCTTGGGTTTGGCCGCGCCATTCTCAGCGCCTTTGGCAAAATCCACGACATAAAGGTGATCGTCTGAGTCCATCACAAAGCCACGGCGTGAGCTGATGACTCTGCACAGCGCGCCTGGCAGATGTTGATCGAGCCAGTGGAGCTTGTACTCGACTTTGAGAGGCTCTGCAGGTGTCGCGGGCAGGTGCGCCGGCTTCCACATGGCCACGATGTTGTCCCAGGTCTCTTCACCGCTGGAGAGTTCGACGAGTGTCACCGCACCTTTGCCAAATCCGCTCACCGGTTCCACCCATACCGCCGGGCGGCGATGATAGTTGGCTTCGAGATCCTGGAAGTTGTTGAAGTCACGATCCCGCTCAGCAAGGCCGAAGCCCTTGAGGTTGTCCGTTTCAAAAATGCTCAGGCGCAAGTCCCGGCTGACATCCAGCGGACGCCAGATGGACGGGCCGTCCTTGATCTCGACCTGCAAACCGTCCGAATCATGCACTTCGGGGCGGAAGTCGTAAGGTTTCGGATGCGAGTTCTCGCCGAACCAGAACATGCTCGAAAAGGGTGCGATGCCCAGCATCTTGACGGGCTTGCGCAAATGCAGCGCAGCCTTGATCCTCATCTCGGTGCTGACTCCGGGAGTGGATTCGAACTCATACGCGCCGGTGATGCTCGGGCCATTCAGCAGCGCGAGCAGTTTGAATGATTTTTCTCCTGCCTTGGGTTCCTTGAACCAGAAATGGGTGAAGTCGGGGAATTCTTCGGGTTCGCCGCCGATCGTGTTCACCGCCACGCCGCGCGCGGAGATGCCGTAGCCGAGCTGCGTGGTGACGGCGCGGTAGTAGCTGGCGCCCATGAAAACCATGAACTCGAAGGGACGCTTCACCAGGGAGTCGGGTGCCAGCACGCGAAACCCCGCGTAGCCGACGGGATTCTTGGCACCCGCAGGCACCTTGAGGCCGCCATAGTCAAAGTGGCTGCCATCAAAAGGCACACCGACGGTCTGAGGTTCCTTGATGTTGTAAAAGACGACCGGTTTCTTGAACATCCAGCCTGGGTGGAAGAACTCGACACGGAATGCATCTCCCTGCTCGGCAAACAAGGCCTTGTCACGCAGGAACCGGATCTGCCGGTGACCATCGTATTTCAGCCCCTCGAAAAACGGATCGAGCTGCTGCGTGGGCGACTGATACGGCTGCAGCGCCAGTTGCGCGGCCACTTTTTCGAGGTCGGCAAAGCTTTTGACGGATTCCAGAGTGATCTGAGCCTGGCTCGGCGAAGCGGAAAGAACCAGGGCGGCAAACGGAAGGATGAATTTCATGCGGGAGGGGTGTGCTAGGATGCAGCACACAGAGTGCCAGTCAACCGGTGTAGCAGGAAGCTCTTGCCAAAGGCCCGGCCAGGCGTTGCATGCGTACCGCATGCCCCCTGCCCCTCTCGCGAAGCTGCTGCCAGTCATCCTGTTCAATGCTGCCTACATGATGGCGGCGATCATCGGGGCCATTGTTCAAGGCAACCGTGAGTTCATTTTCTACATCGTGGTCATGGTCATTTTGATCGGGGTCATAGGCACCGTACATCGCCGCGTGCAGCTCACGGTGCCGCTGCTCTGGGCCTTTTCGGTTTGGGGGCTTGCCCACATGGCAGGCGGTCTGTGCCCCCTGCCCTCCGACTGGCCCTACAATGGGGACCAGGCGGTGCTGTACAGCTGGTGGATCGTGCCGCAGTGGCTGAAATACGACCAGATCGTGCATGCCTATGGCTTTGGCGTCACCACCTGGCTCTGCTGGCATCTTTTGAGCAAGGCACTGCGTCAGCCGGATGGCAGCGCGGTGCGCCCCACGTTTGGCATGCTGACTCTGTGCGCGGCGGGTGGCATGGGTTTCGGCGCGCTGAACGAGGTGATCGAGTTCATCGCTGTCTTGACGATCCCCAACACGAACGTGGGCGGCTACGAAAATACGGGCTGGGATCTCGTTTCGAACCTCATCGGGACGGTGATCGCGGCGGTGATCATCCGCTGCCGCGGCCCGGTCAGCCGGTGATTTTCAGGCCCCGAAACTCCAGCGCGCCTGCTTTTTCGCCTTCAGGTCCACCCGAATCCCCGCCCAGACCGAAGGTCTGCTTTTCCTCGGCGATGCAGGGATGGCTCGCGTTGATGGTCTTGCCATCGATGGAGGCGGTGATGGTTTCGCCCTTGAATTCAATCTTCACGTGATGCCAGTCACCCACGGCAAGGATGTTGGATTGTTTGAGGAGTTCCACGTTCTCGCCCTTTTTCGGATGAGCCAGGATGCGCAGCGTGTCCGTGCCCATGACAAGGTGGACGATGTGCCCGCGCTCCTGCGAACCATTGAAGATGATGCCGGCAAAGGTCGCCTTTCCTTCCAGCCTGAAGTCGCATTCGATGACGGAGTCTTTGAGAGGGAGTTTTCGCACCTTCACCGGACCATGCCGTCGTGGGCCAGATTCAAAACCGCGCAGCACACCGTCCTTTGCCGTCCAGGTGCCAAGCCCCCAGAACCAGTCTTTGGAGAGTTCGGTGGTGAAGGATTCTTCGAGCAGGGTATGCGGCTCGGCGCTCTGGATTTCACCACAGAGGACGCCGAGCAGCGCGAAGAGGGCGCAGATAAAGTGCCTGCGGCTCATGGTTTCGCCTCACCGCTGATCTTGAGATTGCGTACCTTCACGGACTTACCGGCAGCCAGCCAGCTTCGAGCCTTTGGTGTCGCCAAATATGGATGCTGCGCCTTCAGTTCCTGGCCATCGAGATTGGCAGCCATTTGATCTCCATGCCATTCAACGCGCAGCTTGTGCCACTCGCCTGCTTTCACTGTCATCGGCAGCTTGGCAATGGTGTGTGAGGGTGCCACGGAATCTTCCGCGATGCTCAGACCTCCTGCTGCAACCACCACACGGCCCACATGTTTGCTGGAATCACAACCCACCAGGAAGCTGCCCGGGCCTTCGATCAAGAACTCCACTTCGATGGTGGCGCTGGCGAGGCCCGCTTTGTGATGCAGCACCGGGATGTGCTTCTGCTCCGGCAGATCCAGCACGCTGAGGACGCCGCCTTCGGGTGTCCATTTGCCTTTGGCGATGCTGAAACTGGAGTCCAACGGTGCCTTGAAATCTGGCGTGGCGAGTACAGGCAGAACGTGATCGTGCAGCAGCGGTTTGGTGTCTTGAGCCAGAGCAGCTGAAGCAATAGTCAGTGCAAGAGAAGCAACGAAAAAGGAGCGGAGATTCATGGGATGTTAAGTACAGCTCACGACGGAGCTATTCAGGAGCAAACGCCATTCACCACATTTTCTAGCGGTTCATTACGCACTGCGGCGAGAGCAATGCGGGCGGAGGTGCTGCGCATTTCGATCTTGCTCTCCACGCTGCAAAACGCGGCGTGGCAGGTGGCGATGAGATTTGGCGTAGCGGCTTCATCAGCGGTGCGAAGTGGTTCATCTTCGATGACATCGAGCCCGGCGCCTGCGATGCGGTTTTCGCGCAGCGCAGCGAGGATGGCGGTCTTCTTGATGACGGCGCCGCGTGCGGTATTCACGACAAAGGCTGAGGACTTGAGCAGGGCTAGTTCATGCTCGGCAATGAGGTGCCGTGTTTCTTCATTCAACGGGCAATGCAGCGAGAGGACGTCGGTTTGCGCGAGGAGTTCTTCAAGGGGGCGCACACGGGTGATGCCGACAGCTTTGTCGGCGCCATTGGCAAGATAGGGATCGTGGAAGATGACGCGGAAGCCAAGGGCTTTGGCACGAAGGGCCGTTGCGGTGCCGATGCGCCCCAGGCCGACTATGCCGAAGGTGAGAGTGCTGAGGCGGCGGAGTTTCGGCGTGACGCGGATGTTCCAGCCGAGCTGTTTGGCTTCGGCATCCAGCGGCAAGATTTGCCGGCACAGCGCCATGGCGAGAGCGATGGCGTGATCGGCCACTTCTTCGGTGCCGTAATCCGGCACATTGCACACGGCGATGCCACGCTCACGTGCTGCGGCAACGTCTACACTATCGAAGCCAACGCCATTGCGGATGATGGCGCGGCAGTTCTGGAGCTTTGCGATGCCTTTGGCCGTGAGCGGCATGTTGTGTCAGATGATGATGGCGTTTGCGCTGCAGATTTCGTCGGTCAAATCGGCGTCGGTTTCGCAGAGGGTGCGGGTGACATGCGCGGCACCGCCGATGATCTGGCGTTCGATGGTAGATTCGGGATCACCTTGTGGGGAGGTGGTCCAGTCGATGATGGCGATGTGAAGTCGGGACATGTGAAAATGAAGTGAGAAGCTATGCGAGAATATCTTTGATGACGTGCCCATGCACATCGGTGAGCCGACGGTTGATGCCGTTGTTGTAGAAGCTGAGTTTTTCGTGGTCTATGCCGAGCTGGTGCAGCGCGGTGGCGTGGAGATCGTAGCAATAGGCTGGGTTCTCGGCCGCCTTGGAGCCGAGATCGTCGGTGCTGCCATACGCCGTGCCGCCTTGAACGCCACCACCAGCCATCCAGGCGGTGAAGGCGCCGGGATTGTGATCGCGCCCCTTGCCTTGGGCCGCAGGCTGGCGGCCAAATTCGCTGGTGCAGATGACGAGTGTGCTGTCGATCATGCCGCGTGATTTCAGATCACGCAGCAGAGCGGCAGCGCCGGAGTCGAGCACCTGGCCCCAGTAGCCGTGGTCGCGCACGAGGTCTTCGTGGCTGTCCCAGTTGGGGCGGATTTTTTTAGCCGTGGTGTTTTCCGCACCGCAGTAGATCTGCACGAAACGCACACCGCGTTCGACGAGCCGACGCGCCAAAAGACACTGCCGGCCAAAGGGGCCGATGTCTTCGTGATCGAGTTGGTAGAGCTGCTTGGTGACATACGTTTCGCCACGGAGATCGGTGACTTCAGGAGCGCTGAGTTGCAGACGTGCCGCGAGTTCATAGGCGGCAATGCGGGCCTCGAGCTCGGTGTTGCCGGCGCGTTCGGCGGCATGCGCGCGATTGAGGGTTTGCAGAAAATCGCGGCTGGTCTGCTCGGTATCGCCACGCAGTTGCGCGAAGCTTTCGGGTGGAAAGAGATCGGCAATGGGCGGCTTTTCAGCATCGGTCTGCAACGTTGTCCCCTGATGCACGGCGGGAAGAAAGCCCGCGCCCCAGTTGATCACACCGCCGGGCGGCAGGCCGCGCTGATCAGGCAGCACGACGAACGCGGGTAGGTTCTCGCTCTCGCTGCCGAGACCGTAGGTGACCCAGGCACCCATGCTGGGAAAGCCGGGCAGGATGAAGCCGGTGTTTGCCATGAACATGGCAGGGCCATGCAGCGCGCTCTTGCTCTGCATCGAGTGAATGAAGGCCATGTCATCGACGCAAGTCGCGAGCTGCGGGAAGAGATCGCTGATCCAGCGTCCACACTGACCATGCTGACGAAACGGCCAGTAGCTGCCCTGGCAGTTGCCCGGCTTGGAGGCGAAGAACTGCATCTTGCCATCAGGATCGAACGGTTTGCCGCTGCGCTTGGCCAGCTCTGGTTTGTAATCCCACGAGTCCACATGACTGAGGCCGCCGGGGCAGAAAATCTGGATCACCGCACGCGCCTTCGCCGGCAAGGGAGGTCGCCTGGCTGAAAGTGGATTGGTAGCGGCCCGAGTGTCCTGCTCCAGCAGGGAAGCAAGTGCGATGCTGCCGAAACCGCCGCCGATTTTCTGGAGGAAGTCGCGGCGGGATGGGCCGGAGAAATGAGTGCTCATAAGGGTGTGAGTTAGCGAATCCAAATGCCTTTGCCGCTGCCGCCTTTGGGAGTGGTCTTTGGGTAGTCAGGGTTGGGTTTCAATTCGATGACGTGGACAACCTGCTCCGTGGACAAATCAGTCGCTGCTCCTTGAGGGCGAACGCCAGAGACATTCAGACTGCGCACGGTGCAATCGAGGTCAGGGGAGAAGATTTCGGTCCAGGTGGCCGGGTCGTCTGACTTGTGTTTGTAGGTCTGTGATTTCGGGCCGAGTTCGATGAGGTGATACTCTTCGGCGAATGGAAAATTGAGCTTCACGTCGCGAACGGTCAGGCCATCGGTGTTGGCGTGGATTTGAATGCTGCCGGGGCGGTTGAAGGTGAGGTTTTCGAAAACGATGTCGCTCAGCGAGCCGATGCCGGCGCTGGCGTCGTTGTCGCTTCCGACTTCGAGGTTGGGCTGGTCGTAGAGTTTGAAGTCGCTGATGTCGGTGATGCCGCGCACGGTGATGTCATGGATGGGACAGTCGAGTGTCGTGCCGTCGCTGAAGCGTTTCACGCCGGGGAGCATGCGGATGGAATTTGCCGATGGGACGCCATCAGGCGAGCCATGAACATCTTCGATGACGATGTGATGAATGGCCCCAAAGCTGGGCGCGTAGTTTTTCCATTCCCAGGCGTTCAGAGCGACGGCGTCATCGTGTGAAACACCGCTCACGCGACGGATGAGACCATGGCTCGCGGGAGCGTTCACATGCACGCCATCGCGTCCGTGACGATCTAGCGTGACGCCATCGACGGTAAAGTCCCTGACGTTGGCCAGTTGCACCGCGAAGGCTCGGCTCTGGCGTACGGTGATGTTTCGCACGATCACATGACGCACGTTGTGAAGAAGGATGACGCCATGCGTTCCGGGCACGGGGTCTTTCTTTGAAGATAAGCCACGATGGTTGCCATTGCTGTCCTTCACGCCATTTGCCAACGTCGTCCAGATGCCGCCTTCGATCATGATGTGCGTGTCTGGCTTAGTGTCTTCAGGCACCGGTTGGTCCGCGAAGCCGACAATGTGCTCGTTGCGTACCATGCAGGTGTTGGAGCCGGGTTTCATTCGGATCTCAGCCGTCGGATCGGCGCTGAGTTTCTGTCCAGATTTCAAGACGAGCGGGCCATCGAGGTAATAGGGCTTCGCTTGCGCCGGAATGTGCAGCGTCCCTTGGGCGTCGAGCGCCCCTTGCATGGCCTGCGTCCACACTTCGGCGGTAACGTTGCGCGTTTCGATTTTACCGGAGGCATCTGGCCATTTCTCGGTCCAAGTTTCGGTGCGTACGAGATACAGCCACGCGCTCAGAGGCTTCTCCTCGGCATGCAGCATGAGCAGCGGCGCGAGCAGCAGGGCGGTGAGGAGGGTGTGTTTCACGCTCATGCGTTGTGTCTCCGGTTCGTTTGATTTGACGGTCATGCCTTCTCCCAGGGCGCGCGGAGCTTGGGTTTCTCGGTGAGGAACTCCAGGCCAGGGCGCAGCTTGCCGTCCTTGGTGAAGTAAGGATGAAACCCCTGGCCGTTGATGCCATTGCCATCGTAACGGTCGCGACGCGTGGAGATGGCGAGGCCTTCTCGCAAGGCCCAACCCATCCAGCCGAAGCCGGCATCGCTGAGCAAGGTGGTGTAATACTTCGCCACTTCGGCGCGAGTGACATCATCGAGGCAGCCGGGGATGGTTTCGTTGACGAGCAAGGGTTTGCCGTGAGTCTGGCGCAGCGACTGATAAGCGGTGATGAGTTGTTCCAGGCCATCGCGGTTGCGCTCATAAGGATGGGCGCAAAGCACGTCCATGAGCGGCGCGAAGGTTTCGATGTTTCCCGTTCTGCCTCGATTACCGTTCATGGTGCCGATGGTGATGGGCTGCTGGACGCCACAAGCACGCACGGTGGCGGCAATCTGGCTGAGCCAGGCGAACTCGCGCTTGTTCGGATCGCTATTCAAGTCGTGAGCCTGGGGTTCGTTGCAGAGATCCCAGATGAGGATGCGATCATCTTTGGCCAGTGGTGTGACGAGCGCCTTCACATAATCCAATGGCTGGCTCCATCCAGGCTTTATGTTTTCAAAATAGGTG
>NZ_JBIPNG010000460.1:0-5297 GCF_044373815.1 Prosthecobacter sp. | reverse complement strand
CTTCGCCTTTGATCGAATCATGGATCTGAGCGTGCGCTATGAAGGCAAGTGGGCTTCCATCGGACCACGCTTTCAGCCTGTGCTGGTGGACTCAAAGTTCCGTGGGGCGTCTGAGGAGAGGATTATCCTCTCACCCAGAATCATCGCGCAATCCCACACCGGACCGGGAGGCGTGAAGAAAGTGCTGCGTTCGCCTGGTCAAATCGCCATTGCCTACAATGGCACGGCCACTGATGACGACGAGACCGAGCAGGCCGCAGCACTCGTGGCGGATGCCTACGCGCTCTTTCTGCTTGGCCCGTTCTATTTCCAGCAAAGCGGCACGGTCTTCGCCATGAATGGTGAGTCCCTAGTGGATCAGGCTCTGTGTGATGAGGTGCTCGCCATTCTACGCCCAGGTTTGGGCATGGCAGAAGAGGACCGCGTCATCCTCCACATCGACCGCAGCAGCAAGCTGCTACGCCGAGTGCGCCTCACACTCAACGGCCTGGACAGCACCCGTGGAGCGGAGGTGGATGTGACGTTTCGTGATTTCAAGAAAATCGACGGCGTCCTTTGGCCGACCGACTTTGATGAGCAAATCCGCAGCCCATTCAAGCTCCACGCTCATCATTGGAATCTGCTCGGCCTGGAGAGCAATCGTGGTCTGAGCACTCGTGATTTAAAACTCGTCCAATGGACCCGCAAGGCCGCCAAGCCGAGCGCAGCCATCACTCATTGAGCTTCATGGAGAAGACTACAGACTCACTCACAGGCCTCGCCATGGGAGGTTTCATTGCTGATGCCATCGCCATGCCCGTGCATTGGTATTACGACCGCTCAGCTTTGCGCCATGACTGCGGCACCGTCCGTGACTACATGGCACCAAAGTCACCGCATCCCGGCAGCATTCTCTGGCGCTCTGAATACACCGCGATCAACGAGCGCGGGAACATTCTGCATGATCAGGCGCGCTACTGGGGACAGCGCAGCATCCACTATCACCAATTTCTGCGGGCCGGTGAAAACGCACTGAACCTCCTGCTCACCAAGGTCTTGATGGACTCCCTGATCACCTGCGGCGACTACGATGCGGATGACTATCTCAAGCGCTACATCGACTTCATGCTCACGCCCGGGAAACATCGGGACACCTACGTCGAGGAGTGTCACCGCAAGTTCTTCACCGCCTATGCGCGTGGCACCGCTCCGAGAAAATGCGCTGGCACAGACATCTGCCGGCGGTGAAAGTGACGGCGGCAAACGAGCAGGAGCGTGCGCAGTTCGGCGAGCTCGCTGAGCACATCCAGAAGGCCACAGGAGAAGATGTGCAACTGGCCTATGTGGCTCAAGGTTACACCGGTGTGTAGCCTGAATGCCAGGCGCAAGAGCACGTCATCAAGCTGGAGGCAGTAAAGCTCTCGGAGGCCAAAAAAGGCTTTGTGCTGCTGCCAAAGCGCTGGGTGGTGGAACGCAGTTTTGGTTGGGCGAGGCGCTTCAAGCGCCTCTCAAGGGACTACGAGCGTCTGGCTTCGACTCTCACTGGCATGCACTGGCTGGCCTTCGCGACCCTCATGCTCTCTTATCTATTCGGCAAAAGTTAATAACAGGCTCTCGAGGTGACATCATTCCAGAAAGGTTGCCCCTACTGCTAGGCAAAAGGGGGAGCTTCGAAGTGACCCTTAAGTCACGTTAATGGTTTGAGGTTCCATTCCGTAAGGTCAGGAATCTGCGTTCACTGCAATCCAAAGCAGACGGGTTGAAAAAGGCAGCTTTAACGACCTGAAGAACCTCCTGTGCTCGCTAACAATGGGCACCGGAGGTTTTTATACTCAGGCAGTCAATGACCAGAGTATCAAGCCTGCTTTGAATTCGCCCAGCGTTTCCGCTGAGCGGCAGCCATCCTTTCACGCGTTTCTGGAGACATCACACGTTTCGTCTTCTTCTCCTTTGGGGGCTTATCTTCCTGAACGCTCTTGGCAGGCGCTGATGAACCGCCAAGAATTACAGCAAGTTCCGCTTCGAGAGCATCAAGCTTTTCGCTGATAATGACAGCTTTTTTGAGTTGGTCGGTTGTTGGCATAAGGGTCTAGGGTTTCAATTTCTAGGGTGCATGCTTGTATTTAGTGCTTTTGTGCTGCGCTTGGAAGAGGGGTTTGAACAGAGGAATCAAATGCTTCTCTCCTTTAATCGTGAGATTTTGCTGTCGTAGGAGAGACAGCAATCATAATTAGGAGCAGGAGCATTTTTTGTATTTAACTATGTAAATAGGGCGAAAAGTATTTCGCTTTTCCTAGTCATTTGCAAAGGTTAATGATGAATTTAATGGATTAACCCAAGCTCAAACGTTAATGGCTTTTTTGGTGTTAGAGCTAATATAAGGATAAAGTTAGAAGTCCCCCTCCTCTACGGAATCCGCTCGCACGATAAAACAAAACCGCCAGGCATGCACATCGTAACAGGTTTAGCACGATTTCGTGCAAGTCGAGGCGGTGCACCATAACTATGAGCAAGCCATGCAAGGTGTGACGGCTGCTATTGCGAAAAACACGGCCTGATTGTTCGAAGGATTAAAAAGCCTATCGGCAAATGACACGGGCACCAAGATTCATCTCTCTGGAGCGATACCCGCTCTCTATGCCTAGATCAGTGTAATCCTTGACGGAATAACACATCTTTTAGAATTCGTGTTCAGTCAGCTTACTTAAGATCTTCCCAGACAATCGGTGGAAAAAAACGCCCGATTCAAGGCCTGCTGCACCCATAGTTTGATGCCTGGCTCCCTGCCTTCTCTCGATCCCGTAATGTTGAGCATCTTGATCTCAAGCTGTTTGATGAATTCAGTCACCTCTGATTCAGGCGGTTACGAATCGGCCCCTGACACATGCAAGTAGGGCTTTTGGTGCCTATCCGCGAAATCGATTGCTGGCAGCGGCAAATTGCAGCCCTTGTGCGTGTTGCTCACCGGTAGTGACGAAATCCCGCAGCATTCGCACGTTCTGGCCAACAACTTCAAGGACCGCACAGTCATCATGCGGGGTAAAGATATAGCCGAAGTGCCCGCCGAACTTGGCAAAAGAAATGTTCTAACCGTGCTTATCGAAGGCGGCGACATTATACTCGGCCAGGCTTTTCGCGAAAAGCCGGTCAATGAGGTCTATTGGTACATCGCCCCACGCCTCAGCGGCGTTGACCGCTCTTCGCCCGCTGAACCGGCGCTGCCAATCTCGATTGAACTCGACCATGTCACCGTCCGACCGATGGTCAACAATGTGTTCGTGCACGGGTTTCTTGTGTGGAAGTATGAACCCTATCAGGCTTGAGCGCACCAGACCGTTACCTTCTTCACAAAGCAATCTTTCACACTCCGTCCCCGCGCAACATCCGGTGCCAACTCGCCCCCCCTTCAAAAGCAGTTCCCGTGCAGCTCTTTGACTCTTGTAAAGCGAACCAGATTGGTAGCCGTCAACTAATAGCCTCGATGTAATTACTTTTTCCTTATCGTCGATTTTACCTGCTTGAACGATTTTAAACACTCCCCAGTGTGGGTCCCTGCGTGAGTTAGTTGTTTTGAATCGCAGCAAATCGTGTAAGCCCATCCAATACAACATTTTGGAAGATTACTCTAACTTTAAAAAGCATCACCGTAATCCAACTCCTAGAACAAGCGTGGGTTAACCCGATTTACTTCTTTCGTAAGCTCGTGCGTGGCTCTAGAGGCTATTCGGTTAGCCGTGAGACTGAACTCAAACCAACCATAGAGAAGGCTTCCATACTCCTCGAGTATTGCGAAATTATTTCTTTATGGACGCAAGAGTCCAACCTCAAACAAACCAACCAACATAATCAGACTATGAAATTGAACACGCTCCTGAAAATGCTCGGGTTCTTGGCATTGGCCACCACTCCCGTTGTGGCCGGACCATCCGCTCCAGCTCCTAAAAACCCTATCGCTCCCGCTCCCGCGAACGATGATCTCGGCATCACCGCCTCCATCGGTTATGACTCCAACTACGTGTGGCGTGGCATCAACTACGGCCAGCATTGGGTCCGCTCCGGGCTCAACGGCGAGCTTCTCCTTGTGGGCGGCGCTTCCGAAGACGGCGCAGGCAGCACCTCCCTCCTCTGGGACGTGAACTACGGCTCCCTCGCAGGTGACCAGGACAGCTTCTCCCCGAACATGGGTGATGGCATCAAGAACACCAACTCCTTCCAGCGCCTTCAGCTGGGTGCTGCCATCTCGCATGACTTCGGTCCTGCTGCGGTCAGCTTCGGCTATAGCTTCATCCACAACATGGGCTCCCTCGCCAATGGCAGTGGTATGAACGACTTCTTCGGCCAAGGCTACGGCATGAACGACATCCAGCAACTCACTTTGGGCGTCAACACCAACCTCGGTCCGATCAATCTGGCTTCGAGCGCGAACTATGACCTCTTCAACGGTGGCTGGTACTTCGACCTCACCGCCAAATCCACCATCGCCGTGACCGATGCCATCAGCATCGTCCCACACGCTGGTCTTGGCTATGGCCTGAACTACAACGCTGGCTTCACACAGGCTTCCCGCAACCTCGTCGGTGGCGGCGGCCTCTTCGGCCAGTCTGCAGCTCAAGGTGGCATCTCCGGTTGGACCGCCCTGACTGTTGGCATTGATTTCCCAATCAAGCTCAATAGCCGTGCGACACTGACCCCTTACGTTGCTGCCAACCTGCCAATGGGTCCGATGAAGAATCTGGCTCGCTCCTCCAAGGCGGACTACGTCCCTGGTATCCCGCCTAGCGATGACCCGCCGTTTCCAGGATACCCAGGAGTTCCAGGCGGCCCATCCACCCCGTTCAACAGCATTGTGTACTACGGCGTGACCCTCAGCATCCGCTTCTAATTCTGATTGTTCTCTGAACGATTCAACCCTTCAAGGTTAACCTCCCGGCGCAAGCCGGGAGGTTTTTTGTTGGGTTGCACTGGTGAAATGCACATGCCAGCGCCTCCCTCCATGAGCGGCCTAGAGCCTGTTATTAACTTTAAAAAGCGCTGTACATCGGTGAGGCTCCAAGCAATAAGCTTGGGATGGAACCCGCGACCAACAAGCCAAGAGCCATCTACACCAGTGACGTCAGCAATGCAGAATGGGACTTTTGCCGTCCCTACCTGGTGCTGATGCGGGAGGATGCACCCCAGCGGGAGTATCCGCTGCGCGAGCTTTTCAACGCGCTGCGTTACATCGTGCGTTGTGGCTGCCAGTGGCGCATGATGCCCCATGACCTGCCGCCCTGGCAGAACGTTTACCAGCAAGCGCAGCGTTGGATGAAGGCATGCTG
>NZ_JBIPNG010000459.1:0-5318 GCF_044373815.1 Prosthecobacter sp. | reverse complement strand
CAGCCGGTGCGCCCCTGAATCAAAACGAAATCCGTTTTCAACAAAGGTCGTCGCATTGCCGCCAAAACGGGAAGAAGCCTCCAAGAGTTGAAATTCGAGTCCTGCTTTGCGCGCAAAGTGCCCCACGGCAAGCCCCGCCGGGCCGCCACCAAGGATCATCAGTCCGGAGTGCTGACCGGAAACGCTGTTGGCAATGTGATGTTCAGAGCCAGAGATTGATTCGGCCATTTTTTAGGTATGCCGCCCCCCCGCGCAAGTTCAAGAAAAGACTCCTCCGCTGTCGCGAATAGCGGCTAGACCCACATCACCTCCCACGGCCGGTCATTTTTATCAAAGCCAAACCTTGCGCTCCAGCCCTCTGCATCCATCAATCCTACCTTCCGTATCCCAATCCCCCGACCATGATCAAACTCACCGGCATCGCAGACGAAGCAGGCGCATCCTTGGATGTGCAAATCCAGGCCCACCAGGAACTCGGCTGGGACAGCATCGAGTCACGCATTGTCGAATTCGACGGCGTGAAGGGCAACCTGCATGAGATTCCCGAAGCCACCTTCGACAAGGTCGTGGCACGCTTGGCCGAGAAGAACATGAAGGTCAGCGGCTTCGGCTCCCTGATCGGCAACTGGGCCAAAAAAATCACCGACGACTTCAGCATCACCGAAGCCGAGATCGGCCGTGCCATCCCGCGCATGCAGCGCCTCGGTGCCAAGCTGATCCGAGTCATGAGCTACGCCGTCTGCAAAGACGAAGGCGGCAAGGACTTGGAAGAGCAGTTCGCCCCTGAGCGCATCCGTCGCATGACGGAGATCAACAAGCGCTTTGCCGACGCCGGCATCACCGTGCTGCATGAAAACTGCATGAACTGGGGCGGCATGAGCCCCAGCTACGTGAAGCGCATGGCCGAAGCCGTGCCCGGCATGAAGTGGGTCTTCGACACCGGCAACCCCGTCTTCATCGACGACCGAGACAACCCCGGCCACAAGCAGGATGCGTGGGAAATGTATCAGGCCGTGAAGCCTTTCATGGCTCATGTGCACGTCAAAGATGGCATCTGGGACAAAACCAAGAACGACGCCGTCTACACCTTCCCCGGCGAAGGTGAAGGCCAGACCGAGCGCATCATGAAGGACCTCGTCGAAACCGGCTACAATGGCTACATCAGCATCGAGCCGCATGTCGCCGTCGTCTTCCACGGCGCTGGTGCTGCAGATGATCTCTCCCCTGAGCAGAAGGCCAAGGAACAGTACGACAGCTATGTCAAATACGGCCGCATGCTCGAGGCGATCCTGAAGAAAGTTGGCGCCAAGCTGAGCTGAGTCTGAACATCACCAATCAAGAAGGGCAGGAGTCGCTACAGAGCGGCTCCTGCCCTTTTGGCTGTTTAGCCCTTAAACCTCAAACACCCCGGTCCCGCCTGCGAGAAACATCTCCCAGTCGCGCACGCGGTGATGGTTTTTGATGAGATGCGTGACGGGTATCTCACGTGGCACTGAGGGACGGCGCAGGAGCTTCAGCCCCGCCTCCTCCGGCAGTTTGTTCCCCTTGCGGCTGTTCACCCGGCGGTCTGCCAGCACGCAGTTTTCCCAGTTGCTCGCGCCACCACGGGAGACGGGAACGATGTGGTCGATGTTGCCCTCATGCGGTCGCAGCTTGCGCCCGGTGTATTGGCACATGCCGCCATCGCGCTCCCAGATCGCCTTGGCACAGAATTTGGGGCGACGCTTGGGCACCTTGTCAAAGCGGGCCAGCACCAGCACTGAGGGAACTCGAACGGGCCCGTGCACGGTGCCAATGCTGTTGTCGCCTTCACGCACCTCCAGTTTCAGCCAGTCCTCCCAGGTCACCGGTCGCATGTCACCCGCGGCTTGGATATCCAGTGCGGTCGCATTGCCCGCCGCCATCATGCTGAAGGACTCCATGGGCGTTTTAGAGTCGATGGCCTGCCAGTGCCGATTCAGCACCAGTACGGTCGTTTTGGTCAACGTTTCATTCATGCACAGCTCCTAAGTTGGAATTTCGGCACGAAGGAACTCACACGCTTGGTGATCGTTCCTTGATGTTGGACAGTTATGCTGGCGAGTCTTGGCCGTTTGCCAAGTGCCAAGATCGTTTCCCTGCCCGAATAGGCAAAATGCCGCCGGGTTGCCCCGGCGGCACAGGTCATTTGGCCAGAAACATCTCCCAATCCCGCACCTGATGCGTGTTGCGGATCAGGTGGGTGACGGGCAGTTCGCGTGGCACGGCAGGTTTTCGCAGCAGCTTCAGGCCGGCCTCTTCAGGCAGCTTGCTGCCTTTGCGGCTGTTGACGCGCTTGTCGGCAAGCACGCAGTTTTCCCAGGAGGTGGGTCCGCCACGGGACAGCGGCACGACGTGGTCGATGTTCCCTTCGTGCGGACGCAGCTTGCGGCCGGTGTACTGGCACAGGCCACCATCGCGCTCCCAGATGCCGCGCACGCCAAACTTGGGCCGTTTCTTCGGTACTCTGTCATAGCGGGCCAGCACCAGCACGGAAGGCACACGCACCGGACCGTTCACGGTGCCGATGGTGTTGTCACCTTCACGCACCGGCAGGACCAGCCATTCCTTCCATGTCACCGGACGGATGTTTCCGTCCGCTTCGATGTCGAGCGCTGTGGCCGCTCCGGTGGCGATCATGCTGAAGGCCTCCTGCGGCGTTTTCACGGCGATGGCCTGCCAGTTGCGGTTGAGCACCAGGACGGTGGATTTGGTGAGGAGGTCTTTCATACCTTTCTTGAACTTCATTTTTTTAATCTTCTGCTTTCTCTCCAGCGGGACACATCTTCACGATGCGTGGCTCAAACTTGCCGAGTACTTCGACAAGATCTGTCTGCGCGGCCATGACGCTATGGATGTCCTTGTAAACACCCGGCACTTCATCAAGACCGGCGCTGAGCAGCTCGACACCTGCGGCGGCGAGCTGCCTCTTCACATTTCCCCAGGCAAAGCTCTGCAGCGCCTGGCTGCGGCTCATCACACGACCTGCGCCGTGAGATGCGCTGCGGAGCGACTCGGGGTTCCCCTTGCCACGCACCACAAAGCCCGGCGTCGCCATCGAGCCCGGGATCACTCCCAGCACGCCTGCACCTGCAGGCGTCGCACCTTTGCGGTGCACGATGACTTCGTGCGATTCGCCATTCACCACATGCGTTTCCTTCCATGCGAAGTTGTGGTGGTTCTCGATGTCGAGCATGACATGAGCTCCCACCTTCTTCGCGATGTGCTTGTGAATGAGCGCATGATTCGCCTCTGCGTAACGACCCATGAGGTTCATGGCCGCCCAGTATTCCTGACCGGCCTCTTCCTCAAAGGTGAGCCACGAGAGGTGCTTCATCTCGTTCGGCAAATCGTAACGTCGGTCCATGGCGATGCGGCTATAGTGCTGGCACACCTGCGCCCCCACACCGCGTGAACCGCTGTGAGAAAGCAGCGCGAGGTACTCGCCCGGCTTGATGTCGAAGCCGGACTCCTTCAACGCAACAGCATCATCTGCCGACACACTAAAAGAGCCAAACTCCACGAAGTGATTTCCCGAGCCGCTGGTGCCGAGCTGCGCCCACGCCTTGTCTTTGTGACGGCGCGTGATCGGAGACACGCTCCAGTCCTCGTCCATCACATCGTGCTGGCGGCGCTGCTTGAACTCACAGCCCATGCCAAAGCGCGTTTCGCTTTCGATGATGTTCGCCAGCCGGTCCTTCTGCCCCGCGATGGTGCTGGCCTTGCGGTCATAGACCGTGAGGCGCATGCGGCACGCGATGTCCACACCGACGGCATAAGGAATCACACAATCCTCCGTCGCCAGCACGCCACCAATCGGCAGGCCGTAGTCTGAATGAGCATCCGGCATGAGAGCTCCCGCCACGGCGATGGGCAGCGCACAGGCGTTCGCCAGCTGCTGCACCGCACTCGCATCGAGTCCGACGCCCCATTGATGCCAGGGCGCAATTTGATCGCGCTGCTTGTAGGCAGGCGCATAGAGATCACGAGCGAAGGCCTCCCGCAAAGGATCGCCGAGGAATGATTCCGGCTTGGAGATGATGGTGCCAAGTTCTTCCGCCAGGCGCGCGGACTCGCCGCCTTGGGAGATGAAATTCGCAATGAATTCCATGCCAGACTTGAGCGCTGCGCCCTGGCTTACGCCAAGGCGTGTTAGTTCTTGAGTTTGCATGATGAAATAGAATGAGATGTTGAAAGGCGGGCACGGTCCTCCCGGCAGCGGTGTTCGTTCTTTGGGGTGAAATTGCAGCCTGGAAGAAATTGGAATCCTCCCAGGCTGCTGATCGGCAGAAGTGATCCGCTACGACTTCAAGGCGTAACGCCGGAAGAAGATGTCGAGTTCATCCAGGTCACCCATGGCGTCTTCAGGATCGTTCAGTGCCTTGAGCCTCTGCAGTTCCGCGACAATGAAGCGCGAAAGCACGGCATCGGGCGCAGACTTGCTGAGTTCATCCCCAGCGCGCTTGCGGACCAGGAGAGCCTCAAGGGCCAGCCGGACTTCGCGCTCATCGAGCACGGCATCGACCAGCTCCTGAAAGAGCATGGGCACCTGACCCAGCGAACGCTCGATCCAGCGGCACGCCAGCAGCGGCCGAAGGACGTAGAGATACTTTTTCAGGCTCACCTGTTCCCTGCCCTCCAGATAGCTCTTCCAGTTGCCGGATGCCATGTGCAGGTAGTGCGCAAAGCAGCGGCGCGGCGAATAAAACATCCCGGCCAGTTCCTCGAACTCACGGGTGAAGTCTGGATCACGATGGTACACCATCGGTGACTTCATCCATTCAAGGAGTGGCGGATTGCTTTTCCGCAGCAGGCGCAGCGCCTTGCGCAATTCCCAGCCGCTCACGTCGAGTTCATCGCAGAGCGGTTCTTCGATCACATCGCGCCGGCTCTCGATGGAGAGATACCATTCTCGGCGATGCACGTACAGAAAGCGCACATCGTAGTCGCTGTCTTGGGACGCAAAACCCCAGGCACGGCTGCCGCTTTCGCAGGCATACAGCACACGGACATCTTGTTCGGTTTCGAGACGGTTGAGCGCATTGCGGACGCGCTGAGAGACTTCATTGTTTTGCATGGTAAACCTCCTTTTCTAGGGAGTGGTAAAATGAAAGGCCCGCCGCCCGGAATGGGCGGCGGGCCGTGTGTGTGGTTGGTGTTATAGCTCCACGGCCTCGATCATGCGGATCAGTGCGCCTGGGTCGGAATCCAGCAGCTTCAGAGTCTCCAGCGTTTTGTCGCTGAAGCCGGCCAGGCAGCAAACCTGACGCTCTGGGAACTGCAGGGAGCCGTAGCCGTTC
>NZ_JBIPNG010000086.1:0-17766 GCF_044373815.1 Prosthecobacter sp. | reverse complement strand
CGATGCTGCAGACCGCGAGCCAGCGGGTGAAAGAAGGCGTGGATGTTCTCGTGGGCATCGTGGAGACGCATGGTCGTTCCGAGACGGCTGTGTTGCTCGAAGGCATGCGTCTTCTGCCACGCAAGAAGCTCGAATACCGGGGATTCTCGCTGGAGGAGTTCGACATCGATGCCGTGCTGTCACAGCGGCCTCAGCTCGTGCTCGTTGATGAACTCGCCCACACCAACGTGCCCGGATCGCGCCATGCAAAGCGCTATCAGGATGTGCTGGAGCTTATCGATTCGGGCATCGATGTGTACACCACGCTGAACGTCCAACACATCGAGAGCCAGGTGGACATTGTGCGACAGATCAGCGGCGTGGTCATCTCCGAGACTGTTCCGGATTCAATCCTAGATGTCGCGCACGAGATCCAGCTCATCGACCTCAGCGTCGAAAAGCTGCTGGAGCGCATGGCGGGCGGCAAAGTCTATCTGGGCGAACGTGCGGAGCACGCCGTGAGCGGTTTCTTCAAAGAGGGGAATCTTACCGCGCTGCGCGAGCTGGCCCTGCGCTTCACTGCCGAGCATGTGGACCGGGATCTTGAAGACATCCGCCGCGTCAAACGTGTCAGCAGTCCGTGGAAAACCAATGCACGTCTCATGGTGGGCGTGGGCCCAAGTCCTTATGCTGAAAGCCTCATCCGTTGGACGCGCCGGGCTGCCACACGATTGAATTGCCCCTGGCTCGTTGTCTGGGTTGAGGGCTCGCGTGTTCTCACTCCCCTCGAGCAGGATCGCCTCACCCGCTCGCTCGGCCTCGCACGCAAGCTCGGCGGGGAGGTCGTTTCCGTGACCGGGGAGAATATTTCCGAAGCATTGCTGCAGGTGGCCCGAGAACGCAACGTCTCGCAGATTGTCGTCGGCAAGCCGGAGAAGGCAGGAATGTGGAGCAAGTCGCTCGCGGACACGCTCATTGTCGGTAGTGGTGACATCGATGTGTGTGTCGTGCGGCCTTTGGCCGCCGCAGACAAGGCACGCAACATCGCCCCTCTGCAGGAACCGTTGCAGGACTCGATCATTGGCGAATACAGCTGGGCCATCGTCGCCATTTTTGCCATAGCCAGTGTGTGCTGGGGGCTGGTGGCATTCACTGGCTACATGTTTGTCGCGCTGGTGTTTTTGCTCGCGGTGGTGATCGCGGCGCTTCGCTTCAGCCGCGGGCCGGTGCTGATGATGGCCACGCTGAGCGCTGTGTGCTGGAATTACTTTTTCATTCCACCGATCTTCACCTTCCACATCAGCAAGCCGGAGGACTGGATCATGTTCGGCATGTTCTTCATCGTGGCGCTCAGCATGGGCAGCCTCACTTCGCGGTTGCGCATGCGCGAGGTCGCAGAGCGTCGTCGACTTCGCCAAACAGATGCGCTGCTGCGCGTCACGCAGAGCGCCGCGCTGGCCGCCGAGCCGGAGAAGGGCCTGGCCGAGGCGCTGCGCACGATCAACGAACTGCTCAATGCAAACACCGCCCTCATTGTGCGCGAGCAGGATCGCTCGCTGCCCAAGGCCGCTCATAAGGCCAGCAGCTTCCAGCCCTCGCCCAAAGAGTGGGGCGTCGTGGCCTGGAGCTATGAGAACAAGCAGTGTGCGGGCCGCTACACCGACACCCTGCCTGAGTCCGCCGCCACCTGGTTCCCGCTGCAGACAGCCACCGCCACCATGGGCGTACTGGGCGTGCACTTTGAGGACACATCTCGCCTCGACTTTGTCACACGGCAGATGATCGAGGCCTTTGCGCTTCAGATCGCGCTCGTGCTGGAAAAGGAGCACTTCATCCAGGCCGTCAGCCATGCAGAGATGCTCTCGCAGTCGGAGAAACTGCATCGTACTTTGCTCGACAGTGTTTCGCATGAGCTGAAAACGCCCATCGCCATCATCACCGCTGCGCTCGAAGGGATGAATGGTTCGCAAAGCCCCTACCTCGGCGAGATCACCACCGCCACGCAGCGGCTGCAGCGTGTGGTGGACAGCCTGCTGCAAATGACACGGCTCGAATCCGAGGTGCTCAAACCCAATCTCGACTGGTGCGATCTGCGCGATGTCATCTCCGCAGCGCAGCACGCCATCGGCGCTCCGCTGGCCACTCACGCTGTCAGGCTTCAACTGGCCGATGATTTTCCGTTGCTGAAAGTTGATCACGCCCTGCTCACCCAGGCTGTCGCCAACATCCTGCACAATGCCGCCATCTACACTCCCGCAGGCACCAGCATCGACATCAGCGCCACGATTCGTGATCAGCGGTTGCGCCTGATCATCCGCGATCATGGTCCCGGCCTGCCTGCTGGCGCGGAAAGGCGCGTGTTCGAAAAGTTCTACCGTGTTCAGGGATCACCCGCGGGCGGCACCGGTCTTGGGCTGGCCATCGCGCGTGGCTTTGTCCAGGCGCAAGGAGGGGACATCACCGCGCGGAATCATCCTGACGGCGGCGCGGAGTTTGTGATTGAGATCAATCAGGTGTCCGCTTTCGTTCCACCTTCCAAATGACGGCCCTCATCATCGATGACGAAATCCAGATCCGCCGCCTGCTGCGCATGGCGCTGGAGTCGAAGGGCTACACCGTGAGGGATGCTGAAAATGGTCAGATGGGGCTGCAGGAGGCGGTCTTCCACAAACCCGATGTCATCCTGCTGGATCTCGGCCTGCCCGACATGGATGGAGTCGATGTGCTGAAACGGCTGCGCGAATGGAGCAGCGTCCCCGTGCTTATCCTCAGCGTGCGCGATCAGGAATCCGTCAAACTCGCCGCCTTCGATGCCGGAGCGGACGATTACGTTTCAAAGCCTTTCAGCACTGCGGAGCTTATCGCACGGCTTGCCGCCATCCAGCGCCGCCAGGGAACCCATGACGCGGCCAATCTGCAGCTAGGCCCTCTTGTCCTTGATCCCGTGCATCACGAGGCATCGCTAAATGGCCATTCTCTCAAGCTCACGCCCACTGAATATGCGCTGCTCGCGCAGCTCGTGCGCCATGCTGGCAAAATCGTTACTTTGAAGCAGCTGCTCCGTGCCGTCTGGGGACCGCAGGCGGAGGAGCAGAGCCAATATTTGCGCGTGTATGCCAATCACCTGCGCAAAAAGCTCGAAGGCTCCACCCTGGAGATCAAAAACGAGCCGGGGATCGGCTACCGTTTGGAGGAGACTTGAGCGCTGCTTTTACACTTTCTTAACGCCATGGCTACGGCTGTTTACTGGCGGGCCGTTCTTTTGCGGTGAAGGTGGGCCAAACTTAGACCCGTCATGTCTGCCACCGACAGCCCCAGTGCCTCAACATCCCCCACGCCGGTTTCTCTGGCGGAGGTAGGGCAGTACAGCTGCGGACTCACGCTGGTGTTTGTGCTGGCCTCCACCTGCTGGGTGCTGCTGCCCTACACGGGGGATCTCTTTGTGGCTCTGGTCTTTCTCATGGCCATCGTGCTCGCGGGAACATGGTGGAACCGTGGACCGGTGCTGATGATGGCGGTGGTCAGCGCCCTGGTGTGGAATTATTTCTTCATCCCGCCGCAGTTCACCCTGCACATCGACAAGCCGCAGGACATGGTGATGTTCATCCTGTTTTTCGTTGTGGCATTGAGCATGGGGCATCTCATCACACGGCTGCGCGCGCGCGAGGCCACACTGGCGCAACATCATCAGGAGCGTGAGCACTTGCTGGAGCTGAAACATCGCGCTGAGTTGCTGGCGGAGTCTGAGCGCCTGCACCGCACGCTGTTGGACAGCGTTGCGCATGAGCTGAAAACTCCCATCGCCATCATCCGCACCGCTTTGGACGGCCTGGGGCAGGGGAATCCGTATGCCCGAGAGATCGAGACCGCGAACCGCCGCCTGCAACGCATCGTGGAAAGCTTTCTGGAAATGACTCGTGTGGAATCCGAAGCACTGGAGCCGCAGCCCGACTGGTGCGAGATTGGCGATGTGCTGCACGCTGCCACCAAGCCCATCCAGGAAGAACTGGCCGCACACCCATTGCTCATCAGAGGCACCACAGAACTTCCATTGCTCCGGCTCGACAGCCGCCTGCTTGCCCAGGTGCTGGGCAACTTGCTGCACAATGCCACGCGCTATGCTCCTGCAGGCACCCACATCGAGGTCGCAGCCTCGCTTGCCGGCAGCACTCTGGAACTCCGCGTGCGCGACCACGGTCCCGGCCTGCCGCTGGGGGCGGAAGACCAGTTGTTCGAAAAATTTTACCGTGCTCCCGACTCACCCGCTGGCGGCACCGGTCTGGGCCTCGCCATCGCACGCGGCTTGATGCGTGCCATGAAAGGTGACATCGAAGCGCACACTCATCCCACTGGTGGAGCCGAATTCGTGCTGCATCTTCCCGTGAAAACCCGCAGCGCTGCATGAGCAAAGCCCTCATCATCGACGACGAACAGCAGATGCGCCGCCTGCTGCGCATGGTGCTGGAGTCGCGCGGCTACGAGGTGTGTGAGGCAGCCGAAGGCCAGCTCGGTCTGCAGGAGGCGGCGTTTCATCGGCCTGATGTGGTGCTGCTCGATCTCGGTCTGCCCGGCATGAACGGCATCGAGGTGCTGAAGCGGCTGCGCGAGTGGAGTGATGTCCCCGTGCTCATCCTCAGCGTGCGCGATCAGGAAACCATCAAGGTCGAGGCCTTGGAAATCGGCGCGGACGACTACGTGACGAAACCCTTCGGCACCGCAGAACTCCTCGCCCGCCTCACGGTGATTCAGCGCCGTCGTTTCACGCGCCAGAGCGCCGAGATTGTCGTCGGGCCACTGAAGCTGGACCTGCTCCATCACGAGGCTTCGCTTGATGAGGCACCGCTCAAACTCACACCCACCGAGTTCGCACTGCTCAAGGTGCTGGCCGAGCACGCGGGGCGCATCGTCACGCAGAACCAGATCATGAAGCAGGTTTGGGCCGGCCAGTCCAGCGATCCGAGCGAAGGCCTGCGCGTGCACATCAATCACCTGCGCAAGAAACTTGGCGAAGCCGGTCCGCGCATCGTCAACGAGCCGGGTATCGGCTACCGCTTGGAAGAGGCTTGATGCTGCTTCCATCATGCGCTGATCAAGCCTGGGCATGAATTCAGGCTTTCCGTCCGGGAACTGCTGTGATTAATGGCGGGATGTCTTCGTCTCCGCCCCTTGCTGACACCCCATCCCCACTCATGCGCCGTGCTTGGCTGGTCGTAGGGTTGTTGTTTCCAGTGGCGCTGCTGAACTACCTGGACCGCCAGATGATCGCCTCGATGAAAGTGTCAGTGATGGGCGACATCAAAGACATCGGCAGCGAAGAAAACTGGGGCCATATGCTGGCGTCATTCAAATGGGTCTATGCCATCTGCAGCCCCATCGGCGGGTACATTGCGGACCGCTACAGCCGCAAGCTGACGATCTGCGGCAGCCTGTTTGTGTGGTCTCTCATCACCTGGCTCACCGGGCATGTGGGCAGCTTCAATGAGCTCTATTGGGCACGCACACTGATGGGCATCAGCGAGGCGTTTTACATTCCTGCGGCGCTGGCCTTGATCGCTGATTATCACACAGCGGGGACGCGTTCGCGTGCCATTGGCGTGCATCAGATGGGCATCTACTGTGGTGTGATGGTCGGCGGATTTGCCGGATTCGTGGCGGATGCGCCGCAGCTTGGCTGGCGCTTCATGTTCGACTTTACCGGACTGGCAGGCATCCTCTATGCCATCCCGTTGCTGCTCCTGCTGCGCGATGTGCCCCGTCAGGTGGACACGCAGGAGGCGCTGAGCCCCACCGCGCGCGGTGGTGCTCTTGGAGAACTGCTCTGCAATCGTAATTTCATCCTGCTGGTGTTTTACTTCACGCTGCCAGCGCTCGCAGCCTGGGTGGTGCGCGACTGGATGCCGGCCATCCTGCAAAAGGCCTTCGACATCAGCCAGGGCAAGGCGGGCGTGTCCGCCGCGCTCTACTGGCAGGGCGCTGCGCTGCTCTCCGCGATTCTCGGAGGCTGGCTTGCTGACCGCTGGATGCGGCACAGCGACCGAGGCCGCATCTACGTCAGCGCCATCGGCATGATGCTCATCGTGCCCGCCATGTTTGGCGTGGGCAACGCACCCGCATTGAATTCCTTCGGCCTCGCCATCGCATCACTGATTCTTTTTGGCGTCGGCTGGGGCTTCTTTGACTGCAACAACATGCCGATCCTCAGCCAGATCGTGCGTCCACACATGCGCGCCACAGGCTATGGTCTCATGAATTTCGTCAGCATGATGTGCGGTGGCCTGGCCGACTGGGGATTCGGCAAGATGCGTGACCTGCAAGTGCCGCTCAACGTCATCTTCGGCGTCTTCGCCATGGTGTGCGTATTCTCGCTCGTTCTCGTACTCCTGATCCGCCCCAGACCAGGAGCATGAGGACCTACTGCGGTCTGCCGCCTCGATTGAGCTCTTCAAACACCTCGACGAAAGCTGCCGCGAGCGCCTGCCATTCCTTTGCCGTCGTCTCCCAACCACTGCTGATGCGCACGACACGCTTCAATTCTTCGGCGCTGGCACCTAATGCAGTCACCACAACTGACGAACCTTCCTTGCCCGAACTGCAGGCCGAGCCCGTGGAAATGCTGAAGCCGCGACGCGACAGGCGCGTAAGCCACTTCAGATTGTCATGCTCCGGCATCACCATGAGCACGGTGTTCCAAAGGCGTGGCGCCGATTCGCTAATAACTCGGAGGGAGTCGAAACGCGTACGCATCTCAACGATGAAAGCATCGCGCATCGCGCTTTGCGTTTGCTCAACCTCGCTCAAACGCGGGCTGATTGTCTCCAAGGCCGTCACCATGGCCTCGATGGCCGGATAGTTTTCCGTGCCTGCACGCCGTCCGTGTTCCTGCGGACCGCCACGGATGAAGCCGAGCCGTGAATCCTCTTCGGGGAGAACTAGGAATCCGCAGCCCTTGCTGCCGCCAAATTTATGCGCGCTGCCGGTGATGAAATCGCACTCGCCAAGATCCGTGGCGTTCAGTTTGCCGAGCCATTGCGCGGCATCCGTGTGAAACAGCACACCATGTTCACGGCAAAGCGAGGCCAGTTCGCGCCAGGGCTGCAATGCCCCGCTTTCATTGTTCGCCGCCATGACGGAGACGAGCGCGGGACGTTTGGAAGCAATGAGCAGCTTCAGGACATTGGCTTGCACAAAACCATCCTCATTCACCGGCAGCTCCACCACGTTCCGGCCACGCGCAGCTTCACGCACACTCGGGTGCTCAATCGCGGAGATCACAACGACAGCTTCGGCGGGCAATGATGCAAACAAAGCGTTGTTCGACTCCGTGGCACCCGAGGTGAACACGATGCGCTCGGCCTCTGCGCCCATCAGTGTGCCCAGCCGTTCACGAGCAGTTTCAAGCTGCTGGCTCGCCAGCCCCGCGTCGCGATAGAGGCTAGAAGGATTATGCCAGTGCTTCTCGCTGGCTTTCAACCATGCCTCACGTGCGGCGGGGTGCAGAGGAGTGGTGGCGTTGTGATCAAAATAACCGTTCATGCAGCAGTCTTGAAACGGGAAGGCAGCGGGATGTGCAACAGCATCAGGGCAAGCGCGAGACCCATGTAGGGCAGCCAGGCGTCTCCTTTGCCGTTCGAGAGGATGCCGTTGACGAAGCCCAGCACGCCGACGCCCTCGCTCAGCGCAAAGACCACGACATTGCCCGCCACAAAACGCCCGCGTTGCGCCGGATCATCCAGATTGAGCGCACCCGTGGTGAAACCTCCAAGCAGCAGTTTGCGCAGGAAGAAGCTCAGGGCTGCCGCACTGCCCGCGGCAAGCGCAATGATTTGTCCCAGCGACTTGGCGTCAGCTTTGGCCGGAGCAAAAGTCATGGAACTCAGCATGACAGCATAAAGGCAGAGCGAGCCGCAAAGCGCGCCCCAGATGATGAAGACTGTTAGTTGAACTGGTTTCATGGTGACATCTCCACACGTTGCGGATGGGTGTAAACATTCATCGTTTCGCCACGCAAAAACCCGATGAGCGTCTGGCCCGCCTCCTGCGCGAAATCGACCGCGAGACTGCTGGGGGCAGAAATGGCCGCGACGAGCGGGATGCCACCTGCCAGCGCTTTTTGAATGATCTCAAACGAAACCCGCCCGCTCACCAGCAGGATGTGCCGGTCCAGCGGCAGCAGGTTGCGTTGCAAAGCGTAGCCGAGAATTTTATCGAGCGCGTTGTGCCGGCCCACATCCTCACGCAGCACGACCAGATTGCCATCGAGGTCAAACAGTCCGCTCGCATGCAGCCCCCCGGTTTTGGCAAATGTTTCCTGCGCGGCACGCAACTTGTCAGGCAGGCTGGCGATGAGTTTGGGCGAAACTCGCCAGTCTCCCTTCACGGCGGGAAACTGCTGAAACACGCTCTCGATGCTCGTCTTGCCGCACAGCCCGCAACTGGAGGCGCTGAAAACATGCCGCGTCAGCGAGTCCCAGTTCACCACCGCGCCACCGAGCAGTACATCGACGATGTTGCCATGCTTGTTGTTGGTGCTGGGGCACTGCGAGACTTCCAGAATATCACGCGGCCGCTGCACCACGCCTTCACTGACGAGAAATCCCGTGGCGAGTTCTTCATCATGCCCCGGCGTGCGCATTACCACGGCCACGGAACGGCCTTCGACGCGGATTTCGAGCGGCTCCTCCCGGGCGGTGACATCGCCGACCTCGCTGGTGCTGCCAGCGGTGCTCACCTTGTGCACACGCACTTCAGCCATGGCTGGATTTTCCGCGCTCATCAAGAGGCCTCCATGAAATCAGCGGGAAGCACTCCCGCCGGCACCCGGCGCGGCTCGGCGATGAGACGCACCATCTTGTCAAAGACGTCCCGCCCGCGAATGATCTCGATCTCCACGCGCATGAAGTAGAACGGGATGTCCGCCACGGGCAGTTTGGGGAACCGCACATAATCTTTCTCCGTGGTCACCATGCAATGCACGTCACGCCGCACACAGCGCTCCACGAAGTTTTTCAGCTCCGGCCCGCGAAAGCGGTGGTGGTCCGCAAACCGTGCGATGACCTCGACCTTCGCGCCAAGTTTGCGCAGCCCGTTTTCAAAACTCTCCGGCACGGCGATGCCGGAAAGGGCGCCCACAAATTTATCGCGCAGTCCGTCGATCGGCAGTCGCTCGCCGGTGTGGATGTTTTCGTAATGCATCGCGCGGTGGCGGCATTCGATGATTTCGGCCGCGCGGTTGTAGCGGCGGATCTGTTTCACCACATCCTCGCTGTCGCCGTCGGACTTGGTGATGAAGATGTAGCTGGCACGGCGCAGGCTGCGCGGTGGTTCGCGCAGGGTGCCGCGTGGCAGCATGTAGCCATTGTTGCCGAACACCGCCGTTTTGTCGATCAGCACGATGTCGTGGCGGTGCTTGAGCTTGAGATATTGCAGCCCGTCATCCAGCACGAGCACATCGGCGCCGAAGCGCTGAATCGCATGCGCCCCGGCCTTCACACGGTTTTTATCCACCACGACCGGGATGCCGGGGCAGTTCTTCGCCAGCATGAAGGGCTCGTCACCCGCATTGTGTGAGTCCAGCAGCACGTTCTCACCATCAGAGACGATTCGTGGCAGCGGCTCAGGCGGCTTGGGAATGAAGCCCAGGCGTGCGGCCATTTTTTTCGAGAATGGCAGTTTCTTCTGACGCTTGCTCTTGTAGCCACGGCTCAGGATGCACACGCGACGGCCATGTTCATGCAGCGCCTTCGCCAGCATCTCCACCACCGGAGTTTTGCCCGTGCCGCCGACGGTGAGATTGCCCACGCTGATGACCGGCACGCCCAGGTGATGGTCGTGGATGTAGCGGTGACGATAGAGATAGAGCCGTGACCGCACCACCGCTGAGTAGATGCCCGAAAGACCACGGAACACCACCCGCAGCAGCGAAGCGCGTATGCCACGGCGATTGTTGATCACCACGTCGATGATGAAGTTTTCGATGTCTTCCAGGGTGTCTCTCACAGAAGGGCATTGGAGGCGGGAAATCGCATCACGTCAACGAGACGCCTTGCTGTTTGCACAGGAGTTTTATAGCCTCCCGAATATGAAACACATTTCCTGGGCGCTGCTGGGTCTGATCATGGCCATGAACACCGTTCAAGCCCGCACATTGTCCGAGGCTGCTGCGCGGTTCTCCAAGGAACTCCAAGCTGGGTGTATCGTCACGGCCGAGCGCACGGGGGGCGATGTGAAATACGCAATCTCTGGAAAGGCTCCCGAGGCCGGGAATGAAAAGCCGGAAAAACTGGTTTTTGAAATCGGCTCCATCTCCAAAGTGTTTACCGGCCTGCTGCTGGCGCAGGCGGTGGTGGAAAAGAAAGTCACGCTGGATACGACGATCGGCACTCTTCTGGCCAAGCAGGTGAAGTTTGCAGATCCCCGCATCGCAGCGATCACGCTGAAGCAACTGGCCACCCACACCAGCGGCTTGCCACGCTTGCCGGACAATGCTGTGGCGGGGGCCTTGGAGGAGGACCCTTATGCCAGCTATGATGGAAAGCTGCTGCTGAACTATCTGGCTTCAGCCAAGCTCGATGATGAGGGGACTTTCACCTTCAGCTACTCCAACCTCGGAACAGGGCTGCTAGGGCAGCTGCTGGGAGAGGTGTATCACATGTCATGGGATCAGGCGGTGGTGGAAAAAATCTGCCAGCCGCTGGGCATGCACGACACCGCCGTTCAGCCTGTGGGCAAACTGCGGCTGGCTATACCGCATGATGGCGACAAGGAGACAAAGCCCTGGCATTTCATCTCCCTGGCAGCTTGTGGGGCACTGCGCAGCACGGCGGCGGACATGATGACATTTGGCGAGGCGCTGCTCCATCCTGACAAGACTTCATTGAAGGCGGCTTTTGCGCTCGCTCTGCAGCCGCAGGCTGACGCACCCTCACAGGGCGGGCAGATCGGCCTGGGGGTGCTGATGGGGAAGTTTGAGGGTGAGGCGACCCTGCACCATGACGGCGGCACCGGTGGTTTTTGCTCCGGACTGCAGGTGATCCCTGCGAAGGGAATCGTGCGCGTGGTTCTGATCAATAACAACAGCATCGCTGGAAGCCAGGTGATCGCCGCCACGTCCGAGGTTAAGCCGGTGGATCTCGCCATGCAGAAAGAAATCACCCTTCCTGCGGATGTGCTGAAGCAGTATCCCGGCGTCTATGATCTCGACCGCGACTTCCGCTTCACTGTGCTGCTGCGTGACGGCCAGCTCTATGTGAACCTGACCGGGCAGCCGTTTGTGCAAACCTTTGCCAAAGCTCCGGATCGTTTCTTTTACAAAGTGGTCCCTGCGGAGATTGCATTCAATCGTCGTGAAGGTGTGATCTTTTCACTGACGCTGTTTCAAAACGGCAACGAAATTACCGCCAAGCGCAGCAGCGCTCCACCGCCGGAGTATCAACTGCGTCCCGACAAAGAGTTGCAGCCCTATGCGGGCAAGTATGATCTGATAGGTTCGAAGGCGATCACCGTCACCGTGCAGGCCGGAACTCTTTTTGCGCAGCTTGAAGGGCAGCAAGCAGTGCCGGTCTTTGAGACGGCACCTGACCGTTTCGAGCTCGATGTGGTGAAAGCCGTGCTCATCTTCACGCGGGATGACAAGAAGCAGATCAACGGCCTCACGCTCCTGCAAAACGGGATGACGGTGCCTGCGCCGCGCGTCAAGAGCCCGACCAGTGCCCCGTCGAAGTGAGGCGGTTTTCCTTCTCGGCCAGCGCCAGGATCGTTTGGAAGTGCGGGCTCTTGCTTTCGCGGTGCACCACGCTCGTCTCGATCTTTTTAAATCCTGCACTGCTGAGCATGTCGTGCAGATCGCTCTCAGAAAAGCCGAGCCACACGTCTGCATAGAGATCACGTGCCTGCTCAAACTGATGCTTGAGGAGATCCAGCACAACAATGCGCCCGCCCGGCCTCAGGATGGTCAGCGCGGCTTTGAGCGCCTTTTCCGGATTCTGCGCATGATGCAGCGCCTGACTGAGGAAGACTAGGTCCACACTCAGCGGCGGGATTGGTGGCGCTTCGATGTCCCCGAGGCGAAATTCGAGGTTCGTAAAACCATGCTTCTGGGCCAGCTCCGCACCATAGGCCACCATCTTCTCGCTGTTATCGACGGCGATCACTTTTTTCGCCCGCTCGGCGAGCAGTTGCGAAAGCGTACCCTCGCCAGCACCCAGATCGGCAATGACCAGCGGCGGCATGAGTTTGAGCAAGGTCTCGCCCAAGCCTTTCCACGAACGGCCGGGAATGTAGTGACGGCCAAACTTGCCCGCCAGCGCATCAAAGTAGGCCTTCGCCGTTTGCACTCGCTTGCGCAGCACGATTTGCAGCGCCTCAGCGTCCTTGGTCACCTCCCGCAGCTCAGCCCCCGCCGCCTCCAGCAGCGCGAGGAAATGTTCATGGGTAGGCAGATCCTTCGCCGCAGGTTCGTCGAGCTGATACAGGCGGTTCTTGCCACTGCGTCGGTCAGTCACCAGACCTGCGGCCTTCAATTTGGCAAGCTGTGCGGAGATGTTGGACTGCGGCAGAGACAGCACCTCCTGCAACTCCGCCACGCTCAGCTCCTCCTGCTTGAGCAGCAAAAGCAGCCGCACCCGTGTCGGGTCGGCAATGAGGCTGAGCGATTTGAGTACAGAAGCCAAGGTGATGCCATCGTATCAACGCATCATGATACATCAATGCTAGAATTTCGCGCGGGTGTTCAGAGCTTTGAGGCCGCCCAGATGCCCGCCTTGCTCTGCTGGGCCCGACGCTTCAGTTCCTGCAGCTCCAGAGCGTAGTCATTGATCGAGCGTGAATCCGCCGGCAGGCTCGAAGTCACGCCCGCCACGCGTGCGTAGCCCTGCTGCACCAGCAGATCCGCCAGATACACCTGCTTGCCGGGGCTGATCTCCACCAGAATCAGCGCGTAGTAGCGGCTGAGTCCCGTCACCTCTTCCCAGCGTGTCATCACTGTGAACGGCTGCTGCTTGAGCAGCTGCGTCACATACTGCGCCGCCCTCTGCCCCTCTTCGATCACGCGCTGGCTGCTCACGCCAAAGTAGCGCGCCTGCTCCTGCACGCGCTGCGGATGAGTCAGCGAAATGTCCGGTGCATCCACGAAGTAGAGCACGAAGATGTGCTCGTCCTCCGTGTCGCTCACTTTGATGCGCAGCGTGTCAGCCTCATTGGCGCGGCTTTCGATCAGTTTGGCCTTGGGGAAGATCTTGAACTGCTGCAGCGGCACACGACTGGCGTCCGACATCGCCTGCCCCACCGGCACCTGGGCCACCGCTACCGGCAGCGCTTGCAACGGCGCGGGGCGGCTCTCTTTCAGCAATACCGCCACGAGCACGATGATCAGCACCAGCACGCAGGTGATGGCGAGATTCAGCAATGTGTCACGGAAAGGCATGCGAAGCGGTCGGGGATTCGTCCGGCCCACTGTCCCGCGTTCAGGCGGGGGCTCAAGCCGCAAGTGCTCAGATGGTGAAAATGACGTTCGTTGCATTCATCAAAGTCGCGGCGAAAGATTTGGGCAGGCAGCTCGTAATTGGTATGACCTCCTACCAATTGCATGACGATTACCCCGCTTAAACCCACCCCTTCGCTTGTTGAGCAGGTCTGCTCACGCCTGGCGCGCCAGCTGCGCGACGAGGTCGACTCCGGAGATGGCAAACTGCCGCCGGAGCGCCTGATGGCCGCGCGCCTCGGCGTGAGCCGCACCGTGCTGCGCGAGGCAACGAAGCGGCTCGAACTCCAGGGCCTGCTGGAAATCCGCCACGGCAGCGGCATCCGGGCGGTGAACCGCCTGCACAAGCCGCTCAGCGGTTCCTTGTCGATCCTCCTCCCCGAGCCGTCCGAACGTCTGCGACAGTTGAGCGAAGCCCGTGCCGCCATCGAGCCGGAGATCGCGCGGCAGGCCGCCCTGAAGGCCAAAGCCCCGGATGTGAAGCAACTGCGGGGCATTCACGAGCGCCTGCTGGCTGCTGAAACGCACGACGAAGCCGTGGAGGCGGACATCGACTTTCACCGCACGCTGGCCCGCATCGCCGGTAACGAGATCTTGAAGCTCATGCTCGAATCGCTGGCAGACCTTGGGCGTGAGAGCCGCCGTGTGACGATTGGCAATGTCGGCAGGCAACGCGCCATTGATCACCACACCGCCATCCTGAACGCAGTGGCTGCGCATGATGCCAACGCCGCCGCCAAGGCGATGAAACATCACATGGATGAAGCCGCACACGATCTGGCTGCCAAAGCGAAAACCAAACGATGAAAACCACGCTCTTCATCCTCCTGGCAGCGGCTCCCGTACTGGCTGTTGATTTTGACCAGGACATCCGCCCGCTGTTGCAGCATCACTGCGTCGAGTGCCATGGCGAAAAAAAGCTGAAGGGCGAGCTGCGCCTTGATGCCAAAATCTTTGCGTTCAAAGGCGGCCACGATGGTCTGGCCATCGTGGCGGGTGACACCACCAAAAGCCTGCTGCTGCAAAGAATTAAATCCACCGATGACGACGAACGCATGCCACCGAAAGGCGAGCCGCTTTCACCCGCGCAGATCGCCTTGGTGCAGGCGTGGATTCAAGCCGGAGCCGTGTGGCCAGAAAACGCCGCTGACAAAGCCGCCACCGTGGACAAACGCCTCCAGCATTGGTCCGTGCAGCCCGTGAGAGCAGTCAAAGACACCTCCATTGACTCGCTGATCAACGCGAAGCTTAGCGAGAAAAATCTCTCGATGTCGCCCGCAGCGGACCGTCGCACCTTGATCCGCCGCTTGAGCTTTGATCTGGTCGGCCTGTCGCCGACACCGGAGCGGGTGGAGCAGTTTGTGAAAGATGCGGACCCCAAGGCCTATGAAAAGCTGGTCGATGAACTGTTGCACTCCACCCAGTACGGCGAGCGCTGGGCGCGGCACTGGCTCGACATCGCCCATTACGCCGACACGCATGGTTTTGAGCGTGACCAACTGCGTCCGAATGCATGGCGTTATCGCGACTACGTCATCGAATCGCTCAACGCCGACAAGCCCTACGATCAGTTCATCCGCGAGCAGATCGCGGGCGATGTCATCGCGCCGAATGATCCGCCGGCCGTCATCGCCACCGGCTTTCTCGCCGCCGGCCCGTGGGACTTTGTTGGGCAGGTGGAAACCAGGAGCGACATGCTCAGACGCGCCGCCCGTGCAGGCGATCTCGATGACATGGTCACGCAGGTCATCACCTCGACCATGGGCATCACGGTGAACTGTGCACGCTGCCACGATCACAAGCTCGACCCCGTCAAACAGGAGGAGTATTATAAACTGTGGGCCGTTTTTGCCGGAGCGAAGCGCGGAGATCGTGAGGTCGACAGCTCAGAAGCCAAACGCATCTCTGGAGAGAAAGCACGCCTTGCCCAGGAACTGGCAGCCGCGCGTGCCCAGATCGCGAAACTGGCCGGTGATGGTCTCAATCTTGCCGACATGGTGGGTGGCGGTGTCAAAGGTCGTGGCATTGACCTGCGCACCGGCAATCTGACAACCGGCAAACTCGGCTACCATCGCGACATTCAAACGAATCGACTGCAACGCATCGAATGGCCCGCCGAAGTGAAGGAAGCGGAGCGCTCGGTATCGTGGGTCTTTGTACCGGATGGTCGGAACCCCGTGCCCGTGGCCCCCAAACAAGAGGTCAAAGGACTGCCCGCCACCAGCGGTCACACCTGGGACGCGATCCGAAATGGTCCGCTGAATGCGCAACGCAGCACGAAGTTTGGTGGCGTGGATTACGCGGAGAAAGAGCACTCCATCCTCGGATTGCACGCCAACAGTGGCATCACCTTTGATCTCGCAAAGATTCGCCAGAGCAGCGGTCTCGGCATGATTCATTTCACCGCCGCACTCGGCTTCGGTGCCGACGCGAGTGCCGCCGCCTCACGCGCAGACTTCACCGTCTATGTGGATGCGGAGCGCAAGTTTCAGAAGCTTAAAATGCGCAAGGATGAGTTCACGCACCTTGATGTCGCCATTCCTGCGACAGCGAAAACCCTCACCCTCATTGCCACTGACGGCGGCGATGGCATTGGCAGCGACCTCTTATTTCTCGGTGATGCACGGCTGGTGCCCGATGTGGAGCACAGCCGACTCACTGACGCTGAGCAAGAGCAGTTGAAACAGCTGCGGACTCAAGCGGTCAAACTGGACGCCTCGCTCAAAGCATTGCCCGAACCCGCCAAAGTCTATGCCATCATCAGTGAAGCACAGCCGCCTGCAATTCAGGTGCAGCGGCGTGGCAATCCCGAAGACCCGCAGCAGGAAGTGCAGCCCGGTGCTTTCGCCTGGGCTCACCACGCCAGCATGGATTTCGGCACGAACGCCATGCCCGAGGGGCAGCGCCGTCGCATGCTTGCTGATTGGATCACCCATCCCGAAAACCCGCTCACACGCCGAGTGCTCGTGAACCGTCTCTGGCATCATCATTTCGGCCAGGGCCTGGTCACCACGCCCAGCGACTTCGGTCTCGGTGGTGACAAGCCATCGCATCCTGAACTGCTCGACTGGCTGGCTGATGAACTGCTGCAAAGCGGCTGGTCGATGAAGCACCTGCACAAGCTCATCGTCATGAGCACCGCCTATCAGCAGCAGTCCGCTTCTCACAATGACACCGCAAGTCGTCTGGATGCGCAAAATCGTCTGCTCTGGCGGCAAAACCCGCGCCGCTTGGATGCTGAGTCCGTGCACGATGCAGTGCTGAGTGTCGCAGGCACTTTGAACCCGGCCATGGGCGGCCCCGGCTATCGCGATTTCAATTTCACCGAGGCTTATGCGCCCATTTACGACTACATCACGCCCGACAAACCCGAACTGCTGCGCCGCAGCATCTACCGCTTTGTGGTGCGCACCACGCCGCATCAGTTCATGTCCACGCTAGACTGCCCTGATCCCGCCAATCTCACCCCGGCCCGTGCGCAAACCACCACCGCGCTGCAGGCGCTCACGCTGAGCAACAACGAATTCATGCTGCAGCAGGCCGCGAACCTCGTCACCCGCATCGAAAACGAAACCGACTCTCGCGCAGCCGCCATCCGCCGGGCATTCCTGTTGTGCCTTCAACGGGAACCCAAGACTGACGAACAAAGCGCCGCCACCCATCTCGTCGCCGAGCAGGGCCTCTTTGCCCTCTGTCGCATGCTCATCAATGCAAACGAGTTTGTTTACCTCGACTGAAGCATAAATCCGCCAGCGCTAGCCATGAACCGCCGACAAGTCATCCAAACCCTCACGGGCGCCACGCTTGGTGCCGCACTGCCACGACCTATGGCGGCACAGACAACTGTCGCACCAAAGCCGAGTCTCCACGTTTACGACCGCTACGGCTGGCTGCGCGGATTCAGCATCATTCCCTCATGGGCGGCGAGGATTGAGGATGCGTGGTGGTTTTATGACGGTGCCAGGATGCGCGAGGAAGTGGCACTGGCGAAGCAGGTTCACGCCAACTGCATTCGGCTGTGGATCGAATACACGGCGTGGATGCGCGACCCTGAAAAGGTCGCTGCGAACTTCATGGATGCCGTCGCGGCGATCGCCGAGAACGGCATGAAGGTCATGCCCTGCCTGTTCAATCGCTGGCACGATTCCAAGTTCGACTACGGCGGCACCTATTTTGAAAACATAAAGCCTGGATGGAGCCAGCCATTGGATTATGTGAAGGCGCTCGTCACACCACTCGCCAAGGATGATCGCATCCTCATCTGGGATCTCTGCAACGAACCCCAGGCTCACGACTTGAATAGCGATCCG